>NZ_JCBAMR010000005.1:0-231475 GCF_059760425.1 Achromobacter sp. RT286_PF
GCGGCCACCGCCGTGCAAGAGGCCCTGGCCGCGCTGCGCCCGATGGAAACCTATTTTGCCTATCCCGGCGCGCAGCTGCTGCGTGCGCTGGACGAGCGCCTGGCCGAGGGCGACGCCATGGGCGCGGCGCGCCTCATACTGCGCATGAGCAATGCGATGCTGTCGGGCAGCTACCGCTACGACGCCGGCGAATGGAACGTGGCCGAGGACGCCTCGTACGACGCGCCCGACCGCCTGCCCGCGGGCTTGGGCGAGAACGGCGGGCGTCAACCCTATTTCGAAACCCTGTTCGTCACGCCGATGTCGGCTTCGCGCACGGCAGCCATATGCCAGGAGATCCGTCAGTTTCGTCGACCCGACGATGGCTTGATCTATGAGCCCGTTTTAGTCGGCAGCGTGGAAGACGCCCTGCTTGCCACGATCATGAACGGCAAGATCGAAGCCGTGGTGATCTACGAGGGCGTGCCTTTTGCATCCACCCACGAGGCCCCGCTGCTGCGCGATTTTCTGTCGGCCTACCAGCATCTGGATACGCAGCCGGACGACACGCGGCAAGCGGGCGTCAAGCTGGCCCGCTTCATCGCCAACATCCGGCCCGAGCTGGATATCTACCTGCTGACGGATCGCAAGGTCGAGCAACTGGCCGGCGACCCGGCCGCCGCCTGCATCCGCCGGGTGTTCTATGAGGCCGAAGAGCCCATGGAAGTGCACCTGAACATTCTGGAAGGCGTGCGCGACCGCCAGGCCACCCCGCATTTCGACAACCTGAAACGCTATGCGAACCGCCCCATCAGCACGTTCCACGCCCTGCCCATCGCGCGTGGCAAGTCCATCATCAAATCCAACTGGATCCGCGACTTTGGCGAGTTCTACGGGCTGAACCTGTTCCTGGCCGAAACCTCCGCGACCACCGGGGGGTTGGACAGCATGCTTGAGCCCACGGGCAACATCAAGGTGGCGCAGGAGAAGTTCGCGCGCGCCGTGGGCGCTGACCACGTCTACTTCGTGACCAACGGCACGTCGACCTCCAACAAGATGGTTTATCAGGCGGTGACCAAGCCGGGCGACATCGTCATCGTGGACCGTAACTGCCACAAGTCGCACCACTACGGCATGGTGCTGTCCGGCGCGCAACCGCTGTACGTCGAAGCCTTTCCCATGACGGAATATTCGATGTATGGGGCGGTGCCGCTACGCACCATCAAACAGGCTTTGCTGGACCTGAAGGCCGAGGGGCGGCTGGACAAGGTCGCCATGGTGACGCTGACCAATTGCACGTTCGACGGGCACATCTACAACACGCGCCGGGTCATGGCCGAATGCCTGGCCATCAAGCCGGACCTGATCTTTTTGTGGGACGAAGCCTGGTTCGGCTTTGCCCGGTGGTCGCCCTTTCTGCGCCCGCGCACGGCCATGGGCGCGGCGGCCGCCTTGCAACAATGGCGCGACGACCCGGCAGCCACGGCCGCCTGGCAGGCGCAGGTGCGAGAGCTGGGCGACGAGCTGGACCCGAAGGACCCGCGCCTGTTGGAGCGTGAGCTGGTGCCTAACCCCGAAACCATGCGGATACGCGTGTACGAAACGGATTCGGTACACAAATCGATGTCCAGCCTGCGGCAAGGGTCCATCGTGGCGGTTCGCGACGAAGACTACGAGCATCACATTTCCGCGTTTCACGAAGCCGTGTTCATCCATGCCTCGACGTCGCCGAATGCGCAGATCATCGCGTCGCTGGACGTGGCCCGCCGCCAGATGGAGCTGGAAGGTTATGAACTGGTGATGCGCGCGATCGAAGTCGCGTTGGCCATCCGCCGCGAAGTCGCGAGCCACCCGCTGATTTCCCGATACTTCAGCGTGCTGGGCGCCGACAAAATGATTCCGGACGGGTTTCGCGCATCCGGCTTTGTCGACTACCTGCAACCCGGGGCCAACTGGCTGACCGCCGTGAAAGCGCTGAAGGATGACGAGTTCTGCCTGGACCCGACCCGGCTCACGCTGGTGTGCGGCACGGCGGGGTTCGATGGCACGGCGTTCAAGAATCTGCTGGCGTCCAAATACAACATCCAATTGAACAAGACGTCGCGCAACAGCGTGCTGCTGCAAAGCAATATCAACAACACCCGCAGTGATGTCGCCGCGTTGATCAAGGTACTGCTTGAGATTTCAGAGGCCGTCGACGCCCGCCTCAGCGCCGACAACGGCGCCGGCAGGCCGGAGTTCGACGCCAGGGTCAAGGCGCTGATGCATGATGTTCCCAGCTTGCCCAACTTCAGCCGCTTTCACGATGGCTATCGCGATAATCCCGCCAGCAGCACGGCGGAAGGCGACATGCGCACCGCGTTCTTTGCTGCGTACGACGAGGCGGAATGCGAGTACCTGCCCTTGACCAGCCCCACCCTGGACGACCGGCTGGCCAATGGCCCGGAGCTGGTATCCGCGAACTTCGTCATCCCGTATCCGCCCGGGTTTCCCATCATGGTGCCCGGCCAGGTGATCGATTCAGACACCATCGAATTCATGCGCAAGCTGGATGTGAAGGAGATCCACGGCTATCACGCGGCGCGGGGCATCAAACTGATCCGCCTGTCCGCCATCAAGCCGCGCACGGGAGGGGGCCAGCGTTAGGCCGTGACCGCGGCAGTCGCAACCGGGCGCTGCCTTGCGCCCGCTTGCGGCTTGGCGAACGGCCTCAGTTCGCCAGCTTGATGGCTCCGCTGTCCAGCAGCTTCTGCCACTTGGCGCTGTCGGTTGCAATGAACTGCTGCAAGTCCGCGCGCGAGCCGCCCGCCGCAATCATGCCCGCGTTCTCGACCGCGCTCTTGAACGCCGCGGACTGCACGGTTTGCTGCAAGGCGGCGTTCAACTGGTCCAGCACCGCCTTGTCGATCCCGGGCGATGCGGCCACCGAAAACCACTGGCTGGCTTCGTATCCCGCAAAGCCGGATTCCGCCACGGTGGGCACGTCGGGCAAGGCGTCGAGCCGGGCGCGCGTGGTCACGGCATAGGCCTTGAGCGTGCCGGCCTTGATCTGCGGCAATACCGGCGACGACCCCAGGATGGCCAGCGGAATCTGGCCACCCGCCACATCCGACACGGCTTGCCCGCCCCCCTTGTACGGCACATGCACGATGTGCGTGCCCGCGTATTGATTCAGCAATTCGCCCGCCAGATGTTGCGAGGTGCCGTTGCCGGAACTGCCGTAGCTCCAGTTTTCAGGATGCCGGCGCGCATCGGCCAGCACGTCGGCCAATCCGGGCAAGGCGTGCTGCGCCGGCCCGACGACCACCATCGGCCCCTGCGCCATCAGCATCACAGGCGCCAGTTCCTTGCCGATGGCCGGCTGCGGCGTGGGATAGATCAGCGGGCCAGGCACGGTAATCAGATAGCCGTCGCCGGGCTTGCTCCGGGCCACCATCTGAAGCGCGATGGCGCCGGACGCGCCGGGTTTGTTCTCGACCACGACCGTCAGCCCCGTGCGCCGCGCCAGGTCTTGCGCGGCCACCCGCGTCAGCACGTCGGCGGTGCCGCCGGGAACGAAGCCCACAATCCAGTTGATCTGTTTGCCCGGCCAGGGCAGCGTGGCTTGAGCGGAAGCGGCCCCGGACAAGGCCACGGCGCAGGCCAGGCCCGCCCCCGCGATGGCGCGACGAGTGTAGGCGCGACGAGTGAAGGCGCGACGACTGATGAATTTCATGACTTCCCCTTGTGCTTGGCGCCGTCTATCGCGGGCCGTTCATTCCCCGTCAGGCCGACCGGGGGTGGTGTTGGGGTGCTGCGCGCAAGACGCGTTGAAGGCTTGCACCATCTTGAGCATCGGGCCCAGCACCCAGGTATTGAAAATCAAGATATCGCTTTCTTCCTTGGGGTCTTGTTTCAGGTTGAACAGATACGGAGATTCCAGCTTGCCCTTGCCTTCGTTGACCTCGGGCTCCCAATAAAAGTGCAGCTTCCAGTCGCGCCATTTCACCGCGCGCAATTCGTTCTTGATGTAGAACAGAAAGCCTTGCCGCGCCGAGTCCGGGCGCGCGCCGGTAAAAAAATCGGTCTGGTCGATGCCGTCGATGGGCCGGTCGGTGGGCACGGTGGCCCCGCCGATGTGCGACAAGGTCGTGTACAGGTCCGTCACGTGCACGATCTCGTTCGACACTTGCCCCGGCTTGACCTTGCCCGGCCAGCGCATGATGAACGGCACGCGCAGGCTGCCTTCCATGGCGGTGTGATAGGTGCCGCTCCAGGGGCCGGCCGTGCCGCGATAGGGCCGACGATATTCCGGGCCGTTGTCGCTGCAAAAAATGAACATGGTGTTCTCGGCCAGGCCAAGCTGGTCCACCTCGTCCATGACCTGGCCCACGCGATGATCCATTTCCACCATGGAATCGGCGAAGTCGCCCGCGCCGGTACGCCCCGCAAAGTCCGGGTGCGGCAGCGTGGGAAAGTGCAGGTGCACCAGCGGCAGATACAAGAAGAAGGGGCGGCCAGCGCGTGCGTTGTCGCGCATGAAGGTCTGGGCGTGTTGCACCAGGTCCGCATCGATGCCACGACGGCTGTCCAGGTCATACAGCTTCACATTGCTGGACGGCTGCCCGGCACGGCCTTCCATGATGTAGGGCAGCTCGGCCACGCTGGGATCGAAGCCGATGGATGACGTGAACTGGCTTTCGTCGGTAGTGCGCGGAATGCCGTACCAATGGTCAAAGCCGCGATCCGACGGGTAACGTCCCGGGATATCGCCCAAGTGCCATTTGCCGTAATGGGCGGTGGCGTAGCCTTGGCCGGACAGTTGTTGCGCCAGCGTGATTTCGTCGCGGGTCAGCCCTTGCGGCAGGCCCGGCGGCACCGATTGCAGGCAGCCGGTGCGGATCGGGTGGCGCCCGCTCATCAACGCCGAGCGCGTCGGCACGCAATCGCTTTCAACGTTGAAGTTGTGCAGCAGCAGCCCCTGGGTGGCCAGGCGGTCGATGTTGGGCGTGGGCGCGCCGCGCAATGCGCCGCCGCCGTAGCAACCCAGCTCGCCCCAGCCCAGGTTGTCGGCGACGATCAAAACGATGTTGGGGCGGTTTGGCATACGCGCGGCTCTCTATGGGTAGGGGTCTGGGGTATGTCCGGATTCTAGGGTCGGGCGCCGCGCGTAATATTCCAAAAAGTGTGTTCTGGAATTCCTGGCGTTCATGAATCTATCCCTGCGCGATATTGAGTATTTTCTGGCTGCGGTCGAGCACGGCCACCTGGAACGCGCGGCGGCGGCGTGCGGCGTCAGCCAACCGGCGCTGTCCAAGTCGTTGCGGCGGCTAGAGGCCGACACCGGCCTGACCCTGATGCAGCGGCACGGCCGCGGCCTGGCGCTTAGCTCCGAAGGCACGGTTTTTTTGCAACACGCCAAGCGGCTGTGGGCCGAATACCGCGACGCGGTGCGCCACGCCATGGAACTGCGCGTGGGCGAAGCCGGCTTGCTGCGCATCGGCGCCACCGGCGCCACGGTGGACAGCGTGGTCATGCCTGTTCTCAAGCGCGTACTGCCGCGCCGGCCGGCGCTGCGCGTACAACTGGTGCAAGGCCTGTCGGACGATCTGAACGCGCAAGTGGAAAGCGGCAAGCTGGACCTTGCCGTGACCCCGATCTACGCCGACGGCCCGCCTACCCTGCACCACGAAATCATGGTTGAAGACCCGCTGTGCGTGGCGGCAGGCAGGCGCCATCCCCTGGCCGCGAAGGCCCGCGTCCCGCTGCGCGACCTGGCGGGCCAACGCTGGATCTTGCCGCGCCCGACGTCCGTCGCGCGGCAGATGCTGGACGCGCGTTTCGCGGAAGCCGGCTTGGCGTTGCCGGCAGCGGCGTTGGAAGTGGAACATTTCTCCGAAGGCTCGCTGAAGATATTGGCCGACGCCGAGCTGCTGGCCGTGCTGCCGCAAAGCGCGCTGGCCGCAAGCGCCGACGTGGTGGTGTTGCCGGTGTCGCTGGGCCCGCCGCTACGGCGCAGCATCGCCTTGATCTCGCGGCGCGGCACGACGTGGTCGCCGTTGATGGAAGAATTTCGCCAGGCGGTGCTGGCGGGGGGGTGATGTGGCGGGCGCCAAGCGGATGGACGGCGATATCGCTACAATCGCCCCGCCCCCCCTTCCTCGCCTTCGGCCGCCCCGGCCGCATCGCTTAGCTCCCCGCCTCGAGAATTTCATGTTTCGGCAGTTGTTGGCCCTAGTCCTTGGGCCGCTACTCGGTCTGTTCGTTGTCTGTATCGGCAACGCGTTCATTTCCTCCCTGACCTCCCTGCGCCTGGACGCGGCCGGTGAATCGGCCACCGTCATCGGCCTGGTCTCGTCGTCGTACTTTATCGGCCTGACCTTGGGCGCGATCTTCAACGACCGCCTGATCGTGCGTATCGGCCACATCCGCGCCTACAGCAGCTTTGCGTCGCTGATTGCCGTCACCGTGTTGTTGCAGGGCCTGATCTACGGCCCCACCGCCTGGTTCGTGCTCCGCCTGATCAACGGCTGGGCCTGCGTGGGCGTGTTTTTGGTGGTGGAAAGCTGGCTACTCCTGGCCGGCGACCCCAAGATGCGCGGCCGCCTGCTGGCGCTGTACATGATTGCGCTGTATGGCTCCGGCATGCTGGGGCAGGTGCAACTGGGTGCCATCACACAGCTGGGCGACATGGCGCCCTTCATGATCGCGGGCCTGCTGGCGTCCTTGTCCGTCATGCCGATGGTGATCATTCCGCGCATCTCGCCGTTGGTCGAACGCGTCGAACCGCTGATGCCGCAGCATCTGATCCGCATGACGCCCACCGGCGTGATGGGTTGCTTCGGCTCCGGCGTGGCGATTGCCGCCGTATACACGCTGCTGCCGCTGTACCTGCAACGCATCGGCCTGGACGTGGCCGACGTGGGCAAGATGATGGGCGCGGTGATCCTGGGCGCGATGGTGTTGCAATATCCCGTGGGCCGTTGGTCCGACCTGCGCGACCGCCAGGTGGTGCTGATCGCCCTGGCGGTGTTCTGCACCGTCCTAAGCCTGCTGATCCTGCTGCTGCCCGCCGGCTCGCCGCTGTTGATGGTGCTGCTGTTCTTGCTGGGCGGCGGCATCTTCGCGATTTATCCGGTAGCCGTCAGCCACGCCGCCGACCGCGCGCCCGCCGACGCGCTGGTGCGCATGATCCAGGGCCTGCTGCTGATCAATTCCCTGGGCTCGGCCCTCAGCCCGCTGGCAATCTCACAAGTGATGGACAAGTTCGGCGCCGCTGGCCTGTTCTGGTGCTTCACCGCCCTGAACCTGGGCCTGCTGGCCTTCTTCGTGTGGCGACGCGGCGAACGCCCCGCCCCCGCCCCCGTCGCCCCCTTCGCCGCCGCCGCGCAGATGTCCCCGGCCGGCGTGGAAATGCGCGTCACCGAAGACCTGGTGCAAGGCGCGCTGGATCACGAAATGACCGAAGACCTGACCAACGTCGTCCCAGGCACCGACGCCGCCGAACCGGTGCTGTCCGCCACCCCCGAGCCCTACGTCGCCCGATCCGGTGCGGATTAGCCGTCGCGCAGCCTGCCACGACCCAAATGTAACGGTGTCGTAATACCTGAAATATCGTGAAGCCCAGGGGCAAACACGCGCCCTTATACTCGCCAGCGCACGCGGTGGGGCATGGTGGTTTTCCGGCTTGCCGCGTGGGCATGCCGTCTGCCCTACCCGCCTTTGCATTCCAAGAAAACAAAAGGAAAGCGCGACCTTTATGACACCCTCTTCGAAGGCCAACCTGCCCGTTCGCAGCATCCTGGCGAGCTTGCTTGCCGCCGCCAGCGTGACCTTGGCGGCGTCGCCCGTCTTGGCCGCGAACGACGCGCCCGCCCCGATATCCCAAGCCGCCGCTGCCCGCGTAGCGCCGCCGGATGTGCCGTCCATGCTGTACGCCATCTACGACGTAGACGGCAAGGGCGAGACGACTTACGAAGTGGCCAACGGCAGTGTCGCCACGTATTGGTTCGGGCACGCCTTCGAATCCGAGGGTACGCATTACTACACCGGCTTTGCGTGGGACACGGCGGACCGCTACGGCAAGCCGGGTGAAGACGATGTGGGCCCGGGCACCCGGGTCAACCTGACCGAAGCGACCTTCGTGCTGACGGACCCGGCCTCTGAACGGCCCTGGAAGTTTCGCGGCATGGAACCCACCATCGGCGAATTCGGCGCGTACGAACGCGGCGAAGACGTGGACACGCGCCGCAAGCCGCTGGAATTTCGCACGCCCGCCGGCAAGCTGCTGCTGGCCGTGCCCACCACCAATTTCGACAATGGCATCACCAGCACCGGCTACGCGCTGCTGGTCTTCAACCCCGAGCGGCTCAAGGAAGAAGTGGACGGCCACGTCTGGACGTACGTGGGCAGCCTGCTGACCGGCGAGGACAACAGCGCCGCCTGCGCCGACGGCGACGTCATGCCGTGCACGTCCAGCAAGGGCGAGCTGGTGTTTTCCAACGATGGCAAGCAGGACATGCCCACCGTGACCGTCAAACCCAGCGGCACGACGATTTCAGGCCCCAACAAGACGCGTCAGCTGGGCGCGGCGGACATCACGGCTTATGTCTTCGACCCGGCCAGCAAGGCGTACGTCGCGAAGTAAGGCAATGCCGCTGCCCCCAGCGGCAATACCGCTTCAATACCGCTTCAATACAGCTGTAATACAGCTTTCGTACAGGTGCTATTAAGCCCGCCTGCCTACAATTTCCGCATGGAATTTATTCCGCTTTTCGGGTTGGATGTTCATGCGGTTGTTGCAGCAGGCTTTGGTTTCCCAGCATCGGGGCGGGATACGCATTGAGTCCCCGGATTTTCACCACGCAGGCATCGCGCTGCACGAGTTGACGCAGTTCCTGGCGCAGGCCGGCCTGCGTCAGGCAGCGAACTGTTCGGGTTTGACGGGCGCTTCGCCCGGCGCCCATGGCTGGTTGCACCACGCCTTTGCGCAGGCCTACGCCCCGGACCATGACACCACGCAGTTCGCGCGGCAACTGGGCTTGCGCACCGAGACCCATGACGGCGACCTGGACTGCGAAATCCTGCTGGCCATGCTGGCCAGCCCGGTGGCGTTCACCTTTCCCGATGTAGCCGAATTGCAGTCGGCGGTGCGCATCCGCCGCTACATTGTGCAGGCCGCGCGCAAGACCGCGCTGGCCTTCGACACCGAACACGCCGAGCGCCCGGACGATTATTGGACCTACGACGAAGCGCGCGGCTTTACCGTGCTGCCCGGGCGGTCCTTGATCCAGGGCCTGCAAAAGGCCACCCAGCCCGACGCGTCGGGCCAGCGGTACGCGTTTTCCTGCTATCGCGCCACCGAGTACGTGACGGTGCTGGGCATTGCGCAGGAACTTCAGCACGCCAACCCTGAACTTGGCCGCCGGCTTCAGCGCCAATGGGAAACGCGCGCCGTCATGTCGGGGCGCTTTCATGAGGCGTTCCTGCACGAGTACGGGTCGATGGACGCGCCGCTGCCGCAACGCTTCTATGTTCCCGGCGACCGCCTGTGGTTCCGCAACCCCGACGCGGCCTCGTCCGACGTGGAAGGCTTTGAAGGGTCCTGGGTGTTTTATCTGGGCAACGGGCTGTTCAACAATTTCTGGGAGCGCGGCCGCCCCTACACCCTGACGTCCAAGTGCGTGGAGATTTTTCACTGGCGCCATGGCCTGTTCAGGGATGAAGCCGGCACCCCGCGCATGGACGAAGCGATCGTGCAGGCCCGGGTCCGGCAGACCCTGGCGGACCCCGCCGCCACCGCCGCCGTGTTGTCGCGCATGGCGCGCATCCGCGACCCGCAAGGGGTGTACGCCGAAGGCGGTTGCATTGATGCAACGCGTGAGCGAGTGCGGTGGGTGCGGCCGGGCCATAGCGACATCGCGCTGCCGGAATGCCCCGGCCCCGACACCTCCTGGGCCATCGCCGCCTGAAGCCCCTGGTCGGATGCAAACGGCGCGTGCAACAATCGCGCGATGAATGTATTCCTGCTCGGTTTTCCCGCCGTGATGACTGCGGCCATCCTCATTTATCGGGTCGCGCGCCCGCGCCCGGCCGAACCCTATCGCGTGCTTGGATTGCGCGTGGTGACCGGTGGGCTGCTGTATGCCGCCATCGGGCCCCTGATCGGTCTGGCTGTCGTGCCGCTGGTCGTGAAAATTCCGGACAGCCTGCAAAACCTGGAAGGCGTGTGGGCGGCGTATCTATTGGGCGGCCTGCCCGCCCTGTGTTGCGGCATGACGGCGGGCGCGCTGAAGCGGTCCGCGCCCAGCTGGCCGGTGTTCGCGGCCGTATGCGGCGCTGGCGCGCTGTACGGCTTCGTGTTCATGTTGCAGCTTACCGGCGTGGACCGGCTGCGTTCGATCGGTGATTCCTTGCAGATTGGCGCCTTGCCCGGCCTGGTGGCGGCCATCGCGGGTTCGCTTCTTTTTCTTGGCGTACGCCCGAAAAAAGCAACGGCCACAAACTGAAAGTCTGGAAAAACCAAACAGACTTCGTTATTCTGCATTCGCGGATTTCACCATCCCGCCCGCGTCGCCATTCACCGGAACGGCAACGCATCCGAATCCTGCGGCCGCAGACCAGGACTGTCCAACGACATGGCGACACAAAGGAAAGTGAGCTTGCTGGCGGTCCTGATTGCGCTGGCCGTACTCAGCGTAGCGGTGGGCTTTGCCAACGCGTTGGTCGCCGGTTACCAGGTCCAGAAGGCGCAAGCCGTGCGCAACGCGCTGGAATCGAACCGGGCGTACGCCCAGAAACTCTCCGAAGTCATCACCCTGTACCTTGCCGCCGTCCACCGTCAGCTGGACGTGGGCGCCGACGCGTTTACGGCCGGCCAACTGTCCGGGGCGCAGCGGCAAACCGAACTTGCCCGCCTGGCCTCAAGGATCGAAGGCGTTTCGGCCGTCCTGCTGGCCGACGCGCAGGGCACGGTCACGGCGCGCGGCGAGAACAGCCCTGGCACGCTAGCCGCCATCAATAGCCTGAACGATTTGCGCGTTGCGGAACATCGCATCGGCGAATGGGTCCGCCCGTGCTGTCAACCAGACGGTCAGCCCGACGGTCAGCCCGACGGCCGACACGCGACGCTGACGCTGGTGAATCCCCTTCCCGATGGCGGCGCGCTTGCGGCCGTGGTGATCCTGGAACGCGGCAGCCAGATCGACAAGCTGATCGGCCAGCATCCCTATGCCGACGGCACCCAGGTATACCTGGTGAACAGCGCCGGCCAGGCGCTGTACAGCCGCGACGCCAACACGCCCTTGGCCATCGTGCCGGGCAACACCCCCGCCGGCACGCCGACCATGACCGCCCCCGGCTCGGCTCAGGTGACAGACGCCGACGGCCATGTCCTGTTGACCGGCTACGCGCCGTTGGGCAAGGGTAAATGGGCGGTGGTCGTGCAGCGGCCGTTGGACCACGCGCTGTCGCCGTTGAAGGCGCTGCTGTACGAGTCCCTGCGCCTGGCCATCCCCGCCGTGTTGCTGACCTTGATCGCGGTCAGTGCCCTGGCCTACGCCATCGCCCGCCCGCTGACGCGCCTGACCCGCGCGCTGGCCACCCCCGTCGCGGCCGACGCCCCGGGGCTGACCTCCAACGGCCCCCGCGCCTGGTACGCCGAGGCCGATGCCTTGCGCACCGCCCTGGCGGCCCGGCTGGCGCAGCACCGGCACGAAGTCGGCAGGCTGAATACGGAATCTCTGACGGACCCGATGACCGGCCTGATGAACCGACGCGCCATGCGCCTGCGGCTGGATGAACTGGTGGGCGCCGGCACCGCTTTCGCGATCATTGCGCTGGACGTCGACCATTTCAAGCAGATCAACGACACCCACGGCCACCCCACGGGCGATCAGGTCCTGATTGCACTGGCGCGCACGTTGAGCGCCAGCGTACGCCAGCAAGACCGGCCGTTTCGGGTGGGCGGCGAGGAATTCGTGGTGATCGTGCCGGACGCCGCCGAAGCCGTGGCCATGGCCGCGGCCGAGCGCATCCGCGCGGGAGTCGCGCGCACCGACATGCCGCCCGGCGTGGGCCAGGTGACGGTGTCCGTGGGGCTGGCCTTGTGGCCACAAGACGCGGCATCGCCCCAAGCCGCCGTTACCTGCGCCGATCAGGCTTTGTACGCGTCCAAACAAAACGGACGCAACCGCGTTACCCGATGGAATACCCGGCACGTCCATACAACCAACCCCGAAGGCAAGGTGGCAACGTGAGCTATTCATTGATCCTGGCATTGTGCGCAGCCGTATTCTTCTTTCTTCTGCTTGGCGCGATCCGCGTCGGCCGCTACCTGGGCCATCGGCACGACATGGACGAGAAAAGCCGCGCCGGTTCGGCGGCAATCGAAGCGTCGGTCTTCGCGTTGCTGGGCTTGCTGATCGCCTTCACCTTTTCGGGCGCGGCCCAGCGCATGGCCGACCGCCGCAACCTGCTCGTGCAAGAGGTCAACGCCATCGGCACCGCCTGGCTGCGCATCGATATGCTGAACGCGCCCGACCAGCCGCCACTGCGCGACCAGTTTCGCCGCTACGTAGACGAACGCATCAACTACTACCGGCACGTGGCCGATCTGGATCATCGTGACGCCATCGCGGCCAAGGCGTCGGCCTTGCAGAACGAAATATGGAAGACGTCCATGGCGGCTGCCAGGAACGCCGTGCCGCCGTTCGCGGCATCCTACATCGGCGCCGTCAACGACATGTTCGACGTGTCCTCGGCGCAAATCGTCGCGCAGAAGGTGCACCCGCCCGCGATGACGTATGTGTTCCTGGGATTCCTGGCGCTGGTGTGCGCCTGCCTGATCGGCCTGAACCTGGCCAGCGCGCATCGCGACACCCTGCTACACCAGATCATCTATGCGCTGGTCATGACGGCGGCGCTGTACATCATTGTCGACTTTGAATTTCCGCGCATCGGCGTGATACGCATCGACCAAAGCGACGTCCTGCTGATGGCGCAGCGCCAGGCCATGGGCGGCGAGCCATCCGGGGCGCGCCCGTGACACGCGCGCGCGCCCTGTCGGCGCGTGCGTCGGCGTGCGTGGTTGCGGCGGTGGCTTGCGTCGTGGGCCCGGATGCAGGCGCGCAAACGCTGCGCCTGACGCAGGACGACCTGCAAAAGCGCGCCAACGGCGTGCTGGCCTTGATGTCGTATTCCATCGTGCCCGACATTACGACCAGTTCGCTGTCCATTGGCGGCGGCGGGTCCACGTCGGGGTCCAGCGAATTTTTCATGACGCAGCTGGGTGGCGGCGACACCATTTCAAAGTCGGTGCCGATCTACCTGGAAGGGGTGCTGGCCGGCAGCCGCTACGACCCCACCTTCGTGGCCACCCAGGGTACCGAGTCGCGCAACATCCCCACCAAATGGAACAGCCTGTCGGCCACCGGCGGCATCGGTTGGGACTTCAAGCTGACCGACGAGTTGAAGCTGCGACCCATCTTCAACGTTGCGCTGGGCAACGTCACCAGCGACCTGCGCGCGGCAAGCTGGTACGTGGGCCGCCAGACGGGCAAGGACGTCACCTTCCTGGACCGCGGATCGCTAAACGCCTATGGCCTGGGCGGGTCCTTGATGCTGGACTACGAGCATTACCGGCCGGGCTACGAGGTGGACATAGAGCTGCGTTATTCGGACATCCGCCTGAAGAGCTTTGCCAGTTCGGCCGCCGTGCAGGGCAGCGCCATCGCGCAATCGGCCAACCTGTGGGCACGCTACCGGGCACCCACGGGGATCACCCTGCTGCAACGCCCGCTGCGCTATGTGCTGGAGCTGACGCATTCGGAATTCCTGGGCGACCAGCGCGGCGTGTTGGGGTTTGACCGGCTGACGTCGGTGGGCGCCGGGCTGGAGCTTGATTCCAGCGCGTATGACGTCATCATCACCCGCACGCGGTTGGTGGGCCGCTATGTGTTCGGCAACAACGTGTCGGGGTTTTCAGTAGGCCTGGCGGTGAGCTTCTGACGCGCGCAAAGCGGTCAGGCGTCCGCCGCGCCATGCACGGCCAGCGACTGTGCAAGCCTAAGCGCATGCGCCAGGAATTCCGACCCGTCGTCCTTGCGATAGCTGGCGATAACCGGCGACACGAAGCCGTCCCCCTCGATGCGCACGTGCACCACGTCCTGCCGCTGCAAACGCTGCACGGACGCCGGCACCACGGACACGCCCAGACCCGCCGCCACCAGGCCGATTGCCGTCTGCAATTCGTTGGCATCCTGCACGACTTGCAGCGCATGCCCGCCCGCGCGAAACAGCCCCAGCACGTGATCCGCGAAGTTCGGGCGTGGGCGCGCGGGATACAGCACGAAGGGTTCTTGCGCCAGGCGGTCAACGGACACGCTGGCCAGTCCCGCCAAGGGGTGATGCAAGGGCACGGCGGCCATCAGCGGTTCGGTCATCAGCACCCGGCGTTCGATGGCCGGGTCATCCAGCAGGATGCGGCCGATGCCCAGGTCGATGCGCCCGGCCTTCAACGCTTCGATCTGCGGCAGGCTGGTCATCTCGGTCAGGCCCACTTCCACTTGCGGGTCGGCGCTGCGCAGTTGGCGGATCAGTTCCGGCACAAAACCATACAGCGTCGACGGCACAAACCCGATGCCGAACCAGCGGCGCTGGGTCTGGCCCAGGCGGCGCGTGCCTTCCAGCACTTCTTCCAGGCGCGCGGTCAACAGCCGCGACTGTTCCAGTAGAAAGCGGCCGGCTTCGGTCAGCCGCAGCGCGCGCGTGGTGCGTTCGAACAGCACCACGCCCAGTTCATCTTCAAACTGGCGGATCTGGCGGCTAAGCGGCGGCTGGGCGATATGCAAACGCGCGGCGGCGCGGGTGAAGCTGCCCTCTTCCGCCACGGCCTGAAAGTAACGCAAGTGCCTCAGTTGCATGGACCACCTAGACTGGAAAGGTATGAATGGAAACCCATATAGTCTTGGACGCCAAGGAAAAGCACAAGCCATACTGCGAAGATTGCTGGCCCTTCGGCTGGAAAAGTATGAATCCAGCAAGCGTGGGGCCGCCCACACAAAGACAAAGCCGCGCCGCCCGACAAGAGCGCGTCCTGAATAAACCAAGCACCTTGGAGACAACCATGCGCCTGCGCCATGTGATCAAACCCGTAGCCCGCGCCGTCGTGGCCCTGTCGCTGATAAGCGGCGCGTCGGCCGCGCTGGCCGACAGTTACCCCGACCATCCCATCAAGTGGGTCGTGCCGTTCCCGCCCGGCGGCGCCATGGACAGCATCGCGCGCACGTTGGGCGAATCGATGAGCAAGCAGCTCAACACCTCGGTCATCGTGGAAAACCGCGCGGGCGCGGGCGGCAACATCGGTGCGGCCAGCGTCGCGCGCGCCAAGCCGGACGGCTACACGATCCTGATCGTGGCCAACGGCATGGCGGTCAACCCCGCGCTGTACGCGGATTTGAACTACGACCCCATCAAGGACTTTGCGCCGATCTCGTTGCTGGCGGTCGTGCCCAACGTGTTGGTGACCAACCCGGCACGCACGGGCGCGACCAGCGTGCAGGACGTCATCACGAAAGCCCGCGCGCAGCCCAACCACTACACCTACGCATCGGCGGGAGTCGGCACGTCGATTCATCTGGCGGGCGAACTGTTCGTGTCGATGACCGGGGTCGACATGCTGCACGTGCCGTACAAGGGCAGCGGCCCGGCCGTTGCCGACTTGCTGGGCGGCCAGGTGGACTACATGTTCGACAGCATCACGTCGGCCAAGCCGCACATCGCGACGGGCAAGCTGCGCGCGCTGGGCGTCACCACCGCCAAGCGTTCGGCCGCCCTGCCCGACGTGCCCACCATGCAGGAGGCCGGCGTGGCGGGCTATGAACTGATGCCGTGGTTTGCGGCCTTTGCGCCGGCCGGCACCAAGCCTGAGGTGGTGGCGAAATTGAACCAAGCCATGCGCACCGCGCTGGCCGAACCGAAGGTCAAGGCGACGCTGGATTCCATCGGCGCGGAATCGATCGGCAGCACCCCGGACGCGCTGCGCGACCATCTGGCTAAGGAAACAGCGCAGTGGAAGACGCTGGTGAAGGAACGCAATATCAAGATCAACTGACTGGGTCCGCGTCCCGCCCCAAGAAAAACGCCCACGCCGCTTTCGCGTCCGTGGGCGTTTTGCCATCCGTTGATACGGCCTATTCCACCGTCGCTCCGGATTTTTTCACCACTTCGGCCCAGCGCGGAATCTCGGTGGCCATCAAGGCGCGCAACTGGTCGGGTGTGCTGCCGACCAGTTCCATGCCCATGGTCTTGCCCAGCTTTTCCTGCACGTCGGGTTCTTTCAGGATGATGGCGATTTCGGCGGCCAGCTTGTCCAGGATCGGCTTGGGCGTGCCCTTGGGCGCGTACACCGCCTGCCAGGACGCCATCTGAAAGCCCGGCACGCCGGCTTCCTGCATCGTGGGCACGTTGGGCGCGAGCGAAATGCGGTCCTTGGTGGTCACGGCCAGCAGCTTGAGCTTGCCCGTTTGCAAGAGCGGCAGCGCGGCGGTCATCTGGTCAAACATGAAGGTGACCGCGCCCGAGGACACATCGACCATGGCGGGCGGCGTGCCCTTGTACGGCACATGCGTGAGCGGCACCCCGATCATGCTGGAAAACAATTCGCCCGCCAGATGGGTGGACGTGCCCGCGCCGGACGAGGCAAACGTGCGCTTGGCGGGGTCGCGCTTGAGCAGCGCGATCAGATCGGCCACCGAGTTCACGCCCAGATTCGGGTCCACCAGCAACACGTTGGGCAGATACGCGATCAGCGAAACGGGTTCGAAATCCTTGACCGGGTCGTACTTCAGGTTCTTGTACAGGCTGGCGTTGATGGCGTGCGTGCTGATGGTGCCGCCGAACAAGGTGTAGCCGTCGGGCGCCGCCTTGGCCACGTAAGTGGCGCCGATGCCGCCGGCCGCACCGGGCTTGTTTTCAACGATCACGTTCTGGTGCAGGCGGTCGCCCAGTTTCTGGGCCAGCACGCGGCCCACCACGTCGGTGGACCCGCCAACGGTAAAGGGCACCACATAGGAAATCGGCTTTTGCGCGGGCCAGTCGGCGGCGCTTGCCGCGGTGGCCAGCGTGCCCAGGACGGCGCCGGCCAGCAGCGCGGCCAACGCACTGCGTCGTTGCATGTTCATGGTTTGTCTCCTGCCTTGATTTATTGCTTATAGGTATGGGGTCGCCGGCCGCATGGCCGGCGGCAAGGCTCGGTGGCCTTGGCTTGAGGGGTTGGCCTGGTGTTTGGCCTGGTGTTTGGCCTGGTGTTTTGGCTTACCGCCCCTGCGCTTTGCGCCAGGCGGCGAATTTGTCTTTGGTGCCCGGGTCGGTGGGCGGGTACAGGCCCAGGATGGACGCGCCCTGCTGCACCTGGCTGGTCACGAAGTCTTCGAACGCGGTCATTTCCACGGCTTCGACCGAGATTTCATCGGCCAGATGCGCGGGGATCACCACCACGCCTTCGCGGTCGCCCACGACGATGTCGCCCGGCCACACAGCCACGTCGCCGCAACCGATGGGCGCGTTGATGTCCAGCGCCTGGTGCAAAGTCAGGTTGGTAGGCGCCGAGGGGCGCTGGTGATACGCGGCAAAGCCCAGCTCGGCGATTTCAGGCGAATCCCGAAAGCCGCCGTCGGTCACCACGCCGGCCACGCCACGCTTCATCAGCCGCGTCACCAGGATGGAGCCGGCGGACGCGGCGCGCGCGTCCTTGCGGCTGTCCATGACCAGCACCGCGCCTTCCGGGCAGGTCTCAACCGCCACGCGCTGCGGGTGCGAGCGGTCTTCGAACACCTTGATGGTGTTCAGGTCTTCGCGAGCCGGGATGTAGCGCAGCGTGAACGCGGGGCCGACCATGTTGGGCAGGTTGGCGTTCAGCGGACGCACATCCTGGATGAACTGGTTGCGCAGGCCGCGCTTGAACAGCGCCGTGCACAGGGTGGCCGTGCTGATGCCGGACAGGCGGGCACGGGTTTCGGGATTCATTTGGGACACGATGGCTCCGGGCAAAATGCGGAAAACAAAATTGAAATCACAAAATTGAAATCACAAAAATGAATTCGCAAAAATGAAAGGCGATAACGAATCGGCGCGGCGGGCAGTTGCCCGCCGTTGCGCTTAGAAGATCTCGGGCTCCGGCACCGGTGCGCCGAATTCGGTTTCCAGGAAGTCAAAATCGCAGCCGTCGTTGGCTTGCAGGATGTGCTTGGAATACATCCAGCCGTAGCCGCGCTCATAGCGCTTGGGCGGCGGCGTCCAGGCGGCGCGGCGCGCGGCCAGTTCTTCGTCGCTGATGTTCAGGTGGATGCTGCGCGCCGGCACGTCGACGGTGATCAGGTCGCCCGTCTTGACGAAGGCCAGCGGGCCGCCCACGTAGGACTCGGGCGCCGCGTGCAGGATGCAGGCGCCGTAGCTCGTGCCGCTCATGCGTGCGTCAGACAGGCGCAGCATGTCGCGCACGCCCTGCTTGACCAGCTTGGTCGGGATCGGCAGCATGCCCCATTCCGGCATGCCCGGGCCGCCTTGGGGGCCGGCATTGCGCAGGATCATGATGTGTTCGGGCGTGACGTCCAGGTTCTCGTCATCGACCGCCGCCTTCATGCTGGGGTAGTCGTCGAACACCAGCGCGGGGCCGGTGTGCTGCAAGAACTGCGGGGCGCAGGCGCTGGGCTTGATGACGCAGCCGTCCGGCGCAATGTTGCCGCGCAAAACCGCCAGCGCGCCTTCGTCGTAGATGGCGGTGTCCAGCTTGCGGATCACGTCATCGTTATAGACCTCGGCGCCCGCGATGTTCTCGCCCAGCGTCTTGCCCGTCACCGTCATGGCCGACAGGTCCAGGTGCCCTTCCAGGCGCGTCATCAACGCGGGCAGGCCGCCGGCGTAATAGAAGTCTTCCATCAGGTAGGTGTCGCCGCTGGGCCGGATGTTCGCAATGACGGGCACCTTGCGGCTGGCGGCATCAAAGTCCTCCAGGCCGACGGCGTGGCCCGCGCGGCGCGACATGGCCACCAGGTGGATGATGGCGTTGGTCGAGCAGCCCATGGCCATGGCCACGTTGATGGCGTTCTTGAACGACGCCATGTTCAGGATGCGTTGCGGGGTCAGATCGTCCCAGACCATTTCCACCACACGGCGGCCGCATTCGGCGGACATGCGCATGTGGTTCACGTCAGCCGCCGGAATCGACGAAGCGCCCGGCAGCGTCATGCCGATGGCTTCCGCAATGGCCGTCATGGTGCTGGCCGTGCCCATCGTCATGCAGGTGCCGTAGCTGCGCGCGATGCCGCCTTCCACTTCGGTCCACTGTTCTTGCGTGATCTTGCCGGCGCGGCGTTCGTCCCAGAGCTTCCACGCGTCCGAGCCAGATCCCAGGATTTTGCCCTTCCAGTTGCCGCGCAGCATGGGGCCGGCGGGCACGTACACACACGGCAGCCCGGCGCTGATGGCGCCCATCAACAGGCCCGGGGTGGTCTTGTCGCACCCGCCCATCAGCACCGCGCCATCGACCGGGTGGCTGCGCAGCAGCTCTTCGGTTTCCATGGCCAGGAAGTTGCGATACAGCATGGTGGTGGGCTTGACGAACGATTCCGACACCGAGATCGCCGGCAGCTCCACCGGAAAGCCGCCCGCCTGGAACACGCCGCGCTTCACGTCTTCGACGCGCTGCTTGAAGTGGCTGTGACAGGGGTTCAGGTCCGACCAGGTGTTGACGATGGCGATGATGGGCCGGCCGACCCAGTCGTCCGGGCCGTAGCCCATCTGCATCATGCGTGAACGGTGGCCGAACGAACGCAGGTCATCCTTGGCCATCCAGGCGGCGCTGCGCAGACTTTCGTAGGTACGTTTCATGGGGGAATAAAGAAAGGCGTGGTGGGGATGAAGCCATTTAAACACTAATACATTAGTGCGTCAGCTAGGTGGAAACCCGCTACACTGCGGGCTCTACCCCCGTACCCCGCCAGGCCAGCGATGCAAAGCCCCAAGCTAAGACTGGACCGTTCGCGCCACGCGGCGCCCCAGGTCTTCGAACATCTACGCGAACAGATCGTGTCGCTGGAGCTCGCCCCCGGCGCGCCCCTGTCCCGCGTGACGCTGGCCGAAACGTATGGCCTGAGCCAGACGCCGATTCGTGACGCGCTGATGCGGCTGGCGGAAGAGGCGCTGGTGGAGATTTATCCGCAGCACACCACGGTGGTCAGCCGCATCGACATCCCGGCGGCACGCCAGGCGCATTTCCTGCGGCAATCGCTGGAGCTTGAAATCGTGCACATGCTGGCGCAACGGCCCGACCCCATCCTGCACCAGCGCCTGCAAGCCAGCATCGACTTGCAGCACGCCAGCCACGCCAGCGGGCAATACCAGCAGTTCATCAACGCCGATCAGGCGTTTCACCGCGACATGCACACGGCGGCGGGCGTGCACAGCCTGTGGGAACTGGAGCAGCGCTACAGCGGGCACCTGGATCGCTTGCGTCGCCTGCATCTGCCCGAGGCCGGCAAGGCTGAACGCATCATGGACGACCATCAACGCCTGCTGGACGCCATCGTGGCGCAAGACCCGGCCGGCGCGCAGCGCGTGCTGCGCGAGCATCTGTCGGGCACGCTGAGCCAGGTGGCCGAGATCTGCAAGCGGTATCCGGAATACGTGCTGGAGCAATAGCGGGATAGATCGGAGGGGATAGCGCGACGGCCAAACGCGCCTCAGCCTGCCTGCCTGCCTGCCTGCCTGCCTTCCTGCCTTCCTGCCTTCCTGCCTGCCTGCCTTCCTGCCTGCCTTCCTGCCCGTCAGCCTTCCGGCCCGCCAACGCGGCCCGGCCTGCGCCTAGTCCAGCGGATACCGCCGGATGACCGTCTTGCCGTCGCGCTCGGCCAGCGACAACAGGCCGTCGCCGGCCAAGTCCAGCCCGATCAGGCCGGTTTCCACGTCCTGCGGCATTTGAAACGGGCGCCAGGTCTTGCCGTGGTCGCGCGTATAGAAGTACGTCTTGGTGTATTCGTTGAACGACAACAAATGATCGGCGTAGGTCTTGATGACCCACGCGTTGGGGCCAAACCAGGCGTCGCCGATCCAGCTTGGCGTGCCCTGCACGCTGGGCGATACCGCGCGCCGCCGCCATGAGCGATCGGCTTTGTCCAGTTCATAGATGGCGTCGCCCTGGGTCTGAAACACGGCCTGGTCGCGCGTGTACAGGTCGTCCGGCGCTGGCGCGGGCACGGGCGGCACGCCCTGCGTGATGCGAAAGCCGGGCGGTGCGCCGTCCTGGAATTCCACTTCGAAACGCCGCGTCTCCAGCACTTCGTTGCCGTGGGACGCATTCAGGCTGACCCGCGTGCGCCAGCTCCAGCCGACGGCGTGCGTGTCGTCCAGCGGATAGAGCGACCAGTCATAGGCCAATTGGTCGTCGGCGCGCGGGTTGCCGGGCCGTTCGGCGGCTTCGCGGAACGCGCGATCGAACGCGCTGGCGTCGGGCCAGACCTGGTCGTCCAGCCGCGTGGCCGCCCAGTGGCGGGCGCCATCTTCGCTGACCAAGAGGCGCTGCCCGGACTCATGGCGTTCCAGCGCGATGACGCGCTGACCGGTCAGGAATACGGTGTACTGGCGCGAGCCGCCCAGCGTGACATCGGGCGCGTAGGTCCAGGTCTTGCCCAGGTCGTCCGACCGCAGGGTGTCCCAGCCGGAGGGCGACTCGCCCTGCCCGGCCGCCGGCGCAGCGGTCACCAGATACAGCGTGCCGCGGTCGGGCGCGCCGATTACGCTGACGCCGGTATCCCCGCGCACCGACCCCAGCAGCTCGAACACGCCGGTGCCCTGCCCGCCATACATCAGGTTGCGCGTGTCGGCCAGTTGCCAGGGCGGGGGCTGGCGCGCGTCGTAGCCGGGCAGTTGCGCATCCAGCAGCGGCGCGCGTTCCAGGCTGGACAGGTCCTTGGCGCCGACCAGGCGCTGGCCGATCAACAGTTGTCGTTCACCGAACCGTTGCAGCGACACGCGCGAGGACGAGGCCAGCGGCAAGCCGTTAAGTTCGCCGATGACTTCGCTGCGGGTCAACGGCTGGCCCATCGGCACCAACTGGTAGATGCCATAGCCCAAGACCGCCGCGACGGCGATGGCGACGCCGCTGGCAAGCAGTCTAAGGTTCATGGCGACAACACATACTGGGGATGAAGACCAACCATTTGGCCGGTGGCGTTTGGAGAATGGGCGAAACTATAGCGCGTTGCGCAACGTTCTCTATACTGGCGTGACATACTCTTACGCCGCATCGGCCACACACGGAACCCGGACATGATTGCAAGGCTCGCCCCGCTTACCCTAGCCCTGCTCGTTTTCGGGGCAGCCGCCTGGGGGCAGCCCGTAAAAGCCGTCGCGCCGGATGTTTGCGCGGCGGTGACGGTGCGCGAAGGCGATCCGATTCCCGCCGACGCCTGCGCCGTCAACATCGTGCCGCGCGACCTGGGCGTATCCGGCATGACCTTTGGCGGCGACCCGGTCTGGACGCCGCTGGACCCGCAAGCGATGCCCGGTGTGTTCTACGACAGCGCGTCCATCGCGCCCATGTCCGACCGCCCGGTGGTGATGGCGGTGACCGTGGCCTGGTTTTACGCGCAGCCGCGCGTGTCCGAGACCAACGGCCAGCCTTACGCGTCGGTGTCGCAGCCCATCATTTTGAATTGCAGCGCCAACACCTACACCGTCACGCAGACCCAGCACTACGCCGGCAACAACGCCACCGGCGCGCTGGTGGAATCGATACCCGTGGCGGGCATTCACAATGCGCCGGTCGCCCGCGACCCCGTGCAACGCAAGCTGCGCGGCGTGGTCTGCCCGGCGCCGGGCAAGAACGCGCGCAAGTGACAGGCGGCGGGCGCCGACCCCGCCGCGCAGTGGCATCGCTTGCTGCGCCCCTATCCGCGCCCTATCCGCGCCCTGTCCTCGCCCTAGCCACGCCCTACCTGCGCCCTGCCTGCGCTCTATCCGCGCCAGTACCGATACAAGCCGCGCGCCGCCGCGTCCAGCACAAAGCCCAGCACGCCGATCATCAACACCATGGCCATCAGTTCTGAATAGGCCAGCCGGTCACGCGTGTCCAGGATGAAATACCCCATCCCCGCCGACACGCCCAGCATCTCGCACGGCACCAGCACAATCCACAAAATGCCGATGGCCAGGCGCACGCCGGTCAGGATGTGGCCCAGCACGCCGGGCAGGATCACGCTGCGCAAGGTCTCCCAACGCGTGGCCGCCACGCTCTGCGCCAGCTGTAACCAGCGCGGGTCCAGCTGCTGCACGCCGGCCGCCGTATTCAGCACGATGGGCCAGACGGCGGCGAACGTCAGCAGGAAATAGACCGGATCGTCGCCCACGCCGAACACCATCACGGCTATCGGCATCCAGGACAGCGGCGAAATCATGCGCAGGAACTGCATGGCGGGCGACACCGTGGCTTCCAGGCGGCGCCAACTGCCGATGGCCAGCCCCAGCGGCATGCCGATGGCCAGCGCAAACCCCAGGCCCACGCCGATGCGCCGCAGGCTGACCAGGATGTGCATCGGCAGGTCGGACGCCGTCAGCAATTCGGCCAGACTGATGAATGTGGCGCCCGGCGAAAAGCGCCGCGCCATGCCGCCGGCCGGCGACAGCACGTCCGTGCCCAGCCACCACAGCGCCAGCAGCGCAGCCAGGCCGCCCAGGCCCAGTGCGCATCGCGCGCCCAGGCCCAGGGATCCCGCCCCGGCGCGAACCGTCCGCCCGGCCCGCGTCGTGGATGCCACGGACGGCGATTGTGGCGATTGCCCGGTGTGCTCGGTTTGCCCGGTTTGCCCGGTGTGCTCGGTTTGCCCGGTTTGCCCGGTGTGCCCGCTGTGCCCGGTGCGCTCGGTGCGCTCGGTGCGCTCGGTGTGCTCGGTGTGCTCGGTTTGTGCCGGTTGTGCCGGTTGTGCCATACCGTCTACCGCCGCGCCGGCAAGCGATTCCCGTGCCGTCACGCCTGCACCATTTCAGTCCGGCTGTAGGCGTCGGGAAAGCCGAAGCGGCTCAGGCCACCCACGGATTCGATGGCGCGCTTGACGTAGCGGTCGTCCACCAACTCGCGCGCCGCGCGGGCCGGGTCCAGGTCGGCAAGAAAGCCCCGGTCGGCCTCGATCACCGTGTCGCGCAGGCGGCGCACCAGCTCTTCGGTGTAGCTGGGAAAGGGATACGGCTGGAAGTCGATCCGGCGCTCATCCCAATCGGCATGGCGAATGGCACCGCTGGCCAGGTACTGCTCTCGGTCGGACGCGGGCGGTGCCAGCACTTTGGTCAGCGCCGGCAAGGCGTGCGGCGTGTAGCGGTTGATGCCTTCCTTGGACAGCAGTTGCGCCGTCTCGGCCCGATGGTCCCGAATCCACAGCTGCGCCTGCACGATGGCGTCCACCACCTTTTGCGACCACGCCGGCCGCTGTTCCAGGTCACGCTCGTGCATGAACACCACGCAGCACGCGTGGTTGCGCCAGACGTCGCCGGTAAAACGCAGCACCTTGCCCACGCCCAGCGTTTCGGCCAGCGCATTGAACGGCTCGGCCACGATGTAGCCGGCGATGCGGTTCTGCGCCAGCGCGGGCGGCATGTCGGCGGGCGCCATAACGACCAGGTTGACCTCATCGGCACCCGCCGAACCGTCCTTGCGCGCTACCGGCGTCAAGCCGTTTTCGCGCAGCAGGTATTGCAGCATGACGTTGTGGATGGAATACCAGAACGGAATGGCGACGGTCTTGCCGCCCAGTTCCTTGACGCTGTTGACGGCGGGCGCCACGGTCAGGCCGGACCCGCCCACGTGGTTCCATGCCACCACCTTGGCCGGCACCTGGCTGCCAAAGCGCGCCCACACGGTCATGGGCGACAGCAGATGCACCACGTTGACCTGCCCGGAAATAAACGCTTCGATCACCTGCGCCCAACTGCGCAGCAGCGTGGGCTTTTCTGCCTTGACCCCGGCCTTCTCGAACAGGCCATTGTTATGCGCCACCAGCAGCGGCGCGGCGTCGGTAATGGGCAGATAGCCGATGCGCACGGGCGCGTCCGGCTCGGTTTGCGCGCGGGCGTTGAACGCCGACAGCAAGGACGCTGCGCCACCTGCCGTCAGCAGGGCCGATAGTTTCAACCAGTCGCGACGCGACATGTGTTCCAGGCACATCAAATACTCCTTGCTTGGGAATCGGAATCCGGTCAGGCCGGTACAGACGCAACATGACCCGCGCGCAGCGCACTGCGCAAGCGGGTCAGGATTTCAAGGCGCAGCGCGCCCATTTCAGGCAACAGGTCGGCGCGCGGCTGCGGCAGGTCAACCTGCCAGGTGCCCAGGATGCGGCCGGGCGCGCCGCCCAGCAGCACGATGCGGTCGGCCAGCACCAGGGCTTCGTCGATATCGTGGGTGATCAGCACGGCGGCGGTCTGGAAGTCGGCCACCACTTTGCGCAGCAGCAGTTGCATGTCGCCACGCGTGACTTCGTCAAGCGCGCCGAACGGCTCATCAAGCAGCAACACCGACGGCTGGCGCGCCAGGCAACGCGCCAAGGCGGTGCGTTGGGCCATGCCACCGGACAGCTGCGCGGGGCGCAGGTGCCGCGCATGCGACAGACCGACTTCGTCAATGGCCTGGTCCACGCGCGCCCGGCGCTGCGCGTCCGTCAACACCGGTTGATGCTTGAAGTCCAGCCCGAACGCCACATTGCGTTCCAGGGACAGCCACGGCAACAGGCTGGGGTCTTGAAACGCCACCGCCACGCGCGGGTGCACGCCGGTCAGCGGCGCGCCTTCCATGAGCAGCGATCCGGCAGTGGCCCCTTGCAGGCCCGCCAGCACGCGCAGCAGGCTGGATTTGCCCGCGCCGCTGGCGCCCAGCACCGCCACCACTTCGCCGCGCGCCAAGTCCAGGTCGACCGCTTCAAAGACCGGCGCCGGTGCGGCGGGATAGCGCAGGGCCAGGCCGCGCGCCTGCAACACCGGCGGCGCGCCCGCCGTCATACCGCGATCCCGGCCGCTTCGGCCGCCAGCTTGGCCTGGCGCTTGGCCAATTCGGTTTTCAACTGCACCAGGCTAGGCGTGACGATGGGCAGGAAAGCCGCCTCGCGCCACCGCCGGGCAAAGCCCGCACCGGCACTGGTCAGATACGCTGCGCCGCCGCTGGCTTGCAGTTCCAGTTGCACCGCCTGCTGCGCGGCCTCGGCCAGCGCGATGCGGATCTCGAACAACGCCCAGGGCTCGGTTACGAAACGCCCGCTGCGCACCCCATCGATCAGGCTTGCGCTTAGGGCTTGCACCTGCGCGCGCAACGCCGCCAGGGGTTCGCCCAGGATGCCCCGCGACGCCTGCCCCTGCCCGCTTTGGGCCGCCGCCTGCAAGGCGCGCCGTGCCAGGCCGATAGACAAGCCGCATTGCAGCCCCGCAAAAGCCGGCCGGGCACCGGGCAGATATTGGCGCGCGTCAGGGTGGATCAGCCACTCCGGATCGATGCGCACGCCCTGCACCTCCAACGCCGCCGTATTGCTGGACTGCAAGGCCATCAGCGAAAGGTCCGGGCTGCGCACCAGCCCCGCGATATCGTGCGGCAACGCCACCACGGCCGGCGTGCCGTCGGGTGCGCTGACGGCGGCCGCCACCAGAAAGCCCTGGGGCCGCAGATTCGTCACCCACGGCATGCGGCCGTCCAGCACCCAGGCGCCCTCGGATTCGCGCGCGCTGATTTGCAGCGATTCGATGCCCGACAAGAACTTCATCGCGTTCGACAGCGCGGTGGCGCCCGCTTGTTCGCCCGACAACAGCGCGGGCAACCAACGTTGCGCCAAGCCCGCGTTCGGGCTGCGCAACAGGTATTCGATAAAGACACGCTGGCCCCACGCCACGAAGGCGCTGGCAACCGAATACTCGGCCACTTGCGACACGGCTTCGATGGCGTCACCAATGTCCGTACCGGCCAGCCCGCCCTGCGCTTGCGGCACGCCGATACGAAAGATGCCGGCCCGCGCCAGCCTGGGCAGCACAGTGGCGGCGTCCTGCGTGCCGTCGTCCAGCGCGTCGGCATGGTCGGCCAGCCACGCTGCCAGATCGTCAGGCAGGCGCAGGCCTGCGTCGGGGTTCAAGGCTTGCGCCGCCATCACGCGCCGCTCCAGGCGTAGTCACGCAGCTGTTCGTTCAGCGGGGTCTGCGCCAGGTTATTGCCAAAGTTGCAGATGGTGGCCAGCCCCACGCCCACAATCACTTCCAGCGCGTTGCCGTCCGTATAGCCGGCATCGCGCAGCGCTTGCAGTGCGTCGTCGCTGACGCGCCCGCGGGTGTCGATCACGGCTTCGGTGAACGCCGCCAGCGCTTGCAGGCGTTGGTCGGGCAGCACGCCTTGCGCACGCAGCGCATCGACAACCTCGGGCGACAAGCGCGCCTTGTTGCGGGCGATGGCGGTGTGGCCCGCCACGCAGAACGTGCAGCCGTGACGCGTGCCCGCCACCAGTTGCACCACCTCGCGTTCCTGCAAGCTAAGGCCGGCGCGCGCGTTCAATTGCGACAGGGTTTGATAGGCTTCCAGCGCCACCGGCGCATTGGCCAGCACGCCCAGCAGATTGGACAGGTATCCCGCGCCCTGCTCCGCGGCGGCCAGCGCGGCGCGCGTGGATTCGGGAGCGCTTTGCGCGGTATGGACGGGCAAACGGGCCATATGAATCTCCTGGGTGTCGTTCAAGACAAGGTTGAAAACAATATTGTGCGGGCGCCCGGCCACAAGCGACAATGCGCGATGATCGCAACTTGATGCTAGATCTTATCGACTTTCAGCTATGCGCTTATAACCAGCCGAAACTGCGACGGTCACTGGACCAGATCAGTTGCGAGTTACCGTCACCAGCACCGTCCCCAAGCTCCGCCCCCACCTTCGCCACCGCCACGCCTGCCCATCTTGCCCAACGACGCCTCCCCTACCGATCAAGCCGCCGTCGACGCGCTGCTTCTGTCCAGCCTGGAAGTGCAATCCAGCTTGTATCACCTGGGCCAGTATTGCGGCAATTGGTCCGCCAGCACCAGCGGCCGCGCGCGCGCCAGCTTTCATCTGATTTTGCATGGCCGCTGCCGCGTTGCACTGCATGACGGCCAGGGCGCCGAGCTGGACACGCTGACGCTTGCCGCCGGCGACGGCATATTTTTCCTGCGGGATATTCCGCATGCGCTGACGCCGCTTGATGCCGTGGCGCCCGGCACCGCGCTGTGCCGCGCCATGGAGCCGCTGCTGCCCCGGCAGGCCGACGGCACGGGTCTGGCCTGCGGCTTTTTCCAATTCCGGCCGGGGCTGGCCGACCTGTTGGCCGACACCCTGCCCGACTACCTGGTGCTGCGCGCCCAGGACGAGCGCTTTCGCACGGCGCGCGGCGTGTTCGACCTGATCCTGGCCGAAACCGCCGACATCGCGCCCACGCCGGGCGGCTCGCCCGTGGTGCTGGAACGGCTGACCGATCTGCTGATCTTCTTCATGCTGCGCCATCTGGCCGTGCATGATCGCCAGGCCTACGGGCTGTTCGTGCTGGCGCGCGACCCCGCCATGGCCAGCCTGCTGCAAGCCATCCTGGCGCAGCCCGCCGCGCCCTGGAGCATGCAGGACATGGCCGACCGCCTGCATATGTCCAAGGCCACGTTTCACAGACGCTTCACGCTGCAAAGCGGCACCACACCCGCCCAGCTGCTGCAATTGCTGCGCATGCGCGTGGCGCGCCGGTATCTGAGCCAGGGCATGGGCATACAGGATGCGGCGGAGCGTGTGGGCTATCGATCGCAGGCGGCGTTCAGCCGGGTGTTTCAGCGCACCGAGGGCGTTGCGCCCTCGGCCCTGCGCAAGCGTCCGCCGGGCGGCGCTTAAACCTGCGCCAACGCTTGTTCCAGATCGGCGATCAGGTCGTCGATGTGTTCGATGCCGATGGACAAGCGCACCGTTTCTTCGCGCACGCCTGCCTTTTGCAGCTCTTCGGGATTCAGCTGCCGGTGCGTGGTGGATGCCGGGTGGGTCGCCAGCGACTTGGAATCACCGATGTTGACCAGGCGCGTGAACAGTTGCAGCGCGTCCTGGAAGCGCGCGCCCGCGTCGCGGCCGCCCTTCACGCCGAAGGTGAACAGGCCCGGCACCTTGCCGCCCAGGTACTTCTGCGCCAGCGCGTGGTCGGGGTGGTCCGGCAGGCCCGCGTAGTTCACCCATTCCACCTTCGGATGTTCACGCAGGAAGTTCGCCACCTTGACCGCGTTTTCAACGATACGGTCCACGCGCAGCGCCAGCGTTTCGATGCCTTGCAAAATCTGGAACGAGTTGAACGGCGAGATCGCCGCGCCCGTGTTGCGCAGCGGCACGACGCGCGCGCGGCCGATGTAGGCGGCCGGCCCGAATGCTTCGGTGTAGACCACGCCGTGGTAGCTCACGTCCGGTTCGTTCAGGCGCTTGAAGCGCGCCTTGTGCTCGGCCCACGGGAATTTGCCGGAATCAATGATGGCGCCGCCCAGGCTGGTGCCGTGGCCGCCCAGGTACTTGGTCAGCGATTGCACCACGATGTCGGCGCCGTGTTCGATGGGGCGCAGCAGGTATGGCGACGGCACGGTGTTGTCCACGATCAGCGGCAGGCCATGGCGGTGCGCGATGTCGGCCAGCGCGGCGATGTCGGTGATGTTGCCCAGCGGGTTGCCGACCGATTCCGCGAAGATGGCCTTGGTGCGGTCATCGATCTGCGCTTCGAAGGCGGCCAGGTCGCTGGGGTTGGCAAAGCGCGTGGTGATGCCGTATTGCGGCAGCGTGTGCGCGAACAGGTTGTAGGTGCCGCCATACAGCGTGCTGGACGAAATGATGTTGTCGCCCGCTTCCGCGATGGTCAGGATGGCGTAGGTCACGGCCGACTGGCCCGAGGCCAGCGCCAGCGCGGCAATGCCGCCTTCCAGGGCCGCCACGCGCTGCTCCAGCACGTCGGTCGTGGGGTTCATGATGCGGGTATAGATGTTGCCCGGCACCTTCAGGTCAAACAGGTCGGCGCCATGCTGCGTGTCATCGAACGCGTAGGCAACCGTTTGATAGATGGGCACGGCGACGGCGCGCGTGGTCGGGTCGGGGCGGTAGCCGCCATGCACGGCCACGGTTTCCAGGCGCCAGTTGGGCTTCTTTGGTTCAGTCATGTGTCTCTCCAGGAATGTCGTTGATTCGAGTTTGCGGATCAGGCCGCCAGGGCGCGCGTGGCGCTCAGGATACGGTCGATGTCCGCGTGATTGTTATAGGCGCCGACGGACAAGCGCACGTAACCATACTCCACCACGCTGGCCACCACACCGGCGCGCGTCAAATGCGCCAGCGCGCCGGCCGGGTCGGCCACGCGCAACGCCGTTGTGGTGCTGCGCAATTCGGGGTCGGACGGCGATACCACGGCCACCCCCTGCGCCCGCAAGCCGTCGTGCAGGGCGTGCGACAGTTCCAGTACCCAGGGTTCGATGCGATCCGGGCCGGCGCCTTCGATCAGATCCAGCGCGCACGCCCAACCCGCGATGCCCGGGTAGTTGAGGTTGCCCGTTTCCAGACGGCGCGCGTCGCCCGCATCCGCCACGCCCACCTGCCATTGCAGGCCCGACTTGTCCAAGGTAGTGACGCCCGATGGCCCCACGTAAAGCGGGTCCAGCGCGTCCAGCAATTTTTCCGACACATGCAAGAGGCCCACGCCCAGCGGACCCAGCATGCCCTTGTGCGCGCCGCTGGCGAAGGCATCCACCTGCCATTCGTCTACCCGCGCGCGCAGCAGCCCTGCCCCCTGGATGCCATCGACCACCAGCCAGATGCCGCGCTGCGCGCAGCGGCGGCCCAGCTCGGCAATGTCGGTACGCAGGCCGGTGCCGTACTGCACCCATGACACCGCGATCAGACGGGTGCGCGCATCCACGTGCTGCCATAAATCGTCCACCGTATAGCGATGCGACGTCGCCGCCGCCACGCGCACCTGCACGCCGTGGCGGCGCAGGTTCAACCACGGCAAGGCATTGGTGGGATGTTCCTGATCATCCACGACCAGGTTGTCGCCGGGTTGCCAGGGCAGGCCCTGCGCCACGGTGTTCAAGCCTTCGGTGGTGTTCTTGGTGAAGGCCAGCCGCCGGGCGTCGCCGCCGATCAGACGTGCCAGGCGCACGCGCAACGCATCGGCATCGCGCAGCCATTGCGGCTTGTCGCTGCGGGCATGGGTGATGCCCTCAAAAAACTGTGCCACCGCATCGGCCACCTTGGGCGACAGCGGGCTGGTGTAGGCGATGTTGGCGTAGGCCTTGTCACGCGTGATGGGAAATAACTGCCTGAATTCGTCCTGCCAGCTCATGCGCGGCCTTCCTGTGGATTGCAACTTGGTATGGCCGAATTCTAGGGACCCGATGCGCATCTGGATAAGGCTTAGTTCTTATATTGATATGACGATACAGTCGCTCGGATATTGCGGGCGCGCCCCTAGAATTCATGCCTTTCTTGCATACACACGATACGGGAACGGCATGCGATTGATTCAACTCTGGAAGGCGGCGGGCGTGGCGGTGGCGCTGGCCGCGGGCGTGGCGCAGGCAGGCACCGTCGATACCATCAAGAAGCGCGGCGAACTGGTTTGCGGCGTCAGCCAAGGGTCGGCCGGCTTGTCGATTGCGAACAAGGACGGCCGCTGGACCGGCCTGGACGCCGACCTGTGCCGCGCGCTGGCCGCCGCCGTGCTGGGCGACGCGAACAAAACCCGCTTCGTGCCCTTGAGTTCGCAGCAGCGCTTTCCCGCGCTACAGTCCGGCGAAATCGACGTACTGAACCGCAACACCACCATCACGTCCAGCCGTGACGCGGGCCTGGGCATTGCGTCGGCCGGCATCGTGTTCTACGACGGCCAGGGTTTTCTGGTGCCGCGCAAGCTGGGCGTCAAAAGCGCCACCGAGCTTGAAGGCGCGCAGGTTTGCGTGCAACCGGGCACCGTCAATGAACAGAACCTGGTCGATTACTTCAAGAAGAACAAGCTGACGTATCGGCCCGTGGTGATTGAAAACCTGGTCGAACTGGAACAGGCGTTCTACGCCGGGCGCTGCGACGTGTACCTGTCGGACGCGTCCACGCTGGCCGCCAGCCGCGCGGCGCGCGCCGCCAAACCGGACGACTTCGTCATCCTGCCCGAACGCATCAACAAGTCGCCGCTTGGCCCCTTCGTTCGGCAGGACGATCCCAACTGGGCCGCCATTGTGCGGTGGACGGTCAACGCGCTGGTGGCCGCCGAAGAGCTGGGGGTGACGTCGGCCAATGCCGACGCCCAATCGCAAAGCACCGACGCACAGGTACGCCGCCTGCTGGGCGTGGACCCGGGCATCGGCAAAAGCTTCGGCCTGGACGAAAGCTGGGCCAAGAACGCCATCAAGGCCGTGGGCAATTACGGCGAAGTGTGGGACCGCAACCTGGGCGCGAACACCCCGCTGAAACTGGACCGTGGCCTGAATGCGCAATGGAACAAGGGCGGCCTGCTGTATTCGCCGCCATTCCAATGAAGCGCTAAGGACTGAACGCGGCTGGCGGGCCATGGGCCCGCCTTTTGCATGGGCAAGACTTCAATGACTGCAACCACACTTCCCTTTGCGCCACCCGGCTTCCTGCGCCGCTGGCTGCCCACGCTGGCATGGACGCTGGTGCTGGGCGGCATGGCCGCCGTGTTGCTGGCGCACATCGAAGGGGTACAGGCCGCGCGCGGGGTGCAAGGCGGATTCGGCTTCCTGCTTCAGCCGTCGGGCTTTCGCATTTCGGAAAGCCTGTTGAGCGTCACGCCTGACGATCCTTACTGGATGTCGATCGCAGCGGGCCTGGTCAACACGCTGACCGTTGCCGTCCTGGCGATTGCGCTGGCCACGTTGCTGGGCATCGCGCTGGGCTTGATGCGGCTATCGGCAAACGCCTTGGCGGCGCGCGCCGCAGCCGCCATCATTGCCCCGCTGCGCAACACGCCGGTGTTACTGCAATTGTTCGTCTGGTATGGGCTGCTGTTGCGGCTGCCGGATGCCCGGCAAGCCTGGTCGCCGTTGCCATCCGTATTGCTGTCCAATCGGGGCTTGGCCCTGCCTGCCTTGCATGGCTGCTTGCCGTATGCCGCCGTGGTGATGGCCGCGTTGGCGCTGGCCGCCTGGGCGCGACGCCGCGCCTGCCCGCGCGCGGTGTATGCGGCGTTGGCCGCCGCCGTCCTGTTCGCTTGGGCGTTGCTGCCCGCCGTGCAGATTGACTTGCCGGTCAAGCGTGGCTTGGGGCTGCATGGCGGCTGGCAACCCAGCATCGAGTTCGTGGCGCTGCTGATCGGGCTGGTGGTGTTTCACGCCGCCTACATCGCCGACATCGTGCGCGCCGCCGTGCGCGCGGTGCCACTGGGGCTGGTGGAAGCCGGCCAGGCCATGGGCTTGACGCCGCGCGCCGTGATGCAGCGGGTGATTGCGCCCTATGCCGTGCGGGTGGCGCTGCCGCCTTACGCCAACCAATGCCTGGCGCTGATCAAGAACAGCACCTTGGCCATTGCCATCGGTTACCAGGAATTGATGGCCGTCATCAATACCGCTATCACGCAGACGGGGCTGGCGCTGGAAGGCATTGCGCTGGCGCTGGCCATTTACCTGAGCCTGGCGCTGCTGGTGGGCGGCGGCCTGTCGGCCTGGAATACGCGCCACGCACGGCATGGTCCGGGCGACACGCACGGGCCGCGCCTGGGTGACCGACCCCGCTGGAACGCCACGGACGGCCACCGACGCAGGCGCGGCAAGCTTGGCCAGGTCGCGCTGAACGGGCTGACGGCGTCCGCAACACAACAAGCCTTGGCATCGGCACTCACCGCGCCATTGACCTTGGCAACAAGGGCGACGTACGCCTCGGCAATCAAGGCGGCATTGATCGTCGGATTCCGGCTTGCCATGACGGTGGCAATCACACTGGCGCTTGCGATGGCGGCGTGGGCGTTGCTGGACTGGGCCGTGCTGGGCGCGGTATGGCATGGCGAGCCCGAAGCCTGCGCGCGCGCCGCCGGCGCATGCTGGGCGGCCGTGGGCGAGAACCTGCCGCTGCTGGTCTTTGGCACGATGGCTCCGGGCGACCGGGGCCCGGCGCTGGTCGCCTGCGCGGCACTGGTCGCAGGCATCGCGTTAACGCTGGGCGCAGGCGGCCTGGCCGCGCGCCGGCGCCGGGTCGGGTCGGTGCCGGGGCGCCTGCTGGGCTCGCTCGCCGCGTTGCAGCCGAGGTGGACGCCAGGTTCGCTGCCGGCGTTGCTGCCGAAGTGGCTGCCGAAGTTGCCGCCGAAGTGGCTGCCGAAGTTGCTGCCGAAGTGGCTGCCGAAGTTGCTGCCGAAGTTGCCGCCGAAGTGGCTGCCGAAGTTTCTGCCCAAGCTGCTACCCAAGCTGCCACCGAAGTTCCTGCCGGCACTGCTGCCTGGATTACTTCTGACGCTGCTGGTCATCGCGGTTTCCGCCTTGTCCGGGTGGCCCTGGGGCGGCACGCCAATCGGGCCGCAACGCTGGGGCGGCTTGCTGGTCACGTTGATCCTGGCCATTGCCGCGCTGGCCGCCGCCGTGCCGCTGGCCTTTGCGCTGGCGCTGCTGCGCCGGTCCGGCAGCCGGGCCGGGTCGATGGCGGCAGCCGGCCTGATCGAAGCGGTGCGCGGCGTGCCGCTGGTGACCCAACTATTGTTCGCCTCGTTCGTGTTGCCCATGCTGTTAGGCGGCAACGTGTCCAAGTTCAGCATGGCGTTGGCCGCGCTGACCCTGCATACGGCGTGTCTGTTGGCCGAGGTGCTGCGCGGCGCATTGCAAGCGATTCCGCCCGGCCAGATGATGGCGGCGCGCGCCCTGGGCATGCGGCCGTTCACGGCCTATGCCACGGTGATCTGGCCACAAGCCCGCCGCATCGCCGCGCCGGCCGCCTTGGGCGTGTTCGTGGGCGCGGTAAAAGACACCTCGCTGGTCAGCATCATCGGCGTCTTCGACGTATTGGGCGCGGCCAAGGCGGTGGTCGCGGGCACCGACTGGCGGCCCTATCACGTTGAGGTCTACCTGGCGGTGGCGCTGCTGTATTTCGGCGCCAGCCTGGCGCTGTCACGCGTGGCCCGGCGCATGGAAACGCGCGCGGGTTAGCGCCTTCGGTAACCGCGCTGGGCAGGCGCGCGCCGGCCCAGCGCCATCACCCCGCGCGCGAATCCAGCGGGATTCGGTTCAGGAAACGGTCGAAGGCGCTCAGGTACGCGACTTCCACCGTGCTCAGCTTGCGTTGCTTGTGCCAGGTCAGGAACACATCGATCTCGGCCACCGACTCCGCGGGCGGCAGCCGGCGCAGGTCACCGCTCATCACATCCTGGCGTATCAAATGTTCGGGCAAGAAACTCAGGCCGATGCCGGCCACCACCATGCGGCGTATCTCTTCGATATTGGGCGAGGTGCCCACGATGCGACCGGTAAAGCCCTGCTGATCGCGAAAGATCGTCAAGGGCGATAGCGTATCGCCGATCTGGTCGCTGGCGAAGCACACGAAGTTCTGGTCCATCAGGTCTTCCAGGCTGACGCGCGGCTTGGAGAACAGCGGATGATGACGGCCGCAGACGACCGCGTAATGGTGGCGCAGAAACAGCCGCCGCTCCAGCGCGTCAACCGGTTTGCGGCACAGACAGATGCCCAGGGCCGGCACGCGCTTGGCCAGGGCGTCCAGGATGGCGGCGCTGGGCAGCACATCCACGTGGAACTCAATCTTGGGATAGCGCCGATGAAACTGCGCCAGGAAATCGTCATAGGCCGGGCTTTGCACCTTGCTCATGACCAGCAGCCGCAGCGTACCGGCAATTTCGGCGCGGTCCTGGGTGGTGGCGTTTTCAATGCGCGCCATCGTGCCGTACATGTCGCGGGCAATGGCGTAGATTTCATCGCCCAGCCCGGTCAGACGGAATTCGCCGTTGCGCCGGTGCAGCAGCAGCCCACCCACTGCATCTTCAAGCCGCTTCAGCGCCTGGCTGACGGCCGGCTGGCTCAGGTGCAGCGCTTGCGCCGCGCGACCCACGCCGCGCTCTTGCACGACAAACATGAAGGTACGCAGCAGGTTCCAGTCCATGCGTTCGGGGGCAAGCGGTTGTGACGGGACAGTGCGAACGGGCGGCTGGGGCATGGCGTGGGGTCAAGGGCGAAAAAAAGGCCGGGTGGAATCCACGCCGGCCCCGCCGATGCCCCGTGTTTCAGACGCCGGTCAGCCCCGCGAAGAAGCGCGACGCGTTGGATTCCAATCCGTCGATATAGTAGCCGCCTTCCTGCACGATCAGCGTGGGCAGGCGCAGCGCGCCGACCTCGCCGCCCAAGCGCTCGAAACCGTCTTCCGTGACGCTGACCATGGCCTGCGGGTCTTTCTCGAAAATGTCGAAACCCAGCGACAGCACCAGCGCGTCCGGCTGGAATAGCTCGATGGCGCGGCGCGCCTGCGCCAGCCGGTCAAAGAACACGGCTTCGCTGGAGCCGTGCGGCATGGGCAGGTTGATGTTGTAGCCGTAGCCCGCGCCCGCGCCACGCTCGTCTTCAAAGCCCGCGACCACCGGGTAGAAGTTTTCAGGATCGCCGTGAATCGACACGTACAACACGTCGTTGCGTTCGTAGAAGATTTCCTGGATGCCTTGCCCGTGGTGCATGTCGGTGTCCAGGATGGCCACGCGGGGAAACTTCGACGTCAGCCGCTGCGCCGCGATGGCCGCGTTGTTCAGGTAGCAAAAGCCACCCGCCGCATCGCGCCGCGCATGGTGGCCCGGCGGGCGGCAGATGGCGTAGGCGTGCGGGTCGCCGGCCAGCAAGGCTTCGGCGCCGGCCACCGCGCACTGCGCCGCCCAGTAGGCCGACTGCCAGGTGTGCGGGCCCACGGGGCAGCTGCCGTCCGCCAGGTAACGCCCGGCCTTGGCCAGCACGCCACGCAAGGCGTTGGGTTCGCGCACGAACACGTTCGAGACCACTTCGCCGCCCCAGTCGCCCGGCAGCTTCATCCAGTCGGCATGCGCGTCTTGCAGAAAACGCAGGTAGTCCAGCGAATGCACCGCCGCCAGCGCGCCCGCGCCATGATCGGCCGGCGCCTGCACGTCAAAGCCCAGCTTCTGCGCCGCCTGCACCAGGCCGTCCAGGCGGGCCGGCACTTCTTGCGGCGTGCGCATCTTGCCGCGTGAAAAATAGGTCTGGGGATGATGCAGCTTCTGGTCGTCGTGAAAAAATGCCTTCATGCTTGCTGATCCTTCAGTTGAAAATTCTGGGTGCGCTGGCCGACAGTGCCCAGCAGCAGGACGGAAACCAGGGAAAGCAACGAAATCGCCGAGAACAACAGCGCCAGCGGCCACCACTGGCCCTTGAAATTCTCGGCCAGCACCGTACCCAGCAGCGGCGTCAAGCCACCGAAGATGGCGCCCGACAACTGATATGCCATCGAAATACCGGTGTAGCGGATGCGGGTGGGAAAGCTGTCGCTGACGTAGCCGGCGATAACGGCGTAGTAGGCGCCCATGAAGAGTACCGCCACGCCGACCCCCAGCGTAATACTGGTAAGCGAGCCCTGGTCGACCAGGTTGAACATCGCGTAGGGCGTGAAGATCGACGCAAACGCCATGGCACCCAGAAAGCGCAGGTTGCCCACGCGGCTGGCAATGTAGGCCGACAGCGGCGTGATGAAGAACTGCATGATCGACACCACCAGCAGGCAGTCCAGGATCACCGCGCGGTTCAGGCCCACGTACTGCGTGGTGTAGGCAATCATGAACGTGTTGGTGAAATAGAAGCCGGCAATGCCCAGCACATTGGCGCCCACGGCCAGCGCCAGCAGCCCCGGCGCGCCGCGCAGCACCTGTGCCAGCGGCGCCTGCGCGGGCTTGGTGCCGGCCAGCGCGGCGGACTTGGCGCGCGTGGCCTGTGCGGCCTGCTCGGCCACGAAGTCGGGCGATTCGTTCACGCTCAGGCGGATCACGAACCCCACCACCAGCAACACGGCCGAGAACAGGAACGGCACGCGCCAGCCCCAGCTGAGAAACGCCTCGTCATCCAGCCCGGTGACCAGCTTGAACATCAGCATCGACAAAATCAGCCCGGCCGGGCTGCCCAGCTGCGCAAACGAGGCGAAGAACGTGCGCTTGCTTTTGTCCGGCGAATGTTCGCCCGCCATCAGCACCGCGCCGCCCCATTCACCGCCCACGGCAATGCCCTGCACGATGCGCAGCAGGATCAACAGCACGGGCGCCCAGACGCCGATGGACGCGTGTGTGGGCAACAGGCCGATCAGCACCGTGACCGAGCCCATCATCACCAAGGTGATCACCAGGGATTTCTTGCGGCCGATCTTGTCGCCGATGTGGCCAAAGATCGCGCCGCCCAGCGGCCGCGCGAAAAAGCCCACGGCAAAAGTGCCGAACGCGGCCAAGGTGCCGTAAAAGCCCGACGCGGACGGAAAGAACAACTTGCCGAACACCAGCGCGGCGGCGGTGGCGTAGATGTAGAAGTCGTACCACTCGATCATGGTGCCGACAAAAGCGGCGGTCGACGCGCGCACCGGTTGGTGGCCCGTCACGGAATTTCCCCTCATGGCTTATCTCTCTTACGTAGGTTGAGGTCTATCAGCCAATCGTTATAGCCCCGGCCTCGCCATAAGAAAAATTCTTATTTCTTATCCTCTGAATTACTTTGCCTAATGAGTGGAAACCCCTAGTTTTAGCGGGTTTTCAGGCCCGCCCAAGACCTTATATTGCTGCCCGCATCCAGGCCGGGCGCGGCGCGGCGTCCAGCCAGTTCTTCACGATCAACCCTAGTTCGGTATCCCCGGATATCCGCAGGCGCCGTTGAAAGAACAGGGTATCTGCATCGGTGTCGCCGCGCGCCATGCTGATCAGGTCCGCCAAAACCGCGCCCAGCTCCAGGTCGGCCGGCGCGCGGGTCCAGGCCGGGCGGAATGCGCCGCCTTGCACCGAGAAGCCGGCACGCACGCCCAGGTCCTCGATGGTGATGGCAAAAGTGCGGCCGTCCAGCTCGGCGGGTGGCGCCAGCCACTTGACGCGACGCGCCAGTTCCAGCCCCGCCGCCATGTGCAATGACGCCAGCGGCGCCGGCACGCGGCGCCCCAACGCCGCCAGAAAGGCCGGAATGTGCGCGGGCGCCGTCATGCCGTGGCCTCCAGCAGTTCGATGCCCGAGCGGCCGTGGTAATAGCCGTTGCATCGCCCCATGCCGGCAGGTGGCAGCACCGTGCCCGCGGGTCGGCCATGGCGTATGGCATCCAGGGCGGCAATGGCCTCGTGCGTGCCGGCCGACTGCGGATTGACGCGCAAGACGTCGACGCCCATCCGCGCCAGCTCGCTGGCCTGCGCCAGCAGATCCAGGCACGCGGCGGACTGCACCTGGATGCCGTTGATACTGAGAAATTCACGCGATTCACGCGTGCGCATGTCCAGGCCATCGGGATGCTCAATGCAGCGAAAGCCACACTCGTCTTTCTTCAAGCGAAAATGCCGCGCGGTAAAGCAGCGCGCCGAGAACGCCAGCGCCATGCGACCCCATACCAGCGTTTCGGCGGCCAGCCCGACGGGCCGCTCTTGCAGCAGCCGCGCCAACGTTTCGCCGTCCATCTCCAGCGGCGCCACAAAACGCATGGCGCCCTGCTGCGCCAGCCATTGCAGCGTGCCGCCGTGATACGCGTTCACGTGCGGCCCCGCCACAAAAGGCCGCCCGGCCAGATGCCGCACCGCGCCCAGCTCGCCCGCTTCGATCATGAAGTCGTCCTGCGCGCACAGCTTCTTCAATGCGCTGGCTTCCGCGCCCGTCTCGATCAAGGTGCGGCCCGACAGCACCACCGTCTTGCCTGCGGCGCGCAGGTCGTGCGCCAGGTCGCGCCAGTCGTCCGCGCGCAATTCATGGCGGCGGCTACAGACGGTTTCGCCCACATAAAGAATGTCAGCCGGGCCGTCCGCCAAGGCGGCGTAGAAGTCCAGCGTGTCGCGCCGAGTCCAGTAGTACAGCAGCGGCCCGACCGATATTTGATATTGCTTGGGGTTCATTTCCATGGCCGTTCAAATGCGCCTTGTGTGACTTGGGATCCTTCCGCGTGGCGCGCCAGCAAGGCGTTCCACTTGGCCAGCGGGGCAAAGCGCGCGGGGTCGGCCTGCGCACTGTCCAGCGCGGCGCGCAGTGTGGCGACCACTTGCGCCACATAGGCCGGGCTGCGCTGGCGGCCCTCGATCTTGATGGCGCGCACGCCCATCTGCGCCAGGCGCGGCAACAGGCCGATGGCGTTCAGGCTGGTGGGTTCTTCCAGCGCATGATCGTCGCGGCCATCAACTTGAAACCGCCCCTTGCACAGCGTGGGGTACGCGGCCGGTTCGCCGGGTTCGTAGCGGTCGATCAAAATGCCCGACAAGCGCGCGTCCATGCGGCCGTTCGCTTCCGCCCAGCGCACTGCGTGGGCGGGCGAGCACACGCCCTTGTTGTTGGGGGAATCGCCCGTGGCGTACGACGACAGCAGGCAGCGGCCCTCGGCCATCACGCACAGGCTGCCAAAGCCGAACACTTCGACTTCGACGCTGACGTTGGCGCAGATGCGCGCCACTTCCGACAAGGTCAGCACGCGCGGCAACACCACGCGGCGGATGCCGAATTGTTCCTTCATCAGTTCGATGGCGTCGGCGTGCGTGGCCGACCCTTGCACTGACAGGTGCAGGCGCAGGTCGGGGTAGCGATCACTGGCATAGGCCAACAGGCCGGGGTCGGCCATGATGACGGCGTCGGCGCCCAGGGCGTGCGCGGCATCCACCGCCGCGTGCCACTCGGCCGCCCTGCCCGCCTGTACAAAAGTGTTGATGGCGAACAGCACCTGGCGTCCGCGCCGATGCGCAAGCTCGACGCCGAGGCGTATGTCGTTTTCAGAGAAATTCAGCCCGGCGAAGTTGCGGGCGTTGGTGGCGTTGCGCAGGCCGAGATAGACGGTATCGGCGCCGGCATCCAATGCGGCGGTCAGCGCCGCAAGGCTACCGGCCGGCGCCACCAGTTCCAGGGGATGGGAAGAGGTTTCCATGCCCGGCAGTCTAGAGTCCGGCGCACACGCGGGCCTTGTCGCAAATCAAACTTGGCCCGGCTGGGCAGGCCCCGGGGCGCATCCCCGAGGCACCGCCCCGCGCGCGCGCCGGCTTACATGGGCGCTTGCCCGTCCGGTGCAATCTTGCGCACCACGTAGCCCATCGGTATCCAGCGGTTCTTGCCGGCCACCATCGATACGGTTTCGGTGGCGGGCATATTGAGGAACTTGGTGGAAAAAATCACGTTCACGTACTGCCCTTGCGGCAGGTCGGCCGGGTCGGACACGCGCACCACCTGTAGCCACTCGCGCTTCGTGTGGCGGCCGACTTCATTGCGCAGCTGGCTCAGGTATTCGGACCAGCCCTGCTTGTCCACGCTCTTTTTCATGATGTCGCTGCTGGCGCTCCACATCTTGTCCGTGGCGCCGCTATCCGACATCGACGCCCATTGCTGGGCCGCCGTCACCGCGCTGTCCAGCGACGGATCGGCCGCTAGCGCCGGCGCCGCCAGCAACAGGGCGCCGCTGAAGAGGCCGACGCGCAAGGCGCGAGAAATCAGAGTTTGTTGTTGCATAAATCCTCACTGTGAAAAGATAAACACCGCATTGGCACAAGCACTGCACAAGCCCACCGGCTTGCCGGAAAATCGTTCCGGCAAGCCGACGTTCCCTTACCACTGATAGCCCGCTCCGATCACCGCGCCATACGTACCGCGCGTGTTGGTGGAGCCGGACAGCTTGTAGACCCAATTGCCGCTGGCCGACACGGTGGACAAGCCCATCGCAAAGCCCTGCTGCCCGTCGTACGTGCTGCCGGCGATGGAGAACATGCCCCGGCCCGGCGCGTAGGCTTGCGCCAGACCCGCCACCGCCAACGCCGTGGCCGTGCCGCCCGCCGCATCGCGGCGATAGCGATCGACGTCGCTGCGCAGGTTCTGGAACTTGCCGTCGGTGTAGGCGTTGGACTGCTGCACCGCGCCGCCCAGCCCGGCGTTCAACTGCTGCACGTTGACGGCGTCGTTGTTGTCGACGCCATCGGCCACGTTGCTGAGCGTGACCGGTGCCCCGCCGTTGCCCAGCGTGACGCGCGAGTAGTCAACCGCGCCCGTGCCCGGCGTGGTGGCGTACTGCACCGAGCCCTGCTTGGCCGCGTCCAGCTGCTGCACGTTGACCGCGTCCGTCTGCGCCGTGCCGGCCGCCACGTTGGTCACCTGGCGTTCCTTGCCGGCCGCCCCGACGGACACGACGTTGGCACGTCCGCCGTCGGTACTGCCCGCCCCCAGCGCCACCGAGTTGGCGCCACGCGCTTCGGCGCCGTTGCCCAACGCGGTGCTACCGTCACCCGAGGCGACGGCGCCCGCGCCGGCCGCGGTGGCATCCGCGCCGGTGGCCGTGGGCGCCGGTGTGGCGCTGGCCTGGTTCACCTGGAACATGCCGCTGCCGCCTTGCGTCAAGCCGCTATTGACGGTGGCGATCTGCTGGTCGGTGTACAGGTTGGCCTGCGTCACCGCGCCATCCAGCTGGCGCAGGTTCACGGCGTCAGTGGCGTTTTGCGCGTCGGCGACGTTGCTGACGGTGCGTTCCGCGCCCGCCGTGCCGACGGACACCGTGCCAGCGATGGTGTTGGACACGCCCGAGTACTTGCCGGTGTAGGCCGGCGCCGCGCCCATGTCGGCCACCGCATTGGCACCCAGCGCCACGTCGCCCGCTTGCAAGGCCTGCGCGCCAGTGCCCAGCGCCACGGTGTTATCCCCGGCGGCGCTGGCGGAGCCGCCCAGCGCCACGCTGCGATCACCCGCGGCGCTCGCCGAGGCGCCCAAGGCCAACGACTGCGAGCCCCCGGCCAGGGCCGACGAACCCAAGGCCACGGCCGAGTCCAGCGCGGATCGCGCCGAGGAACCGATGGCAATGCCGTTGGTGGCAGTGCTGTCCACTTCCGCCGCCAGTCCCATGCCGATGCCCGAGTCCCCGTTGACCACCGCTTCGGGTCCGACGGCAATGGCGTCCGTGCCCACCGACAACGAATCCACCAACGTGCTGTTAGCGTGGAAGTACTGGGTGCCCGTCACTGCAACCGACGCGATGGCTCCTTGCAGTTGGCGCACCGTCACGGCGTCCTGCGCTTGTGTGCCATCGGCCACGTTGATGACCTGGCGCAGCATGCCCGGCGCGCCCACCGAGAACGCCCCCGGCGCCACGGCGCGGGTCGCGGCGCGCGTCACGGCGGCCCGATCCGAGATAGAACCTTCGCCGATGGCGATACCGCCATCTACAGTGACTTGCGTGTTGGCGCCCAAGGCCAGGCTGCCCGCGCCGTCCGCCTGGGCGTTGTAGCCGATGGCGGTCGAGCCCTGTCCCCTTGCAAACGCGTTGCTCGGTGTCATCCCGGTGTCATTGGTGCGCTCGTAACGAACGCCCTGACCGTTGGTGGTCGGATCAACCGTGCCCGCAAAGTTGTTTACGGTCGTGGTCAACTCCGACATCGCTTCGTTGGTGGCGAACAGCTGCGCTCCGTTCACGGCATCCCAACTGGTTGCGCTGAGCACGCCCGGCGCCACGCTGGTGATGATGCTGGGTCCGCCGATGCTGCCGTGCGCGGCCGTGTAGGCGCCCACGCCACCGTTGGACGACGGGTCCCACATCAAGGCGTCGGTATTCACCTGCGCCAGACGCGTATTCACGGTTTGCAATTGGCGCACGTTGACCGCATCGGTCAGGTCGCTGCCCGGCGCCACGTTGGTCAGCTTGCGCAGGTTGCCCGGCGAGCCCACCGAGACTTCGCCCGCCGAGCTGATCGTGCCCGCCAGGCCAAAGGCCACATACGCGTTCTGCGCGCCCATCGACACCACCGACCCCTGGCCCAAGGCCACGTTGGCGCCGGTCAAGCCGGCATTGATGGTCGCCCCCTGGCCCAGCACCGTGGATTTGGCCACGCCGTTGTCGGTAGCCTGGTTGCCCAGCACGACCGATGCCGCACCCGTGGCCAGCGCGCCAAAGCCGCCCGCCGCGCTGTTGGCGCCCGCTGCCAATGGTTGCGCGGTGGTGACCGACGCATCCGCCACAAAGGGCCCCGACTTGCCGCTGCTGATGTTCGACACGGTGGCATCCAGCCCACCGATCGCGTTGCCCAACGTCGTGTAGGTATTGCCCTGCACGGTGTAGGTGGGCGCACTGATCGAACCGGTGACCGGGTCATAGGCCGATCCGCCGCCCAGGCCGGTTGCCACGCTGGTGGCCAGCGTGTTCAAGCCCGCTGTCGCCGCGTTCGACACGCCCGTCAGTTGCCCGACGTTGACCGCATCGGTTGCCGCACTGCCCGCTGCAAGGTTGGTGATCTTGCGTTCGGCACCTGCCGAGCCAAGGGACACTTCACCGCTGGAGCTTTGTGCTGCCGACAAGCCAATCGCGGTGTAGCCGATTTCAGCACCGATCGTTGCGGTTGAGCCTTGACCCAGCGCCACGTTAGAGCCCGTCAGGCCCGCCGTGATCGATGCGCCTTGACCCAGGACGGTTGAACCGGCCACGGCATTATCCGTCGCAGAGTTACCCAAGACGGTCGACGCGGCGCCGCTTGCCGAAGCCCCGAAGCCACCGGCCGACGCATCAGCGCCGGAGGCCACGGCTTGCGCCGTCGTCACGCTGTTGTCCGACACAAAGGGGCCAACGTTGCCGCTGCTCAAGCCCGCAACTGCGGAGTCCAGGCCGGTGACAGTGGAGTCCAGGCCAGCCACTGCCGAGTCCAGGCCGGAAACGGCGGAGTCCAGACCGGTGACCGCCGAATCCAGCCCGCCAATGGCGCCGCCCAGGTTGGAGTACGAATTGCCTTGCACGCCGTAGCTTGGCGCGGTAACCGTGCCGGTCGTTGGATCGAATGCCGATCCACCACCCAGGTTGGACGCCACGCTAGTGCCGAGCGTATTCAAGCCCGACGTCGCCGCGTTGGACACGCCCGTCAGTTGACCGACGTTCACGGCATCGGTGGCTGCGCTGCCCGCTGCAAGATTCGTGATCTTGCGTTCGGCACCTGCCGAGCCAAGGGACACTTCACCGCTGGAGCTTTGGGGTGCCGACAAGCCAATCGCGGTGTAGCCGGTTTCGGCACCTATCGTTGCCGTCGAACCTTGGCCCAGTGCCACGTTAGAACCCGTCAGCCCCGCCGTGATCGACGCGCCTTGGCCCAGGACAGTCGAATCCGCCACCGCGTTATCCGTCGCGGAATTGCCCAGGACCGTCGACGCGGCGCCCGTTGCCGAAGCCCCGAAGCCACCCGCCGACGCATCGGCGCCCGACGCCACGGCTTGCGTCGTCGTCACGCTGTTGTCCGACACAAAGGGGCCGATGTTGCCGCTGCTCAGGCCGGCAACCGCGGAGTCCAAACCGGACACTGCGGAGTCCAGGCCAGCCACTGCCGAGTCCAAGCCAGTGACCGCCGAGTCCAGACCGGTGACTGCGGAGTCCAGCCCGCCAATGGCGCCGCCCAGGTTGGAGTACGTATTGCCTTGCACACCGTAGCTTGGCGCGGTAACCGTGCCGGTCGTTGGATCGAATGCCGATCCGCCACCCAGGTTGGACGCCACGCTAGTGCCCAGCGTGTTCAAGCCCGAGGTCGCCGCGTTCGACACCCCCGTCAGTTGCCCGACGTTGACGGCATCGGTGGCAGCGCTGCCCGCTGCAAGATTGGTGATCTTGCGTTCGGCACCCGCCGAACCCAGCGACACTTCACCGCTGGAGCTTTGGGCTGCAGACAAGCCAATCGCGCTGTAGCCGGTTTCCGCACCTATCGCCGCAATCGAGCCTTGACCCAACGCCACGTTAGAACCCGTCAGCCCCGCCGTGATCGACGCGCCTTGGCCCAGGACAGTCGAATCCGCCACCGCGTTATCCGTCGCGGAATTGCCCAGGACCGTCGACGCGGCGCCCGTTGCCGAAGCCCCGAAGCCACCCGCCGACGCATCGGCGCCCGACGCCACGGCTTGCGTCGTCGTCACGCTGTTGTCCGACACAAAAGGCCCGATGTTGCCGCTGCTCAGGCCGGCAACTGCGGAGTCCAAACCGGACACTGCGGAGTCCAGGCCAGCCACTGCCGAGTCCAGGCCGGTAACCGCCGAGTCCAGACCGGTGACCGCCGAATCCAGCCCGCCAATGGCGCCGCCCAGGTTGGAGTACGTATTGCCTTGCACACCGTAGCTTGGCGCGGTAACCGTGCCGGTCGTCGGATCGAACGCCGATCCGCCGCCCAGGTTGGATGCCACGCTCGTGCCCAGCGTATTCAGGCCCGATGTTGCCGCGTTCGACACCCCCGTCAGTTGCCCGACGTTGACGGCATCGGTGGCAGCACTACCCGCTGCAAGATTGGTGATCTTGCGTTCGGCACCCGTCGAGCCCAGCGACACTTCACCGCTGGAGCTTTGGGCTGCCGACAAGCCAATCGCGGTGTAGCCGGTTTCAGCACCGATCGTTGCGGTTGAGCCTTGACCCAGCGCCACGTTTGAACCCGTCAGCCCCGCCGTGATCGACGCACCTTGACCCAGGACAGTCGAATCCGCCACCGCGTTATCCGTCGCGGAATTGCCCAAGACCGTCGACGCGGCGCCCGTTGCCGAAGCCCCGAAGCCACCCGCCGACGCATCGGCGCCCGACGCGACGGCTTGCGTCGTCGTCACGCTGTTGTCCGACACAAAGGGCCCGATGTTGCCGCTGCTCAGGCCCGCAACTGCGGAGTCCAAACCGGACACTGCGGAGTCCAGGCCAGCCACTGCCGAGTCCAGGCCGGTAACCGCCGAGTCCAGACCGGTGACTGCCGAATCCAGCCCGCCGATGGCGCCGCCCAGGTTGGAGTACGTGTTGCCTTGCACTCCGTAGCTGGGAGTGGTGACCGTGCCGGTCGTCGGATCGAATGCCGATCCACCGCCCAGGTTGGACGCCACGCTAGTGCCGAGCGTATTCAAGCCCGAGGTCGCCGCGTTGGACACCCCCGTCAGTTGCCCGACGTTGACGGCATCGGTGGCAGCACTACCCGCTGCAAGATTGGTGATCTTGCGTTCGGCACCCGCCGAACCCAGCGACACTTCACCGCTGGAGCTTTGTGCCGCCGTCAGCCCGATTGCGGTGTAGCCGGTTTCGGCGCCGATCGCCGCAATCGAGCCTTGACCCAACGCCACGTTAGAACCCGTCAGCCCCGCCGCAACCGACGCGCCTTGACCGAGCACAGTGGAATCCGCCACCGCGTTATCCGTCGCCGAGTTACCGACGACCGTCGACGCCGCGCCCGTTGCCGAAGCGCCGAAGCCGCCCGCCACTGCATCGGCACCAGAGGCGACCGGCTGCAATGCCGTCACGCTGTCGTCCGACACGAATGGGCCGGTGCTGCCGCTGCTGATGCCGCTTACCGCGGAATCCAGCTGGCTCAGCGCGTCGCCCACGCTGTTGTAGGTGCCGCCCTGGATGCCGAAGCTTGGCGGCGCGACCTGGCCGGTGGCCGGGTTATAGGCGGACCCGCCGCCCAGGCCCGTCGCCACGCTGGCGCCCAGGTTGGACGCTGCGCCGCTCAGTTGCGCCACGTTGACGGCGTCGGTCGGCGCCTTGCCGGCCGCCACGTTCGTGACCTTGCGCTGGATGGTGCTGGATCCCACCGACACCTCGCCATCGGAATCTTGCGCGGTGGACAAGCCGAACGCCGTGTAGCCGATCTGCGACCCGGTGGCCGCGCTGGAGTCCTGCCCCAGCGCCACGTTCGAACCCGACACGCCCGTGGCGATGTGCGCGCCCTGCCCCAGTACCGTCGAGCCGGCGACCGCATTGTCGGTGGCTTCGTTGCCGACCACCGTGGACGCCGCGCCGGTTGCCGATGCACCGAAGCCGCCGGCGCTGCTGTTCGCGCCCGACGCCACCGCCTGCGTGGTGGTGACGCTGTTGTCGGACACGAACGGCCCCGTATCGCCCGTCAGCAAACTGCTGATAGCCGCGTCCGTGCCCGCGAACGCCGCGCCCACATTGGCGTAGGACGTGCCCTGCACGGTGTAGCTGGGCGCGCTGACCGTGCCGGCCGCGCTGCTGTAGGTCGACCCGCCGCCCAGGCCCGTGGCCAGGCTCGTGCCCAGGTTGGACGCGGCGCCGCTCAGCTGCGCCACGTTGACAGCGTCATTCAGCGCGCTGCCGGCCGCCACGTTGCTGATCTTGCGGCGGTTGGCCGACGTGCCCACCGAGACTTCGCCGGCCGACGTCTGCGTGGCCGACAAGCCGAACGCGGTGTAGCCGGTTTGCGACCCTGTGCTGGCGTTGGCGTTCTGCCCCAGCGCCACGTTCGAGCCGGACAAGCCGGCCGTGACGCGCGCGCCTTGCCCGATCACCGTGGAATTGGCCACGGCGTTGTCGGTGGCCTGATTGCCCACCACGGTCGATGCTCCGCCCGTGGCCGATGACCCAAATCCCCCTGCGCTGCTGTTCGCCGCCGAGGCCACCGCCTGCGTCGCGGTCACGCTGTTGTCCGAGACGAACGGACCGGTTTTACCCGTCGCCAGATTGGTCAGGGCGGTGTTGGCACCCGTCAACGCCGCGCCCACGTTGGCGTAGGACGTGCCTTGAATCGTGTAGCCGGGCGCGCTGACCGTGCCCGCCGCGCTGCTGTAGGTGGCCCCCCCGCCCAGGCTCGTGGCCAGGCTGGTGCCCAGGTTGGATGCCGCGCCCGTCAACTGGCCGACGTTCACCGCGTCCGTCGCCGCGCTGCCTGCCGCGACGTTGGTGATTTTGCGACGGCTGGCCCCTGTGCCTACCGACATCTCACCACCCGAGGTCTGCGTCGCCGCCAAGCCAAAGGCGGTGTAGCCGGTCTGCGAACCCACTGTGGCCGACGCCCCCTGGCCCACCGCCACGTTGGAACCCGACAGGCCCGAGGCCACCGACGCGCCTTGCCCGATCACGGTGGAATTGGCCACCGCGTTATCGGTGGCCAGATTGCCCACCACCGTCGATGCCGCACCGGTCGCCGACGAGCCAAAGCCGCCCGCGCTGCTGTTCGCGGCAGAGGCCACGGCTTGCGTCGTGGTCGCGCTGTTGTCCGAGACGAACGGGCCCGTGTCGCCCGACACCAGGTTGGTAATGGCCGTGTTGGCCCCCGTCAATGCCGCGCCCACGTTCGTGTATGCCGTGCCCTGCACCGTGTAGCTGGGCGCGCTGACCGTGCCCGCCGTGCTGTTGTAGGTGGCGCCACCGCCCAGGCCGGTGGCCAGGCTGGTGCCTACGTTGGACGCCGCGCCGCTCAGCTGACCCACGTTCACGGCGTCGGTCAGTGCGCTGCCGGCCGCCACGTTGGTGATCTTGCGACGGCTGCCCGCCGTGCCCACCGACACTTCACCGGCGGAGCTCTGCGCCGCCGCCAGGCCGAACGAGGAATAGCCGGCTTGCGACCCGATCGTCGCCGTCGAACCTTGACCAAGCACCACGTTCTTGCCAGTCAAGCCTGCCGTGACCGACGCCCCCTGGCCCAGGATGGCCGAGTTGGCAACCGCGTTATCGCTCGATTGGTTGCCCACCACGGTGGATGCCGCGCCGGTAGCCGACGCGCCGAAACCGCCCGCGGCCGCGCCGGCGCCCGAGGACACCGCCTGCACCGTGGTCACGCTGCTGTCGGATACAAAGGGGCCGATCTTGCCCGTCGCCAGGTTCGTCACCGCCGTGTTAAGCCCGCCTATCGCGGTGCCCACGTTGGTGTAGGACGTGCCTTGCACGCTGTAGGTTGGCGTGCCGATGGTGCCGGTAGCCGCCGTGTAGGTCGCGCCGCCGCCCAGGTTGGTGGCAACGCTGGTGCCCACGTTGTTCATGCCCGAGTTGGCCGCGCTGGTCACCGCCGTCATCTGCCGCACGGTGACGGCGTCCGTCAGATCGGAGCCATCCGCCAGGTTCTTGATCTGGCGCTTGGCGGTGGCCGTGCCGACAGAAATGGCGCCCACGCCCATATTCGACGTGTTGTCGAAGGCGATACCCGCGATCGGCCCCGCCGTGCTGGGCGACACCACACCGCTGGTCTGTATGTTGGTCGAGCCCACCGCGTTCGTGCCCAGTGCAACGCCGCCCGGCACGGTCGATGTCGCGCCCGCGCCCAGCGCTATGGATGCGATGCCGGTCGCCTGCGCCCCGACACCGATGGCGATGGCGTTGCCCGCCCCCGCCGTGGCCGTCTTGCCGAACGCCATGTCGTTCAGCCCGGTGGCGGCGGCGCTGGCGCCCACGGCCACCGCGTCCGTACCGGTCGCGCCCGAGTTGGCGCGCGTATTGCTGCCCGCGCCGGTCGCCGTGGAGTTGGCGTTGAAATAGTTGGTGGGGGTCGGTGCCGACGAGGACACCTGCTGCGCCACCGCGTACAGCTGCGAACCGTTGACGGCGTCGGTGCTGGTGGCGCTGAGCAAGCCGGCCGACACGTTCTGGATGCGGCGCGTGGTGTTGCCGTCAATCCCGACGCTGACCACGCCCGTGGGCACGAGTTGGCCGCCCAGGTAGGTGTACGTGTTGCCGCCGATCGTGCTGCTGGCATACGCGTTCATACCGGACGTAAACGCCGTCGAGATACTGGTGGTGGTGGTGTTGCTGCCCAGCGCCACCGAGTTGGCGATGTTGGTCGTCGCCAGATAGCCAAGCGCCACGGTCCGGTCCACCGACACGTTGTTGCCGGCCAGGTGCCCGCCCGCCATGTTGTAGTTGCCGCTGACGTTCTGGCCGGCGCTTCTGCCGATGGCCGTGTTGAACGAGCCCGCCGCCAACGTGCCCGCTTGCGCGCCGATGGCGGTGTTGTTGCCCACGCTGGTGTTCAACCCGCTGCCCGCCAGATAGCCGACAAACGTGTCTTGCGTCGCCTTGGCTACTGACAGGTCGCCGATGGCGATGGACGACGATCCCGCCGCATTGGCTTCAGGGCCTATGGACACGGATCGGGACCCGCCCGCGCTCGTCAGATAGCCCAGCGCCACTGCGTTCACGCCAGCGGTGGTGCTTTGATAGCCGATGGCAATGGCCTGCCCCGACGACGCCTTGGCCTGGTAACCCAGGGCAATGGTGCTGCCCGCCGTGGCCAGGGAGCCGGAGCCGATGGCGATGGACGCCAGGCCGGTCGCCGTGTTCAGGTCGCCAATGGCGACGGCGCCTTGGCCAGTGGCCGGGTTGGTGTTGCCGATAGCGACCGCGCCGCGCCCGGCGGCCACAGAAGAAAAGCCCGCGCCGAAAGCGCCATTGCCGCCGTTGGCCTGCGAAGTGGATCCCAGCGCGATCGATCCCGGTGTCAGGGCCGTATTACCGTTACCCACGGCCAGCGAGCCGTCCGCCGCCGCGTTATTGTCCGCGCCTACCGCCACCGCACCCGTGCCCGTCGCGGTGTTGGGATCACCGATTGCCACCGCGCCGTCGCCCGTGGCGGTTTGTTGGCGCCCGATGGCCACCGCCCCGCCCAGGGCAGTGGCACTGTTGGCCGCCGTGCCGGACGAGCCAATCGCCACGTTTTGCCCCGTGCCGCTGGCCCGCGAACCATCGCCCACCGCGATGCCGAACGCGCCGAGGGTCTGCGCATTGCGACCGATGGCGATGCCCGACGTGGCGAGGCTGGTCACCGACGATTGTCCGCCAATGGCGATGCCGTTGATGGCGGCCGAAGAGGCGCCCGTCGTCGCGTTGGCGCCCAACGCGACCGCACCGGCCGCGGTGGCGCGCGCCCCGTTGCCGGCCGCCAGCGAACTGCCGCCGCTGGCCAGCGCGTTGTTGCCCAGCGCCGTGTCGTTGATGGGGCCGCCCACCGTTGCGCCGGCCACCGCGCTGGACCCGATGGCCAACGAGTTCTGGTTCAAGGCTTGCGCGTTGACGCCGATCCCGATCGATCCAATACCGCCTGATGCCGCTGACGCACCCAGCGCCACCGCGCCCGTGGCCGTGGCTGTGGACGACACGCCGATGGCCACGGCATTAGCTGCGGACGTGCTGGACAATTGGCCCAAGGCGACGGTGCTGTTGCCGGCGGCTGTGGTGTTCAGTCCAAGCGCCACGGCACCCGTGGCAAGCGCTGAAGCGCCCGTACCCACCGCCACCGAGCTGTTGCCAGACGCGGTTGATCCTTGCCCCACGGCGGTTGCGCCCGTGTTGGACGCGGTCGAGGAAGCACCCACCGCCACGGTATTGTTTGCGCCGGCGTTGGAGTCGGAACCGAACGCAGAGGAATTGATGCCGGTGGCCGTCGACTTCGAGCCTACGCCCGTCGCGTTATTGCCGGTCACCGAGGAATTACGGCCCACCGCGATGGAGCTCGCCCCTGTGGCCAGGGAGCCATCGCCGATTGCCACGCTGACGTTCGTCGCCGTTGCCCCCCCGCCGCCGCCGATAGCGATGGAGTTCGCGTCGACCGCGGCCGGTGAGATGCCGCCGGTGGTGATGGGGTTGATGATCATGCCTTGGATGGCGGTACCCGCCCAGACCGTTCCTCCCATTGCCGCCGCGAGTATCAATGGCGCCGCGATGCCCCCTGCCCTGCGCAACGCGGCTTGCCGCGCACCTCGATTGGACTTTCCACGGGATTTCGTCAATTCCGACACGACGACCCACGCACCGGTCACACGGTTCCAAACGAGGCTATAGACTTTATTCACGGCCAATCTCCATTGACGAATTTCGCGATTCGCCAGCAGTAAATGCGACGCTGATTCTTCTAGTAGGAATCAGAGGATTTTTCCCAGCAAATTCAGACATTTCTGTCACGAATCCTAGTGAAAGGAATTAATCCGACTTGTGTTTTGTCGCTAGCGCGTGAAACCTCTTATAAATTCCGTCTGAATAATCAGATGGCAAAAACGAATTGCTGAAAAAATAGCCGCACGCAAATGATTCGCCGCACACCGATTCAACGGTAGGCGGCAAGGGAGACAACGTCGGGAGAGGGTTATGCCGCCTGACAATGCCAACGGGGTGGCATGGCGGAAAGATGAAAAAACGGACGCAGCATCCGGCGATACCGAAACGGATTCGGTATGCCAGGCACCTGAAATCTTATTTATATGAATTGACGGAAATCCGGATATTCCCGTCGTACTAATATTGAATTCGGTCTTAGATTCAATATTTCATGCTCGTCATTGTTTAATGACGCACCCGTCATTCTTCTTCGGAATACAGGCCGTGTTCCACCGCGTAGACGGCCACCTGCACCCGGCTGGTCAGGTTCAATTTCTTCAGCACGTTCTGCACATGGATCTTCACCGTGCTTTCGCTTACGTCCAGTTCGCGCGCGATGACTTTATTGCTGGCGCCGCGCGCCAGGCATTGCACAATCTGCGTCTCGCGGGCGGTCAGGCGGTGGCGTTCGGCCGCGCCCTTGCCTTGCGCCGCCTGGGCCGCCTGCGTGGCCTGGCCACGAAATTGGTCTACCAGCTTGGCCGTCATGCTCTCGGCTATCACCGATTCGCCCCTGGCTGCGCGCCGGATGGCCGATGTCAGCACGTCGGCGTCGATGTTCTTGACCAGATAGCCGCGCGCCCCGTCGCGCAAGGCCTGGCCCAGTTCATCGGCTTCTTCCGACACGGTCAGGATGATGACCGCGCAAGACGGCAGATCCTGCGTCAGCAGTTGCAGCGTTTCAAGGCCGGACAAGCCGGGCAGGTTCAAGTCCAGCAGTATCACATCGGGCTGCAATTCCTTGGCGCGCTTGATCCCCTCCACGCCGTCGCCCGCTTCGGCCACCACTTCAAAGTCGGGCTGGCGTTGCAGCAGCAGGCGCACGCCGGAACGGAACAGGGTGTGGTCATCGACAAGCAGGATACGGATGGGCATGGTCAATAAAGGTCAGGCGGCCTGGCGCTCGCTGCCAGGCAAAGTCAGCATGACGCGCGTACCGGCGCCGGGCTGCGATTCGAGTTTTATCAGGGCGCGCATGCGGGCCGCGCGCTCTTGCATGATGTGCAGGCCCACGTGCGCGTCGCCGCGCGCCGCCACATCGGCGGGGTCGAAGCCCTGGCCGTTATCGACGATGTGCAGGCTGAAGTCGCGGTCGTTGCCCACCGTGACGTCTACGCGGCTGGCCTCGGAATGCTTGCGCACGTTAGACAGGGCTTCTTGCAGAATGAACAGGACTTGCAGTTGCTGGTCAGGCGGCAACGGCGCGCCTTCGCCCCGATCAAACCGCAGCGTGATGTCGATGGCCGTCTGGCGCCGAAAACGCTCCACGGTGCTTTCGATAGCGGCTTGCAGGTCGCCCTGACCCAATTTGGTGCGGAAGTTGTTCAGCAGTTCGCGCACGTCCTGATAGCTTTCGTCAACGCCGGTGCGCAGCAGCGGCAGAATTTCAGCCACCTCGTCTTCGTCGCCGCGCTTGACGGCCGCGTCCAGCATCTGCAATTGCAGGTTCAGGAAATTCAGCCCTTGCGCCAGGCTGTCGTGCAAGCCTTGCGCGACAAGCCCACGTTCCTGAACCACGGCCAGTTGCCGGGCCTGCGCGCTAAGGCGGCGGTTATCCAGCGCCACACCCAGATGCTGGCCCAGCGTTTCAAGCAGCTGCGAGTCGGACGGCGCCAGCCGGCGCTGTTGCCGAAAATGCAGCGAGTACGAACCCAGCACTTCGTCGCGCGTCACGATGCGGAACACCGCCACGCTGGCGAAGCCGTCGCGCACGCAGTTCAAGTCCATGTCGGGCGGCGAATGCCGGAAATCCTGGATGACGACGACGCCCGCCTGGCGCGTGGCCACGCCGCAATAGCAGTCGTCCACCTTCATGCAATGTTCGGATTCCACCAGCGCGTCGGACAGGCCCACCGACACCACCAGGTTGAGCTTTTCGTTGTCGGGGTCCAGCGCGCGGATGCTGCCGCCGTCGGCGTCGAACTGCAACATGACGCGGCGCAGGAAGCCGTCGCACATGGCTTCGATGTCGTTGGGCTGATTCAGGAAGGCGGCCATGTCGTACAGCGCGCCGATGTCTCGGTTTTGCGCGGCCAGCTGCGCGGTCTTTTGTTCGACGCGCGTTTCCAGGCCGGTGTACAGGTCTTGCAACTGGTCCGCCATGCGGTTGTAGCCGCGCGCCAGGACGCCAAATTCGTCTTCGCTTTCCACGGGCAGCCGCGTGCTGAAATCCCGGTCGGCCATGCGTTGCAGGCCGTCGCGCAGGCGCAGCACCGGGGCGATGATCCACAGGTACAGCAGATAGATCATCGCCAGCGTGCCGGCGCAGGCGATGGCGGCCAGCACGCCTTGCGACAGCCGCAACGCCGTGGTCTTGCCGGCGTTGTCTTGCTCAATCATGCGCACCAGCGTGTCCGCGCGGGTGACGAACTCGGGCAGCGTCTGCAAGTACACGGCCGCGTCCGGTTGCGTCAGCGCGCGCTGGGCAGCGGGCTTCATCACGTCGTGCCAGTAATTGGCCACGTCATGCCATTGCGTGCGGATCGCTTCGTTATTGGGGATGAAAAGCGGGCGCGCCGGGTTGCCGCGCGCCAGGCGGGAAATGGTTTCGTCCATTTCGGCCATCTGTTCCTGGCTGCGCGCCTCGCGGCCTGCTTGCGGCCGCATCAACTCGACGGCAACGCGGTTGGCGCGCATGCGCAGGCTGCCGGTGTCATTGATGGCGGCGCCCGCGCCTTCCAGCTGCCACGACAGCCACAGCGTCCAGCTGATCATTGACAGCACCACCACCAACGCGGCCAGTGAGCTGGCGACGATGCGCGTGGACAGCCGATGCCGGGGCGACGGCAGGCCGTCGGAGCCGACATCCGGCGCAGCCGTGCGGGCGCCGGAGGCAGCGCTGGCGGTGGCGCCACGGTCGGTGGGGGTGGCGGTACCGGCGGTGGACGGAGAAATCGTCATGGTGATCGGATCAGGGCGATGCGGGACTTGCGGTGCGGGACTCGCGGTGCAGTGTTGGCGGTGGTTGCGGTGGTTGCGATGCTTGCAATGCCCGCCGTGCGTCCCGCGCGGTGCCTAGTGTATTCGCCTTCAGGGCAGGCCCAAATGGTCGCAGATGAATTGCACGACCCGCGCGGGGTCGTTCAGCGGCAGGCATGGCAAGGCGGTGTCCAGCGCGGCGTCAGTCACAACGGCCAGGAAACTGCCGTCCTCCGCATGCAGTGCAGGCTTGCCCAGGGCGGGCCGATAAACTTCCAGGCGGGCAATCGCAGCCTGTTTGAAACCTTCGACTAGCACCAGGTCGGCGGGCGACAGCCGCGCCAATTGCTCGTCCAGGCTGGGTTCGGGTGCGTCGCGCAATTCATGCACGATGGCGTAGCGGTACGGCGAGGCCACCATCACCTCCTGCGCGCCCGCCAGCCGAAAGCGCGCGCTGTCCTTGCCAGGCGGTTCCATCTGAAAGTCGTGATGGCTGTGCTTGATGACGTTCACGCGCAGGCCGCGCGCCGCCAATAGCGGCAGCATCGCTTCGATAAGCGTGGTCTTGCCGCTGCCGGACCGGCCGGCGATACCGAAAACTGGGCTCATGCGTGCTCCGAAAACAAGGGACAGACAATGGGTAGAAACGCGTCTGCCCGGGGCGAGTATGCCAGCAATGCCCCGGCCACCAGATCGAAATACCAGCCGTGCAGCGTCAGGCTGCCCGCCGCCACGGCGCGCCGCACGAATGGCAGGTCGTCAAGGTTGCGCAGCGAAATCAGGATGGACGCCTGCTCGCACGCGCGCCGCCGTTCGGCGTCGGTCGCAGCCGGCATCTGGCGCAACACGCGGTCGCGGGCCGGTTCGGCGATGTCCATCCACCGTTCCAGGTAATCGGTTTCGCCATCGCTGCGGGTGCGCTGCTCCATCAGCGCGCGGATGCCGCCGCAATGCGCATGGCCCAGCACGATGATCCGGCTGACCCGCAGCTGCTCGACCGCGAATTGAATCGCCGCCAGCACGCCTTGCAGGCCACGATCCGCGCTGGCCGGCGGCACCAGGTTGGCCACGTTGCGCACGGCGAAGATGTCGCCGGGGTCGCAGCCCAGCAACATGGCCGGGTCCACGCGGGAATCGCAGCATCCGATCAGCAAGGTGCTGGGGTGCTGGCCATCGCGCAGGTGGCGGTACAGCGCCGGTGCCTCCTCGTAATACTGTTGTTGAAAACGTTGGAAGCCGTCGATGAATCGTTCGATGTCGCGCATGATTTTTCCTCGTCCTTCAGCCGCCCGTCTGCGCCATGAAGCGCACGATGCGATCCGGCTGGGCCAGGAAGTCGTGGCGTTCCGGTTTGGCGGCGATGCCGGCCAGGATGGCGCGCGTCAGCGCGGCGTCGGTGGCCCCGGCGCGCAGCATGCGGCCCAGGGGCACCTGGTCTTCCTGGCCCAGGCACAGGTACAAGGTGCCGTCCACGCCCAGTCGGACACGGTTGCAGGCGGCGCAGAAATGGCGCGACATGGGGGTGATGACGCCCAGCACCGGCGCGCCATGGCCGGCGGTCCAGTACCGGGCGGGGCCGGAGCCGGCGCCGAAGCCCAAACCGAAACCCGACCCGAAACCCGAGCCCGCGTGCGTGCCTGTGCCTTGCCCCAACGGCCGGCCCGCTACCGGCATCGCCGGCACCAGCCCCGCCTCGGCGGCCAGCGTGGCGCCCAGCGCATTCAAGTCCGTATGCCGCATGCCTTGCCCGCACGTGCCCATCGGCATGGGTTCGATCAGGCGTAGTACGAAGCCCTGCGAGATGGCGTAGTCCAACAACCGCCGCACGTCCGCGTGCGGCGTTGCCGCGTGCACGACGCTATTGAGCTTGATGGGCGCAAAGCCCGCGTCGCGCGCAGCGGCAAGGCCGGCCAGCACGTCCGCCAGACAATCGCGCCCCGTGATCTGCTTGAAGGCCTCTGCGTCCAACGTATCCAGGCTGACGTTCAGCCGCGTCACGCCCGCCGCGCGCAGCGCCCGCGCATGGCGCGCCAGCCGCGTGCCGTTGGTGGATACCGACAGGTCGGTCACGCCAGGCATGGCGGCGACCACGCCGGCCAGATCCGCCACGCCCCGACGCAGCAGCGGCTCGCCGCCCGTCAGCCGCACCTTGCCTACGCCCAGCGCCACAAACAGGCCGATCACCCGCGCCATTTCGGCATGCGTGAGCCAGTTGGCGGGCGTTTCAAAGCCCTTGAAATCCTTGGGCAGGCAGTAGCTGCAACGCAGGTCGCAGCGATCCGTGACGGACACGCGCAGGTAATCGATGCGTCGGCCGTAGCCGTCGGTCAGCGTGCAAAAGTCGCGGGCGGCGGCGGGGTCGTCCATTACCGCAGGGTCGCCCATCACGCGGCCCTCCCGCCCACCACGCGATCCGCCTCGCTGCCTTGCAGGTCTATGCCCTGCACGTCCGCCTGATCCACCAGCAGCTTGGTGTATTGCCGCCAGGCGGTGTCCTGGCTCATGGCCGACAGCGACGCCGCGATCTGCTGCGCGACGTGTTCGTAGGGCAGCATGCGCCCTTCGATGCGGCGCGTCACCCGCACGATGTGCAGTCCGTGCCGCGTTTGCAGCAGCTGCGGCAACAGCCCGCCGGACGGCAGCGCGAACACCGCGCGTTCAAACTCGGGCACGGTATCGCCCCGGCCCAATTGGCCCAGGCTGCCGCCCACGGCGGCCGACGGGCAGTTGGACTGCTCGCGCGCCACCTGGGCAAAGCTTGACGGATCGGCCAGCAAATCTTGCAGCACCACGTTGGCATGGGCGCGCAGCATGTCCAGGTTGACGTCGGGCGTCACCTGGAAAAGGATGTGGTCGGCTTCGACCAGCTCGCCCACCATGAAGCGCTGCGGATTGGCATGATAGAAGCGCCGGCAGGCGGCGTCGTCCGCCACCGGCGCGGCGGCCTGGCGGGCAAGCAAGGCGGTGATGATGGCGTCTTCGTTGTCACCGATGGCGCTGTCGTTGGCGCCGTTGTTGTCGGCGTCCTGGTTGCCGACGCTAACCACGCCCAGGCGTCGCGCCTCGTCCAGCAACACCCGCCGCAAGACCAGCGCCGTGATGGCGTTGCGCATCGGGTTGCCGGCGTCGGCGTGCAAAGGCAGTTCACGTTCCAGATCGGCGTCGTTCAGTTCGACGCCATTGACGATGACAGGCATGTTGGGCTCCTGGTTCAAACGGTTTCAGCGTGGGCGCACCAGTTGCCAGGCGCGGCCCAGATAGCCCAGCGAGGCAAAGCCGCTCCAGACGTGGACCAAGCGGGTGAACGGGAAAATCACGAACAGCGTCAGCCCCATGAATAGATGCGCCTTGAACAGCAGCGGCACACCCGCGATATGGCTGGCGGCGTCGCCCTGGAACGTCACGATGTGCTGCGCCCACGTCATCAGCCGCACCATCATGTCGCCGTCCATGTGGCCGGCGGACAGCACGATGGTAGACAGCCCCAGCAGCAAGGTCACCAGTATCCAAAGCAGCAGCAGCTTGTCGCCCGGGCGCGTCGTGCGCGCGATGCGCGGATCGGTCAGGCGGCGATGGATCAGGATCAACAGGCCGATCAGGCACAGCCCGCCCATCACGCCGCCCGCCACCATGGCCACCGTCTGCTTGAGCGTGTGGCTTACGCCCAGCGTGTCCCACACCACCACCGGCGTCAGCAGGCCGGCCAGATGGCCGAAGAACAAGCCCAGGATGCCGACGTGGAAAAGGATATTGCCCAGCCGAAGCTGGCCGCGATGCAGCAGCTGCGAGCTGTCGGTCTTCCAGGTGTATTGCTCGCGCTCGAAACGGGCCAGGCTGCCCAGCAGGAAGACGGTCAGCGCAATGTAGGGATAAATACCGAAAAGGAATTGATTCAGGGAATTCATGATGCGTCGTCCTGAGCACGAATGGGGGGGGTGGCGCGGGGATAGAAGCGCACGGCTTGTGCGCCATCGCCCGCGAACGGCCGCAGCAGCGGTTCCACGCCGTCCGCGCTGACGCCGAACGTTTCCATGGCTTCGTCCATGTCGCGCACGGGCGCGTCGGTCTGCTCGCGCGGCACCACCCGGGCCGCCGCGCGCAGCACCTGGAAGATTCCCGCGTACGGGCTGTCGCCGCGCGCCAGCCGCGCACCGATGGCGGCCAGCACGTGGATGGCCTCGTCCAACAGGTCTTGCGCGTCGGCCGGGTCGATCACGCCCAGAAATTCCAGGAACAGCGGCACGTGGTCGGGCAGCTCGGACACGACCGGCTCAAAGCCGTGCTGCCGGTACGTATCCAGCAGGTCGACCATGGCCTGACCCCGGTCACGGCTTTCGCCATGTACGTGTTCGAACAGGTGCAGCGAATGCGAGCGGTTGCGGTCGAAGGTGGCAACGTAGTTTTCCTGCACGGTGGTCAGGTCATTGGTTGCCAGATAGGCGACCAGCGGTTGCAAGGCTTCTTCGGCGTCCGGGTCGTCGGTCAACGCGGCCTCGACCTCGCCCAGCGCGTCCAGCAGATCGGGCTCGGGGTAGCTGAGCAAGGCGGAAAGCAAGCGGTAGTGCGTCATGGTGTTCTCTCCTGTCCTAGCGCGCCTGGGCGGCCTTCTTGCGGGATTTGGGCATCTCGATGAAGATTTCGCTGCCCTGCGGCTTGCGGCCGAACAAAGTGCCTTCGGACACGCCGCCCGAGCAGCCGTTGCCGAAGGTAAAGCCGCAGCTGCCTTTTTCGTTGAAGCTGTCTTCCACGATTTCCTTGTGGCTGCTGGGTACGACGAAGCGGTCTTCGTAGTTGGCAATCGCCATGATCTGGTACATGTCCTGCACCGTTTCCTCGGACAGCCCCACCTGTTCCAGCAGCGCCGTGTCGCGTTCGCCGTGCACGGTTTCCGAGCGCTTGTAGGCGCGCATCGCCAGCATGCGTTCCAGCGCCTGCAACACAGGCGCTTCCTTGCCGGCCGTGAGCAGGTTGGCCAGGTAGCGCACGGGAATGCGCAGGCTGGACACGTCCGGAATCATCGCGCTCTTGCCCACGGTGCGCTGCGGCATCTGGCCGGCTTCGGCCGCCGTCTGGATAGGGGACAGCGGCGGGATGTACCAGACCATCGGCAAGGTGCGGTATTCCGGATGCAGCGGAAACGCCACGCGCCATTGCACGGCCATCTTGTAGACGGGCGACTGCCGGGCCGCTTCCAGCCACGATTCGGGTATGCCCTGTTCGCGCGCGGCGGCGATCACCGCCGGGGAATGCGGGTCCAGGAACAGGTCCAGCTGCGATTCATAAAGGTCCTGTTCGTTGGCGGCGGCGGCCGCGCGTTCGATCTGGTCGGCGTCATACAGCATGACGCCCAGGTAGCGGATGCGGCCCACGCAGGTTTCCGAGCACACGGTGGGCTGGCCGGCTTCAATGCGCGGATAGCAGAACGTGCACTTCTCGGCCTTGCCGCTGCTCCAGTTGTAGTAGATCTTCTTGTACGGGCAGCCCGAGATGCACATGCGCCAGCCGCGGCATTTGTCCTGGTCCACCAGCACGATGCCGTCGTCTTCGCGCTTGTAGATCGAGCCCGACGGGCAGCTGGCCACGCAGGCGGGGTTCAGGCAGTGTTCGCACAGGCGCGGCAGGTACATCATGAACGTGTTCTCGAACGTCGAGTACATCTCTTTCTGCACGCCTTCGAACAACGCGTCGCGGCTGCGCGCGCTGAATTCACCGCCCAGGTCGTCTTCCCAGTTCGGGCCCCAATGGATCTTGTCCATCTTCTTGCCGGTCAGCACCGACACGGGGCGCGCGGTGGGCGGCGTTTGCGACAGCGGCGCGTTCTGCAGGTGTTCGTAATCGAAGGTGAAGGGTTCGTAGTAGTCGTCAATGGCCGGCAGGTTCGGGTTGGCGAACAGGTTGGCCAGGATGCGCAGCTTGCCGCCCTGGCGCGGTTCCAGCTTGCCGGCGGCGGTGCGCTTCCAGCCGCCCTTCCACTTGTCCTGGTTTTCCCATTCCTTGGGGTAGCCGATGCCGGGCTTGGTTTCCACGTTGTTGAACCAGGCGTATTCGACGCCGTCGCGGCTGGTCCAGACGTTCTTGCAGGTGACCGAACACGTGTGGCAGCCGATGCACTTGTCCAGGTTCAGCACCATGCCGATTTGGGCGCGTATCCTCATGATTGCTTCTCTTCTTGTTGCGTGGCTTGTTCAGCCGGGTCCTCGACCAGCGGGCCTTCCAGCCAGTCCACCTTCTTCATCTTGCGCAGCACCACGAATTCGTCGCGGTTGGCGCCCACGGTGCCGTAGTAGTTAAAGCCGTAGGCCTGCTGCGCGTAACCACCGATCATGTGCGTGGGCTTGAGCACCGTGCGCGTAACCGAGTTATGGATGCCGCCGCGCTTGCCGCTGGTTTCCGCGCCGGGCACGTTCACGATCTTTTCCTGCGCGTGGTACATCAGGCACATGCCCACGGGCACGCGCTGGCTGACCACGACGCGTGCGGTCAAGGTGCCGTTCACGTTGAAGACTTCAACCCAGTCGTTGTCCACCAGGCCGGCCTGTTTGGCCTCGGTTTCCGACACCCACACGTGGGGGCCGCCACGGCTTAAGGTCAGCATGCGCAGGTTGTCGGAATAGGTGCTGTGGATGCCCCATTTCTGGTGCGGCGTCAGCCAGTTCAGCACCAGTTCCTTTTCGCCGTTGGGATACTTGCCCAGCATGGGCGCCACCGTCTTGGTGTCGATGGCGGGCTTGTACACGCACGAACCCTCGCCAAAATCCAGCATCCAGCGGTGGTCCTGGTAGAACTGCTGGCGGCCGGTCAGCGTGCGCCACGGGATCAGTTCGTGCACATTGGTGTAGCCCGCGTTGTAGCTGACCTCTTCGCTTTCCAGCCCCGACCACGTCGGCGCCGAAATGATCTTGCGCGGTTGCGCCTGGATGTCCCGGAAACGGATCTTGTCGTGCTCGCGGCCCACGGCCAGGTGGGTGTGGTCGCGCCCGGTGATCTTGCCCAGCGCTTCCCATGCCTTGACCGACACATGGCCGTTGGTTTCGGGCGCAAAGGTCAGGATCATTTCCGCCGCGTCGATGGCGGTGTCCAGGCGCGGGCGGCCCTGGCTGACGCCGGCCTCGCCCACGCTGGCGTTGATGCCGGCCAGCTCGTGCACTTCGTGCTCGGTGTTCCAGTTGATGCCCTTGCCGCCGTTGCCCAGCTTGTCCAGCAAGGGGCCCACCGACGTGAACTTGCGATAGATGTCGTTGTAGTCGCGCTCAACCACCGTCATCGACGGCGCGGTCTTGCCCGGCACCAGATCGCATTCGCCCAGTTTCCAGTCGCGCGGTTCAAACGCCTGGCCCAGTTCTCCCGGCGTGTCGTGCATCAGCGGGGTCAGTACCAGGTCGCGGCGCTTGCCCAGGTAGGGGCCGCCGATCTCGCTGAACTTCCTGGCCAGCAGCTTGTAGATTTCCCAGTCGGTCTTGCTTTCCCACAGCGGCTGCACGGCTTCGCTCAAGGGGTGGATGAAGGGGTGCATGTCGGACGTGTTCAAGTCGTCCTTTTCGTACCAGGTGGCCGTGGGCAGCACGATGTCGCCGTACAGGCAGGTAGTGCTCATGCGGAAGTCCAGCACCGTCAGCAAGTCCAGCTTGCCCTCGGCGGCGTCTTCCTGATAAGTCACTTCGGTGGGCTTGATGGCGGCGGCTTCGTCGCCGAACACGGCGTTTTGCGTGCCCAGCAAGTACTTCAGGAAGTACTCGTGGCCCTTGCCGCTGGAACCCAGGATGTTGGAGCGCCACACGAACATGTTGCGCGGAAAGTTGGCCGGGTCGTCCGGATCTTCGCAAGACATGCGCAGCGCGCCGGACTTCAGTTGTTCCACGGCGTGCGCCACGGGATCCTTGCCGGCGGCGTCGGCCTGGGCCACGAGGTCCAGCGGATTGGTGCGCAGTTGCGGAGCCGACGGCAGCCAGCCCATGCGTTCGGCGCGCGCGTTCAGGTCGATCATCGACAGGTCGCCGTACTTGGCGCGGTCGGCGGTGGGGCCAAGCACTTCCTGCACGTTCAACTTTTCATGGCGCCACTGGCTGGTGTGGGCGTAGAAGAACGACGTGCCGTTCATCTGGCGCGGCGGACGCACCCAATCCGACGCAAAGGCCAGCGGGGCCCAGCCGAACTGCGGGCGCAGCTTTTCCTGGCCCACGTAATGCGCCCAGCCACCGCCGCTCTTGCCCACGCACCCGCACATCATCAGCATGTTGATGATGCCGCGGTAGATCATGTCCATGTGGTACCAGTGGTTCAGGCCCGCGCCCACGATCACCATCGACTTGCCTTCGGTGTCGTGCGCATTCTGCGCGAATTCGCGCGCCACCTGGATCACCTGCGCGCGCGGCACACCGGTATGCTTTTCCTGCCAGGCGGGCGTGTAGGCCACGTCATCGTCGTAGGACGTGGCGACGTTGGCGCCGCCCAGGCCACGGTCCAGGCCGTAGTTGGCCATTTGCAGGTCGTACACCGTGGCGACCAGCGCGTCCGTGCCATCGGCCAGGCGGATGCGGCGGGCCGGCAGGTTGCGCACCAGCACGTCGTCGTGCTCGCCGCCAAAGTACGGGAAGCCCACGCCCACCGTTTCCGCGCCCTGGCCCAGCAGGCTCAGGGTGGGCTCGATGGCCTGGCCATTGCCGCCATTGCGGGATTCCAGGTTCCAGCGGCCAACCTTTTCACCATCGTTGACCGCGCCCTCGCCCCAGCGAAAGCCGATGCTGCCGTTGGGCGCCACCAGGGCGCCGCTGTGCGCGTCCAGCACCAGCGTCTTCCAGTCGGGGTTGTTCTGTTCGCCCAGCGCGCCGTCAAGGTGCGAGGCGCGCAGGAAGTGGTCGGGTGCGTAGAAGCCATCGCGCGGCTTGAGCAACACCAGCATGGGCATGTCGGTGTAGCGGCGCACGTAGTCGCGAAAGTACGGCGACGGGTTGGCCGACAGGTGGAATTCTTTCAGGATGACGTGGCCCATCGCCATCGCCAGCGCGGCATCGGTGCCTTGCTTGGGCGCCAGCCAGATGTCGCCGAACTTGACCATTTCACCGAAGTCGCTGGACACGGCCACCGTCTTGGTGCCCTTGTAGCGGACCTCGGTGTAGAAGTGCGCATCGGGGGTGCGGGTCTGCGGCACGTTCGAGCCCCACACCATCAGGTAGGTGGAGTTGTACCAATCCGCCGATTCCGGCACGTCGGTCTGCTCGCCCCAGATCTGCGGGCTGGCCGGCGGCAGGTCGCAATACCAGTCGTAGAAGCTCAGGCATGCGCCGCCCAGCAGGCTGAGGTAACGCGCGCCGGCGGCGTAGCTGACCATGGACATGGCGGGAATCGGCGAAAAGCCGATCACGCGGTCGGGACCGAATTTCTTGATGGTCAGCGCATTGGCGGCGGCAATGATTTCGGTGGCGGTGTCCCAATCGGCGCGAACAAAGCCGCCCAGGCCCCGGACTGACTTGTAGCGCTTGGCGCGCACGGGGTCCTGGCTGATCCATTCCCAGGCGGCAATGGGGTCCATCGTCTTGCGGGCTTCGCGCCACATCTGCATCAGGCGGCCGCGGATCATCGGGTACTTCACGCGCTGTGCGGAATACACGTACCAGCTGTACGAGGCGCCACGCGGACAGCCGCGCGGTTCGTGGTTGGGCAGGTCGGGCCGCGTGCGCGGGTAGTCGGTCTGCTGCGTTTCCCAGGTGATCAGGCCGTTCTTGACGTACACCTTCCACGAGCACGAGCCCGTGCAGTTCACGCCGTGGGTAGACCGCACCACCTTGTCGTGCTGCCAACGGGCGCGGTAGGCGTTTTCCCACTTGCGGTCTTCATTGACCGTTTCGCCGTGGCCATCGGCAAAGGTGGATTTGACCCGGGACATAAACTTCAACCGGTCCAGGAAGTGACTCATTGTGTTTCTCCAAGAGCGCCGCGTCGGCGGCGCGTACTGCAATCGTTGCGCTGGTTTCACTGTAGGTCGGGGTCCGTTCCCCGACCATTCGCCTGAGGGCCAGGCCGGGCGCGGCAAAGTGACTAGTCACCCGCCGCGCGCTTTGTTCAGCAGGGCACCGGCGCGTTCCTGCGCGCATAGAACCACCACGTAATCACCATGCACGTGGCGTAAAAACCGATGAAGCAAAACAGAGCCGCCTGCACGCTGCCCGTCATTTCCAGCGACGTGCCGAAACTGCGCGGGATGAAAAAGCCGCCGTAGGCGCCGATGGCCCCGGAAAAGCCCAGCACCGCCGCCGATTCCTTGGCCGCTTCGCCTAGCGCACGCTTGTGCGCGTCGGGGCCTTTGCCCGCGGCCGCCTGGGTGCGCTCGCGCAGGAAGATCACGGGAATCATCCGGAACGTCGAGCCGTTGCCCACGCCCGTCAGCGCGAACAGCACAATGAACATCGCTAGGAAACCGTTGAAGTTGCCGCCCTGGCCGGCCCCGGGCAGGAACAGCATCACGCCCAGCACCGCCGCAATCATTCCGGCGAAGGTGACCAGCGTGACGCGCGCGCCGCCCAGCTTGTCCGACACCCAGCCGCCCACGGGCCGCGTCAACGAGCCCACCAGCGGCCCCAGGAACGCGTACGCCATGGGGTTGACGTCGGGGAACAGCGTCTTGGTCAGCATGGCAAAGCCCGCCGAAAACCCGATGAAGGAGCCGAACGTGCCCACGTACAGCCAGCACATCAACCAGTTGTGCTTGCGCTTGAAGATCACCGCCTGGTCCGCGAACGACGCACGCGCGTCGGCGATGTCGTTCATGCCGAACCACGCCGCGATGGCCGCAATGGCGATCGGTACCACCCAGATGAAACCGGCGTTTTGCAGCCACAGGTTCTGCGACGCGCCATTGACCGTGATGTCCTGCGGCGCGCCGCCGGCCACGCCGAAGACGCCCACCGAAATCACCACGGGCACGACAAACTGCGCCAGCGACACGCCCAGGTTGCCGATGCCGGCGTTAAGCCCCGTCGCCAGGCCCTTCTTTTCCTTCGGGAAAAAGAAGCTGATGTTGGCCATGCTGGAACTGAAGTTGCCGCCGCCCAGCCCGCACAGCAGCGCCAGGATCAGCAGCGTTGGGAACGACGTGGTGGGGTCGCGCAGCGCAAAGCCCATGCCCAACGCGGGCACCAGCAAGGACGCCGTCGAGATCGCCGTCCACTTGCGCCCGCCGAACACGGGCACCAGGAACGAATAGAAGATGCGCAAGGTGGCGCCTGACAGCGCGGGCAGCGCCGTCAGCCAGAACAGCTGGTTCTTGGACAGCATGAAACCGGCGCGGTCCAGGTTGACGACGACCACGCTCCACAGCATCCAGATGCTGAACGCCAGCATCAGCGCGGGAATCGAGATCCAAAGATTGCGGTTGGCGACGCGGGCGCCGGTCTGCTTCCAGAAGCCGGGGTTCTCCGGCTCCCAACGCGTCAGGACATGTGTGGACATAGGAGCCTCTATTTGGAGGAAATGGGTTGCGGGGTCGGAAGCGACGCCCGCCCCAGCGCCGCGCTTTCAGGGCGGAAGCTGAAGTGCATGAAGATCAGCGACACGCAGACGGTGCCGTACAGCAGCATGAAGGCGCTGGACCGAACGCCGGTCAGGTCCAGCAGCACGCCGAACAGGATGGGCAACACGAAGCCGCCCATGCCGCCCGCCAGGCCCACGATGCCGGACACCGCGCCGATGTTTTCGCCGAACTCGTCCGAGATGAACTTGAAGACCGACGCCTTGCCGATGGCCATGGCGATGCCGACCACGAACAGCAGCACAGTGAAGGTGACCGGGCCCAACGCAATGCCGAACTGCCGGGGGCCGCCGGTGGTCATCACGGTGAACTGGGTTTGCGGGTAGCTCAGCAGGAAGAACGCCACCCAGCACACCCACATCACCCACCATGTGGTCTTGTAGGCGCCGTAGCGGTCCGAGATCCACCCGCCCATGGCGCGCAAGACGCCGCCGGGCAACGAGAAGCAGGCGGCCAACAGCGCGGCCAGCTTCATGTCGAAGCCGTATTCGCCGATGTAGTACTTGGTCATCCACAGCGCCAACGCCACATAGCCGCCGAACACCACCGAGTAGTACTGGCAGTAGCGCCAGACGCGCGGGTCGCGCAGCATGGCAAATTGCGCCGACAGCGTGACGCGCTGGGTCACCCGGTGCGACGGGTCCGATGCCGAGAACATCCAGAACAGCACCGCCGTGACCAGCAGCGCCACCGCGTACACCTGGGGCACGATGACCCAGGCGCCGCCGGCCGCCGCGATCAACGCGGGCGCCACGAACTTGGTGATGGCCGACCCGGAGTTGCCCGCGCCGAACACGCCCATGGCCAGGCCCTGCTTGTTGCGCGGAAACCAGCGCGCCACATACGGCGTGCCGACCGAGAACGAGCCGCCCGTCAGGCCCACGAACAAGGCCAGCACCAGAAACTGCCAGTACTCGGTGGCGTAGGACAGCAGCCAGATCGGCACCACCGCCAACAGCATCAGGATGAAGAACACGGGCCGGCCGCCGTAGCGGTCGGTCCAGATGCCCAGCGGCACGCGCACCAGCGAACCGGTCAATACCGGCATGGCGGCCAACAGGCCGAATTGCGTTTCGGACAAGCCCAGTTGCGCCTTGATGGGTATGCCCAGCACCGCGAAGATCATCCATACCGCAAAGCAGATGGTGAAGGCGAACGTGCTTGAAATCAGGACCCGCATCGGCCTGCCGGACGGGGATGTTGCTGCTGTCATGGTTACTCTCGCTTTACTCACGAAGACATGGCGCTAGCCTAGGCACGCGCCGCGCCGGCGACCATTCGCCGGCCGACCATTCGGGCCACGCCGATGTGCCTAGTCACCCGGGTTCCGCGCCCGCGTTTGCGCTAGATCAAGCGTTGGCCTATGCCCGGCGCAGGCTCAGGCTTAATATGTATTGTGAATACACCTTCACCAATACACCTTCAAAAAAAGCGCAGACCGCCATGCCCCCGTTGCTGACCATCGATGAACCCGCCGCGACGCCACACCGCCCTCGCCCGCAATGGCGCGCCTTTACCGAAATGGGGTTCCGGCCGCTGTATCTGGCCGGCTGCCTGTGGGCGTTGGTATCGGTGTGGTTGTGGGTGCATGCGCCGGGTCGCATCACCGGGCTGATGGCCGGCGTGTTCTGGCATGCGCACGAAATGCTGTGGGGATTTGTCGCCACGGTTGCCGTGGGCTTTCTGCTGACGGCCGGCGCCAACTGGACGGGCAAGAACCCCTTGCGCGGCAACGCGCTGGCGCTCTTGTGCCTGTTGTGGGTGGTAGCGCGCGTGGGCTACCTGACGCCGGGCAGGCCCGCGTACGTGATCGCCGTCGTGGCGGACCTGGGGTTTTTCGTGTGGGGCGCCGCCGCCCTGGGCCGCGCCGTGTGGGTCACGCGCAACCAGCGCAACGCGGGCGTGCCGGTCTTGATGCTGGGCTTGGCCGCCACCAACGCGCTGTATTTATGGGCCGCCGCGCAAGGCGACTATCTGGCGGTGATGCGCTACTTCAATGCCGGCCTGCTTTGCATGGCCGTGCTGACGCTGCTGATTGCGCGTCGCGTGATTCCGTTCTTTGCCAAGCGTGCCGTGACGGGCCTGGACATACCCGCCCAGACCCGCAGTGGTCATTGGCAATTGGGCACGGGCGTGGCGGCCATTGCCGGTTTGCTTGCGGGGCAGCCGCGTCTGGCCGCGGCGGCCTTGACGGCCACGGGCTTGATCGCGCTATGGCAATGGGTGTCATGGAAGCCGTGGGCCGTGCGGCGCGTGCCGCTGCTGTGGATCTTGTATGCCGGCTATGTCGGCCTGGGCGCCGGGCTGCTGGTGGGCGCGGCGCAATTGGCGGGCGTGGTCGTCCGGCTGGCGTGGCCCGCGCACGTGATCGGCGTGGCGGGGTTTTCGGTGCTGATCGTGGGCATGGTGACCCGCACGGCACTAGGCCACCTGGGGCGGCCCTTGCAAACCGATCGCTGCATGGTGGCCAGTTTCGTGCTGGTGATCGTGGCGGCGCTGTTGCGGCTGGCAGCCCTGTGGCCCAGCGTGGCCGCCACCGGTCTGCTGCATGCCGCCACCAGCGCGTGGGTACTGGCGATGGCTCTGTACCTGTGGCGCTTTTTCCCGCTGATGATCCGCCCACGCGCCGACGCCGCCAAGCCGGCGGCGCCGATGATGCGCGTGATGCCGGTCGCCCGGCCGCGCGTCTGAGTTTGGCGGCCCGCCCCGCCTGCCCGCCTGCCTGTTTAACAGGCCGGTTTAGCAGGCCGGTATAGCCGTCTCGTTTAGCCGCGCCCTTCCCGGCGCTCGATCGCCTCGACTTCGCGGCGCATAGCCTTCAGCCACGCCTTCAGCAACGCCTGATCCGAGAACTGCATCACCTCGTGTTCCAGTTCGCCGATGTACTCCTGGATGTCGACGATGTCGTCATCCAGTTCTTGCAGCACCGTCTCGGGGTCGAACGAGGCGAACGAGTCCAGGTCGTAGCGCAGCTTGAAGCCTTCTTCGGCGTAGCTGGCCTGATGCAGCACTTCGTCCAGCTGCGCCTGCAAGGTGGCGTTGGCTTGCGGCAGGCCGTCGTCGGGCACGTCCGCCAGCGGCGTCAAATCCGGCGTGCCCAGCTTGCGCCGCGCCGCTTCTTCGTCCTGCATCGCCTGCCACGCCACCGCGTTCGGCGTGGTGTTGCGCAACGCAGCGCGGGCCAGCGCCAGCAGGTCTTCAGCTTCGTCGTCTTCGAACTGGTCCTGGATGATGCGCAGCAGTTGCGTCGGCGTGAAGGTCGACAGATCGGTGTCGGGGTCCAGCTCCAGCGCCTCGATCAGTTCCGCCTTGGCGTCTTCGGATTCGTCAGCGGCGGCCTCGTCGTAGTCCAGGCCACTGTGCTTCTTGTAAAGGGTCTTGAGCTTGTCGGCATCGCAACCGGCCGGCAGTTCGCCCTTGGCGTCCAGCAGCAGCAATTCCGCCGAAAACTCGGTCACCAGCTCGGACACGAATTCGCGTTCGGCCTTGGACAGCCCCATGTTCTTGTGCGCGTGGTCAAAGCACAGCACAAGCTTCATGCGCAGTTCGTGCAGCTTCTTTTCCAGCGGCGCCAGGCCTTCCGTGTACTTGCGCTGGTATTCGGCCTCGACCGCCTGCCATTGATCCAGGCGACCGCGTTCCGTTTCCAGGCGTGCCTGTAGCCGCTCGAATAACTGACGCGGGGTTTCCAGTGAATGTTGGCCCATGACCTGCTCCTTGCAAACCGGGTAATGAAAGTAGCCGCCACTCTAAACGATTCGGGCAAAGCCCTCTTGGGTTTTTCAGTTAATAACGCTAATCATTATTATTAATATAGAATCTCGGCTGTCCGGCACACCCTGCCCGCAACCTCTTCGCCACGTCTTCGCCACGTCAGCGCAACATCTCTCAGCACAACATCTATTTGGCAGTCCCGATGTCTTCGCCCCCCGCCGCGGGCCCTGCCGCTCACCGCGCCCCCGCCCCAGTCCGCCCCGCGTCCTTTCTCAGATGCCAACGTCGCGTGATCGCGACGGTAGCCGTGCTGATACTTGCCTTGGCAGCGGGCCTGGCCATGTGGTGGAAAGCGAAAAACGGCCCCGCCGCCCCCCGTCCACCCGAATACAACCAGATACCCGTTGCCGTCAGCGTCGCGGCCGCCCGCGTCGGGCCGCTGCAACGCGACCTGCATGCGCTGGGCACCATCACGCCCTTGACCCACGTTGTGCTGCGCAGCCAGGTTGAAGGCGAATTGTTGCGCCTGCATTACACCGAGGGCCAGGCCGTGGCGCGCGGCCAGCTCTTGGCCGAGATCGACCCGCGTCCCTATCAGGCGGCGCTGGCGGCGGCCGAAGGTGAATTGGCGCGCACGCAGGCGCTGCTGGACAACGCCCAGGCCGATCTACAGCGCTACCGCACATTGGCGCGCCAGGAATCCGTGGCCGGGCAGCAGCTGGACACCGCCCAGGCGCAGGTGCGCGCCTACACCGCGCAGCGCGAACTGAACCGCGCACAGGTGGCCGATGCACAGCGGCTGCTGGGGCTGACCCGCATCACTGCCCCGCACGATGGCCGCATCGGCCTGCGCCGCATCGACGCCGGCAACCATGTGCGCGCCAACGATGCCGACGGGCTGACCACGCTGGTGCAGACCACGCCCATTTCGGCGCTGTTCAGCATTTCGGAAACGCGGCTGGACTTGTTGCGCCAGGCGCAGGCGCGAACGGACGTGTTGCGCGTGCAGGCCTGGGATGCCGACGACCGCCGCCTGCTGGCCGAAGGCACGCTTGAAGCCTTGGACAACCGCGTCCAGACCGGCAGCGGCACCGTGCGGCTGCGCGCCCGTTTCGACAACACCGACGAATCGCTGTTTCCCAATCAATTCGTGAACATCCGGCTGGCCCTGGTCCAGCAAGACAACGTGGTCACCATTCCGTCGGCCGCCGTGCAGTATGGGTCCGAAGGCGCGTTCGTTTTTGTGATCGGCGATGACGCGCGCGCCACGCGCCGCGTGTTGCAGCTGGGCCCCGCCAACGCGGGCCATATCGTCGTGCAAGCCGGATTGGCGCCGGCCGAGCGCGTGGTGGTCGAAGGCGTGGACCGCCTGCATGACGGCCGCAACGTCCAGATCGTAGACCCCCTGACTTGAACCGCGCATGAGCCTGTCACGCCCCTTCATCCTGCGTCCGGTGGCGACGTCTTTCCTGATGATCGCCCTGCTGCTGTCGGGCATCCTGGCCTGGCGCATGCTGCCCGTGGCCGCGTTGCCGCAGGTGGATTACCCCATCATCCAGGTCACCACGCAGTACCCGGGCGCCAGCCCCAACGTGACGGCGCGCGCCGTGACCGCGCCGCTGGAACGCCGCTTTGGGCAGATACCGGGCTTAAAGCAGATGTCGTCCACCAGCGGCAGCGGCATTTCGGTCATCACGTTGCAGTTTTCGCTGGACGTGTCGCTGGGCGTGGCCGAACAAGAGGTGCAAGCGGCCATCAGCGCCAGCGGCTCGCTGCTGCCCGGTGACCTGCCCACGCCACCCGTTTACCGCAAGGTCAACCCCGCCGACGTGCCCATCCTGACGCTGGCGGTGACCTCGGATTCCCTGCCCTTGCCCACCGTGTATGACCTGGTCGACACACGCATGACGCAGCGGCTGTCGCAGCTATCGGGCGTGGGCATGGTCAGCCTGGCCGGCGGCCAGCGCCCGGCCGTGCGCGTGCAGGTCAACCCGATGGCGCTAGCGGCGCGCGGGCTGCAACTGTCCGACGTGCAGGAAGCCATCGCCAAGGCAAATTCCAATCAACCCAAGGGCAGCTTCGACGGGCCGGTGCGCTCCGTCATCATGGACGCGAACGACCAGCTGCAAAGCGCCGCCGAATACCGCGAACTGATCGTGGCCTGGAAGAACGGCGCGCCGGTGCGGCTGGGCCAGGTCGCCACCATTGAAGACGGCGCCGAAGACCGCTACCTGGCCGCCTGGGTCGACAAGCAGCCGGCCGTGCTGGTCAATATCCAACGCCAGCCGGGCGCCAACGTCATCGCCGTGGCCGACCAGGTCAAGGCGCTGCTGCCGCAACTGACGGCCAGCCTGCCCGCCGCCGCGCAAGTGCGCATCCTGACCGACCGTACCGAAAGCATCCGCGCGTCGGTGCGCGGCGTGCAATGGGAACTGGTGTTTGCCGTGGGGCTGGTGGTGCTGGTCACGTTCCTGTTCCTCTCCAACCTGCCCGCCACGCTGATCCCCAGCCTGGCCGTGCCGCTATCGCTGATCGGCACTTTCGGCTTCATGCACCTGGCGGGCTTTTCCACCAACAACCTGACGCTGATGGCGCTGACTATCGGCGCGGGCTTCGTGGTGGATGACGCCATCGTCATGCTGGAGAACATTGCGCGGTATCGCGAACAGGGGCACAGCCCGATGTCGGCCGCGCTGAAAGGCGCCGGGCAGATCGGCTTCACGCTGGTGTCGCTGACCCTGTCGTTGATTGCCGTGCTGATCCCGCTGCTGTTCATGGAAGACGTGGTGGGCCGGCTGTTCCGTGAATTCGCCATCACCTTGGCGGTGGCCATCCTGATATCGCTGGGCGTATCGCTGACGCTGACGCCCATGATGTGCGCGCGCCTGCTGCCGGCGCATGGGCAGTCGCGCCCCGGCCTGCTGGACCGCATCCAGGCGCGCTACGCGGGCTGGCTGGACATCACGCTGCGCCACCAGCGCCTGACGTTGATGGTGATGCTTGGCACCGTGGTCTTGACTGGCCTGCTGTACCTGGCAGTACCTAAAGGATTTTTCCCGGTGCAGGACGGCGGCGTGCTGCAGGGCGTGACGCAGTCCACGCAAAGCACCTCGTTTGACGCCATGTCGGGCAGGCAGCAGGCCGTGGCCCGGGCGCTGCTGGCGGATCCCGATGTGCAAAGCCTGTCGTCCTTCATCGGCATCGACAGCATGAACGCGACCTTGAACACCGGGCGGCTGCTGATCAACCTGAAGCCCTGGGCCGAACGCAGCGCGCCGCTAGCCGATGTCATGGCGCGCCTGGACGCGCGCGCCCGCGACGTGCACGGCATCTCGCTGTTTTTGCAGCCGGTGCAGGAATTGAATATCGAAGACCGCGTCAGCCGGGGCCAGTACCAATTCAGCCTGACGTCCCCCGATAGCGCGCTGCTGGCGCAATGGAGCCAGGCGCTGACGCAGCGGCTGGCGCAATCGCCCGCGCTGGCCGAGGTGTCGTCCGACCTGCAAGGCAATGGCCGCCAGGCTTACCTGGAAGTGTCGCGCGATACGGCCGCGCGCCTGGGCGTCACGATGGACGACGTGGTGCAGGCGCTGTACAACGCGTTTGGCCAGCGCCAGGTGGCCACGCTGTTCACGCAGTCGAACCAGTACCGCGTGGTGCTGGAAGTGGACCGCAGCCTGGCGCTGGGGCCCGAGGCGCTGGAACGCATCCACCTGCAAACCGAGGACGGGCAGGCGATTCCGCTGTCGGCGCTGGCCACGGTCAGCGAACGCGCGGTGCCGCTGGCGATCAACCATCTGTCGCAATTTCCGGCCGTGAACCTGTCGTTCAACCTGCCGCCGGGCGGGTCGTTGGGCGACGCCATTGCCGCCATTGAATCGGCCAAGACCGACATCGCCCTGCCGCCCAGCGTGGAACTGCGGCTGCAAGGCGCGGCCTCGGCATTCCAGGCGTCCTTGTCCAATACGCTGTGGCTGATGCTGGCGGCGGTGGTCACGATGTACCTGGTGCTGGGCATGCTGTATGAAAGCGCCATTCACCCCGTCACCATCCTGTCGACCCTGCCGTCGGCCACCGTGGGCGCGTTGCTGGCGCTGTTGATTACCGGCCGGCCGCTGGACCTGATTGCCGTCATCGGCATCATCCTGCTGATCGGGCTGGTCAAGAAGAACGGCATCATGATGGTGGACTTTGCGCTGGACGCCGAGCGCACGCGCGGGTTGGCGCCGCGGGATGCCATCCGCGAAGCCGCGCTGCTGCGCTTGCGGCCGATCTTGATGACGACGCTGGCCGCGCTGTTCGGCGCGCTGCCGCTGATGCTGGCCACCGGCTCGGGCGCCGAACTGCGCCAGCCGCTGGGCTGGGTCATGGTGGGTGGCCTGCTGGTCAGCCAGGTGTTGACGCTGTTCACCACGCCTGCGGTCTATCTGTTCTTTCACCGGCTGGGGCAGCGGCGCCCGGCCGGTGTGAGGCCCGACGGGCGCAACGCATGATCCGCGCGTTGCTGCACCGCCCGGTCGCCTGCCTGTTCCTGGCGCTGGCGTTGACGCTGCTGGGCGCGGTGGCGTGGCGGCTGTTGCCCGTTGCACCCTTGCCCCAGGTGGACTTCCCCACCATCGAGGTGCGCGCCGAATTGCCCGGCGCCAGCCCGGAAAGCATGGCCAGCACGGTGGCCGCGCCGCTGGAACGCGCGCTGGGCAGCATCGCGGGCGTCAGCGCCATGAGCTCGTCCAGCAACCAGGGCGCCACGCGCGTGCAGCTGCAATTCGAGCTGGACCGCGACATCAACGAAGCGGCCCGCGACGTGCAGGCCGCGCTGAATGCCGCGCGCGGCGAACTGCCCGCGGGCATGCCGCAAAGCCCCAGCTACCGCAAGGTCAACCCGTCGCAGGCGCCCATCATGGCGCTGGCCTTGAGTTCCGCCACGCGCCCGGCCGGCCAGCTGTATGACCTGGGATCGACGGTGCTGGCGCAAAAGCTGTCGCAGATCAATGGCGTGGGCGAAGTCACCCTGGGCGGCAGTTCGCTGCCCGCCGTGCGCGTGCAGGTCAACCCCAACGCGCTGGCCCATTACGGCGTGGCGCTGGACGACGTGCGCAATGCCATCGCGAATGCCGCGCCCCTGCGGCCGCTAGGCCAGCTGGACGCGGCCGGCCAGCGCTGGGAAGTCGGCACGCTGGACCAGCCGCGCGGCGCGGATGAATACGGCCGCCTGATCGTGCGCCACGACGACGGCGCGGTGATCCGGCTGGCGCAGGTGGCGCGCGTCAGCGATTCCGTCGAAAACCGCTACAGCAGCGGCTTTCACAACACGAATCCGGCCGTCGTGCTGACCATCAGCCGCCAGACCGGCGCGAACATCATCGAGACCATCGGCGCGATCAACGCCGCCCTGCCCGGCCTGCGCGCGCTGATGCCGGCCGACGTGGACCTGACGGTGGCGCTGGACCGCTCGCCCGGCATCAACGCCACCTTGCGCGAGGCCCACATCACGCTGGGCCTGGCGACCGCGCTGGTCATCCTGGTGGTGTGGCTGTTCCTGGGCAACGCGCGCGCGGCGGCGATTCCCAGCGTGGCGATACCCGTGTGCCTGATCGCCACGTTCGCCGTCATGCACGCGTGGGGCTTTTCGCTGAACAACCTGTCGTTGATGGCGCTGATCGTCGCGGCCGGCCTGGTGGTGGATGACGCCATCGTCGTGCTGGAAAACATCTCGCGCCACCTTGAACGCGGCCTGTCGCCCCGCAAGGCGGCATTGCGCGGTGTACGCGAAGTGGGCTTCACGCTGGTTGCCATGACGGTGGCGTTAAGCGTGGTGTTCGTGTCGATCCTGTTCATGGGCGGGCTGGTCGAACGGTTGTTCCGGGAATTCTCGATCACGCTGGTGGCGGCCACGGTGATTTCGCTGGTGGTCTCCGTGGCGATCATCCCGGCCTTGTGCGCGCGTTGGCTGCGCGCGGATCAACCTTCGGCCCAATCGCCGCAATCGCCGCAATCGCCGCAATCGCTTCCTTCGCGCCCGTCGCGCCTGCAATCGGCCTTCGCCCGCGCGCACGATGCCTACGGCCGGTCCCTTGCGCGCGTGCTGGGGCATGCGCGCTTGACCCTGTTGCTGCTGGCCGCCGTGGTGGGCTTGAACGTGTATCTGTACGTCGAAGCGCCCAAGGGCTTTCTGCCCGTGCAAGACACCGGCCAACTGGTGGGATTCGTGCGCGGCGACGACGGGTTTTCGTTCCAGGTCATGCAACCCAAGATCGACCAATACCGCCAGCTGGTGCTCAAGCATCCGGCCGTGCAGGACGTCATCGGCTACAACGGCGGCAGCCTGGGCATCAGCAATTCGCTATTCCTGATCCGCCTGAAACCCGCCGCCGAACGCGGCGAGTCATCTACCGAAGTCATCAACTGGCTGCGCACCCACGCACCGCCCGTGCCCGGCGGCATGTTCTTCCTGAACGTCGACCAGGACCTGCGCATGCCCGGCGGCTTCGGCAATTCCGGCGACCACGAATTGGCCATCATGGCCAGCGACGTGCCCGCGCTGCGCAACTGGGCGCGCAAGATATCCAAAGCCATGCAAGACATCCCCGAACTGCGCGACGTGGACGCCCAAGGCGACGGCGCCACGCAGCAGGTCGTCATCAACATCGACCGCGCGGCCGCGCAACGGCTGGGCGTGGACATGGACACGATCAGCAGTGTGCTCAGCAATTCGTTCAGCCAACGCCAGGTCGCCACCCTGTACGACGCCATGAACCAATACCGCGTGGTACTGGAGCTGGACCCGCGCTACACCGAAGACCCCGACGTGCTGGAGCAGGTGCAGGTGGTGGCGGCCGACGGCACGCGCATCCCCCTGACCGCCTTCGCCACCTACGACAACGGGCTGGTCAACGACCGGGTCTACCACGACGGCCTGTTCGCGGCCGTCGGCGTCGGCTTTTCGCTGGCGCCCGGCGTATCGCTGGAACAAGGCCTGGCCGCCATCGACGCCGCCATGGCCAAGCTGATGGTGCCGTCCACCATCCAGACGCGCCTGGGCGGCGACGCGCGCAACTTCCAGCAAAGCCTGCAAGACCAGCCCTGGCTGATCCTGGCCGTGCTGGTCGCCATCTACCTGGTGCTGGGCATCCTGTACGAAAGCCCCCTGCACCCGCTGACCATCCTGTCCACCCTGCCGTCCGCCGGCGTGGGCGCGCTGCTGGCGCTGCGCATCGCCAACATCGAATTCACCCTGATCGCGTTGCTGGGCCTGTTCCTGCTGGTCGGCATCGTCATGAAGAACGCCATCCTGATGATCGACTTCGCCCTCAGCCTGGAACGCCGCGAAGGCCTGACTCCCCGCGCAGCCATCCACCGCGCCGCCATGCTGCGCCTGCGCCCTATCGTAATGACCAACCTGGCCGGCCTGCTGGGCGCCCTGCCCCTGGTGCTGGGCATGGGCGACGGCGCCGAACTGCGCCGCCCCCTGGGCATCGCCATCGTCGGCGGCTTGATGATCAGCCAGTTCCTGACGCTGTATACGACGCCTATTGTGTATCTGGCATTGGAACGGCTGCGGGTGAAGCTGGGGGGTGCGGGGCGAGCTACTCCGGCCACCGGGGCGCGGCGGTCAGGCGATCCGACATGAAGGCCAGGAATTCGCGGGCTAGCTGCGGTAGCGTTCTGCCTTGCAGGGTCAGCACCTGGATGCTGCGTTGGCGCATTTCGGGGTTGGTGAATGGCACGGCGACCAGGCCGCCTTCGCCCAGTTGGCCCATCAGCGTCAGGTAGCCGGACAAGGCGACGATCTGGCTGCCGGGCAGCATCGGCAGGAAGGCCGCGGAATGGTTCGAGACGTAGGCGGGTTCGATGTGCAGGCCCGCGTTGGCGCAGGCGGCGTCGAACAGCTGGCGCACGGTGGTGCCGTGGTCGCCCAGGGATAGCGGATAGTGGACCAGGTCGCGCATGCCGATGCTGCGGCGGCCGGCCAGCGGGTGCTGGCGGCACATTACGGCGTAGACGGGTGCACGGGTCAGCAGCTCGGTTTTCAGGCGGTCGTCTTGCGCCGTGGTGTAGCGCAGCGCCATCTGGGCCAAGCCTTCAAGAATGTGGCGGCTGACTTCTTCGGGGCGCTCCACGTACAGATGAAAGCGCGCCTCGGGCCGCTCGCGTTTGAACTGCGCCATGCACATGGGCAGGAAGTGATGGGCGAAGCCTTCGGTGCAGGCCAGGCGGACCGTCACGTCGCCCACATGACCGCGCTGGCGAATTTCGGACGTGACGCGTTCTGCTTCCAGCGCCGCCGCATTGGCGTACGCGGCCAGTTGCCGGCCGGCCTCGCTCAGTTCCATGCCGCGCGCCTGGCGCTCGAACAGCGCAACGCCCAAGGCGTCTTCCAGCTTGGCAATCTGACGGCTGACCGCCGAGGCGGCCACGTGCTGCGACGCCGCCGCGCCGGCGATCGAGCCGCTGCGCGCGACCTCAAGAAAATACCGCAGTCCCAACGAGATCATCCCGCCTCCGTGTGACACATGCCAAAAAGGCAATGCAAAGATGCTAATTATCTGATTGTGGCATGTAGCGATGCGTAATAACTTTGTGCCTCCCTCGTCCCGAGTGCCGCCGTGAACCGCGAACAAGCCGTCCTGCAAGCCGTTGAAGCCTTTGACAATGGCACCCTTGAAGCCGCCCTGGCGCGTCGCGTCGCGTATGCCACGGAAAGCGAAGTGCCCGAGCAGGCGCCGATGCAGCACGCCTATCTGAACCAGGACCTGATCCCGGTCCTGAGCCGGATGGGCTTTGCCTGTGAAGTGCATCCCAACCCCAACGGCGTGGACCTGCCTATCCTGGTGGCGCGGCGCATTGAAGCGCCCGGCTTGCCCACCGTGCTGATGTACGGCCATGGCGACGTGGTGCGCGGCAATGCGGCCAAGTGGGAAGCGGGCCGAGACCCCTGGCAGTTGCAAGTGGACGGCGACCGCTGGTATGGCCGGGGCACGGCCGACAACAAAGGCCAGCACAGCATCAACCTGGAAGCGCTGCGGCAGGTGATTGCCGCGCGCGGCGGCAAGCTGGGGTTCAACGCCACCTGGCTGATCGAGACCGGCGAAGAAGCCGGTTCACCTGGCCTGGCCGCGTTCTGCGACGCGAAGCGCGATACGTTGGCGGCGGACGTGTTCATCGCCAGCGACGGCCCGCGTCTGCATGCAGCGCGCCCCACGCTGTTCATGGGATCGCGCGGGGCGGTTAATTTTGAATTGAAGCTGCGTGCGCGTGAACGTGGCTACCACTCCGGCAATTGGGGCGGCCTGCTGGCCAACCCCGCCATCGTGCTGATGCACGCCATCGGCACCCTGGTGGACGCGCGTGGCCGCATAACGGTGCCGGCGCTGCGCCCCCCCGCCATCCCCGACGCCGTGCGCGAGGCGCTCGCGGATCTTGAGGTAGGCGGCGGCGAGGACGACCCCGACATCAACGCATGGTGGGGCGAGCCCGGGCTGACGGCGCCTGAAAAAGTATTCGGCTGGAACAGCCTTGACGTGCTGACCTTTGGCGCGGGCGACCCGGCCAAGCCCGTGAACGCGATTCCGCCCGAGGCCGTGGCCTGGTGCCAGTTGCGCTTCGTGGTGGGCACCGATTGGCGCGCGCTGGAAACGCATGTGCGCGAGCACCTGCGCCTAGGCGGTTTTGAAGACGTGCAAGTGCGCGTCGGCATGCAAGGCGGCGCCACGCGCTTGTCGCCCGATAACGCCTGGGTGCGCTGGGCGGCGGCGTCGCTGCAACGCACGACCGGCAAGCGCCCCGCACTGCTGCCGAACCTGGGCGGCTCGCTGCCAAACGAAATTTTTGCCGACCTGCTGGGCCTGCCCACCTTGTGGGTGCCGCATTCATACCCCGCCTGCGCGCAGCATGCGCCCAATGAGCATCTGCTGGGCAGCGTGGCGCGCGAAGGGCTGGCCATCATGGCCGGCCTGTTCTGGGACCTGGGCGAAGCCGTTCCCGCCTGACCGACCGTTTCACTACCGAGAGCGTTGCCATGACTGCTAGATTCTGTGCCGCCGTGATGGCGTTCAACCTTGCCGTCGCCGCTTATGCGGGCGACGCCCATGCCGCCTACCCGGAGCAGCCGATCAAGATCGTTGTGCCCTTCACGCCGGGCGGCGCGACCGATACGGTGGCGCGGCTGCTGGCCAACAAGCTGTCGGGCCGCCTGGGCCAGTCGGTCATCGTCGAGAACCGCCCCGGCGCGTCCACGGTGATCGGCGCGGACGTCGTGGCGCGCGCCCAGCCCGATGGCTACACGTTGCTGCTGTCGGGCAGCACCACGTACACCGTCTTGCCCGCGTTGAATCCGTCACTGCCCTACGACCCCGTGCGCAGCTTCGAACATGTGGCCATCGTCGCCCTGGCGCCCGTGGTGCTGCTGGCGCAGAACGGCTTGGCGGCCACCACCGTGCAGGAAGCGGCGGCGCTGGCCAAGCAGCAAAGCAGCAAGGGCGGGCTGATGTACGGCACGTTCGGGCCGGGCTCGGCGCCGCATCTGGCGGGCGAAATGTTTGCCGAGGCCGCGGGCGCGAAGATGATGCCGGTGCCGTACAAAGGCAGCGCGCAGCTGATCACCGCGATGATCGGCGGCGAGGTGTCGCTGGGCGTGGACACGGTGTCATCCGCCGCGCCGCAAGTGCGCGCGGGCAAGGTGCGGGCACTGGCCGTCACGGGCGAACACCGCGTGCCGCAGATGCCGGACGTGCCGACTTTCGAGGAAGCCGGGATTCCCCAGGTGTCGTTCGTGGGCTGGTACGCCCTGGCCGCGCCGGCCCATACGCCCGCGCCGGTGGTCGACACGTTGAACCGCGCGGTCGCGCAGATCATGCAGGACCCGCAGGTGAAAAAGGCGGTGTCGGACCTGGCGTTGGAACCTGTGTTCTTGCCGGGCCAGGCGTTCAAGGACCGGATTCAAAAAGAAGTGCAGACGTTCAGCGCCGTGGCCAAGCGCGCCGAGATCAAGCTGGAATAGACGGAAAAACAGGCACGGGCGCAAGGCGGCTAGGCAGCAGCATCAGAGCCGCACCGCACCGCCACGCCACGCCACCTCCAAGGGCTGACACCACCAGTCACGACCGCAAAAAAAACGCCTGGTCATGCACGCCGCGAAGCGTGCACCACCAGGCGCCGGTGCAGGCCGCAAACGCGGCCTGCCAAACCGTCGGCGTCAGACCATCGGCGGCATCGTTTCCCGTTCGGGGTGCCGATGCTTGGCCAGGGCCTTGATGAACGCCGTCGCGCTTTTCGCGGGTGCGCCGCCGCCCATCAACAACCCTTCGTCGGCTTCGTCGGGCGCGATGCCCGCCGAGCCGAACAGTTGCCCGCCACGGCCCAGCCCCATCAGCGTCTTGCCGTGCCGGAAGGCGTCGCGCAGGAATTCCAGCGCGCGGCCGTCCGTCTGCAAGCGCGCCACGGCGGCGTCGCCCCCGGGCACCACCGCGCCGTCAAACAGCGTCGACGGGTGGTTGTCCAGCGACGCGTCGGCATCCAGCATGCCGCCGCCTTCGGTCTGCACGGGGCCGATGCGCTGGCCTACCAAGCGCACCACCACGCCGGCCTGGATCAACGCGTCGGCCACGGCCGACACGGCGCCTTCATCCACGCCCTCGGCCACCAGAATCGCTACCTTGCGCGTGGCCACATTGCCATCACCCGGCCTTGCGGTCAGCGACAGCGCGGGCGACACCTCGATCTCCGGCTTGGGCGGCTGCGCAATGGCACGGGGCAGCGGGTCGGGCAAGACCATGCCCAGCAGATCCGCCACGCCCTGGGCCAATTCGTCGGACACGTTGCGCAACGAGGCCACCATGCGCTGGCGAATCGCGGGCACCGTCACCTTGCTCAGTTCAAACGAGAACGCGTGCACGATGTGGCGCTTTTCCCAGTCGGTCTGGCTGTTGTAGAACAGCGTGGCCTGGTTGTAGTGCTCGGCAAACTTTTCGGGATGGCCGCGCAATTCGTCGCCCGCGATGGGCTCGGGAAACGGCACATAGCCTTCCATGCCGGCCTGAAACGGGCACCCGCCCGCCAGCGAGTTCGGCTCGTACGCGACGCGACCACGATGAATCGCCTGGCGGTGCATGCCGTCGCGCTGGTTGTTGTGCACCGGCGCCACGGGCGCATTGATGGGGATTTCGTGGAAGTTCGGACCGCCCAGCCGCGAGATCTGCGTGTCCACGTAGGAATGGATGCGGCCGGCCAGCAGCGGGTCGTTGGTGAAGTCCACGCCCGGCACCACGTGCGCCGTGCAGAACGCCACCTGCTCGGTCTCGGCAAAGAAGTTGTCCGGGTTGCGGTCCAGCACCATGCGGCCGATCGGCACGATAGGCACCAATTCTTCCGGCACGATCTTGGTGGCGTCCAACACATCGAAGCTGAAGCTGTCGGCTTCTTCTTCCGTGAAGATCTGCACGCCCAGTTCCCACTCGGGGCCCTTGCCCGCGTCGATGGCTTCCCACAGGTCGCGGCGGTGAAAGTCGGGGTCGGCGCCAGACACCTTGACCGCCTCGTCCCACACCTGCGAATGCGTACCCAGGATCGGCGTCCAGTGAAATTTCACCAGGCGCGATTCGCCACGCGCGTTCACAAAGCGGAACGTGTGCACGCCAAAGCCCTGCATCATCCGGTAGCTGCGCGGGATGGCGCGGTCGGACATCAGCCACATCAGCATGTGGGTGGATTCCGGCATCAGCGACACAAAGTCCCAGAACGTATCGTGGGCCGACGCGGCCTGCGGCATGCCGTGATGCGGCTCGGGCTTGACCGCGTGCACCAGGTCCGGGAACTTCATCGCGTCCTGGATAAAGAACACCGGCATGTTGTTGCCCACCAGGTCCCAGTTGCCTTCGTCGGTATAGAACTTGACGGCAAAGCCGCGCACGTCGCGCGCCGTGTCCTTGGAACCGCGTTCGCCGGCCACCGTGGAAAAGCGCACGAACACCGGCGTGCGCTTGCCCTTTTCGGCGAACAGCGACGCGGCGGTCAAGTCGGTCAACGGCCGATAGCATTCGAAGTAACCGTGCGCCGCCGAACCGCGCGCGTGCACGATGCGTTCGGGGATGCGCTCGTGGTCGAAGTGCGTGATCTTTTCGCGCAGGATGAAGTCTTTCAACAAGGCGGGGCCGCGCAGGCCGGCCTTCAGCGAATGCTGGTTGTCGGCGATTGGCACGCCCTGATTTGTCGTCAGCACCTGGCCGCTGCCGTCGGCGCGCACACGGCCCAAGCGGCCATCCACCGCGTTCACGCCGGGTTCGGCGGCGTCACCCGTCTTGGCGTTGGCTTCCGATTCCGACAGGGAACTGGCGCCCACGGACGGGTCCGGCGGTGTCGTGTGCGCGCCGGTGTAGGGGCAGCGCGCGCCTTCCTCGCCGTACTCGGCGGCCTTATTGGCGTTGTGCGGCAGGGACGCAACCGTGGCGCCCACGGCCGCGGCCCGCTTGAGCGCCGGGTGGACCGGTTTGCCCGCGGGGCCGGCGGCCGGGCCGCTGTCGGTATTCATATAGGCGGTGTCGACGGCGCCGGCCGCGCCCTTGTTTACGGGTTTCTTGCTTGCCATCAAGGCTCTCCTAGTGTTTGAGCATTTCGCCGCGGGCCTGCTCGGCGCGCGAGGCGCCAATGGCGGATTTCACTTGTTTGACTTCTTCAGGCGGCGGCAGCACGGCGGGCAGGCCCAACGATTCCACCCACAGTTCGCGCGACCAGCCCTGCGTGTGATACAGGTGATGCTCTTCGTCCAGCGCCACCGCGTCGTAGGCCTGCTTCAAGATGGCGGCTTCCTTGCCGGAATGCTGGTCGGCCAGCAGCCCGATCAGCGACCAGTTGGAATGGTCCTTGGTTTCGGCCAGCACCACGCATTCGGTCGCCACCAGCTGCGCGGCGTCGGGGTCACCGGCGTTGATGGCCATCTTCATGGCCTTGACCAGCGATTCCCCCAGGTGGCGCACCACCTCGCGGCCCGGCGTCTGCTGCGCGGGGTCAAGTCCCAGTTGTTCAAACACGGTCAAAAGCACACGTTGGTGCGTCCGCGTTTCTTCCAGGTATTCCTTCCACTCTTTCTTCAGGTCTTCATTCACGGCACAGGACACGGCGGTTTCATACACCGTCAAGCCGCCGATCTCGGTTTCCAGGGCCTGGTAAAGCAATTCGTTGATTTGTTTGGCATTTGCCGCTTTGCGTTTCATCAGGGGCTCCTTGTGTCCATGGGGATTCATGCCGGCCACGGCCCGCGAGCGCGCACCTGCCAGCATGAAACGGTCCTTCAGCAAGCGCCGTGCCCATCCGACGCCACAACAGCGTCCCCGATTCGCTTAGAATTGGAACCATTCTCAATACAAGATCCTTGCCGGCCGGCTCGCGGCGGCAATCAACGATAAGAGGCTTCCTCTGAAATCCGGTTTTCGCCTGTCAATGGCCTGGCTGCACACCTGGGTCGGCCTATGGTTTTCATGGCTGCTGTACACGGTGTTCCTGACCGGTTCGTTAGCCCTTTTCGCCGAACCCATCACCCACTGGATGACGCCCGAGCACCAGGCCGCCGAAGCGGCGTCGGCGGCCCAGGCCAGCGCGCCGGTGGACCGCGCGCGCCGGCTGGATCTGGCGGTGGACTACATGGCCAAGCATCACGCGGGCGCGGGCATGTGGGAGTTCTGGCCCGTTAACCGGGGCCATGACAACGGCTTGTCCGTCTACTGGTTCGACAAGAACGGCCTGTACGCCGAGGCCGAGCTGGACCCCGAGACGGGCGCCGAGCTTGCCGACCACCACGACGACGAAGGCCGCGCCACGCGGGGCGGCACGCACTTCGTGAACTTCCACTACATGCTGCATGAAAGCCGTTTCGGCGTGTGGGTGGTGGCATTTGCGACGATGGCGATGCTGGTGGCGCTGGTGTCGGGCGTGGTCACGCACAAGCGCATCTTCAAGGACTTTTTCACCTTCCGCGCCAAGAAGGGCCAGCGCTCGTGGCTGGACGCACACAACGCGGTGGCGGTATTGACGCTGCCCTTTCAATTCATGATTGCGTACACCGGCATCGTGATATCCAGCGCGCAACTGATGCCCGCGCCGGTCGCCGCGCATTACGGCGCCGGCATGGATGCCATGCGCCTGTATCTGGCCGAAATGCAGGGCGAGGAAAAACCGGTGCGCACGGGTCAGGCCATGTCCATGCCGCCCCTGGAACCGATGGTGGCGCGCGCCGAAGCCATGATCGGCCAAAGCGCACGCGCCGTCGTCATCCAGAACCCCGAAGACACCTCGATGCGCATCGCCGTGTACGGCTGGAACGAAGCCGGCGACGCGCAGCGCAACATCAGCGCCACCACGGGCATGGTTGAATTCCAGGGCGCGACCGGGCAGGTGCTGCGCATGCGCCCGGCGGGCGGGGTCAACGGCGGCGCGCCCGCCATGGTGCGCCAGGTGATGAACGACCTGCACATGGCGCCATTCGGCGGCTGGGCCATGAAGTGGCTGTACTTCGTGTGCGGGCTGGCCGGTGCCGCAATGATGGGCACGGGCGCCGTGCTGTTCATGGTGAAACGGCGCGCCAAGGCGGGCAATGAATTCGGCGCCGCCACGGCGCGCATGTACCGGTTGTTTGAAGGCATGAACGTGGCCGCGTTGGCCGGGCTGGCGGTGGCGTGCATCGGCTTCTTCTGGGCCAATCGGCTATTGCCCGTTGCACTGGAAAACCGCGCGCTGTGGGAACTGCGCTGCTTTTTCGGCTTGTGGGCGTTGATGTTGGCGCACGCGTGGCTGACTCGCCCGCGCACCGCGTGGATCGCCCAGCTTGGCTTGCTGTCCGCCTTGTGCCTGTTGCTGCCGATGGTGTCGCTTGCCACGCTGGGCGACCACCCCGTGGCGCAAATCGGCCGTGGCGATTGGGAAAGCGCGGGCGTTGAGCTGACCGCCGTCGCCATTGGCGTACTATCCGCGTGGGCGGCGATCCGGTTGTGGAAGCAGCCGCAATCCGCGCCTGCCCAGCGCACCCCTCGCGCGAATCACAAGGCCGCGGCATGAACACGAACGACCTATTTGGCATTGCGATGGCATTGCTGTTGACCTATTCCGGCATGGCGTGCCTGAGCCTGGCCATGCCGCGCCACTATGACCAGGTGTGGGGACGCGACCCCTCGGCCGGCCACACCCGCGTGCTGCGCGGCGCCGGCGCGCTGTTGCTGGCGCTGGCGCTTCTGCCCTGCGTGGGTCTGTGGGGCAACACGGTCGGCGTGGTGGCGTGGCTGGGTTGGCTGTCCGCCGGCGCGTTGCTATGGGTGGGCATGCTGTCCTGGGCGCCCCGCCCCGCCGCCCGCACCGCCGCGCTGGCGATGGCCATTTCCCTGGCGGGCATCGGCATCGGCTTCTAAGGCCAGGCGCCCGCCGGGCGATATTGCGATTTGTCCGTTGTCGCCTAGGCGTTTGACCCGCATCAATCCAGCCTGACATCGCGCCGCCGTGCAGCGCAAAAAACCGCTTTCCCCACCATATGTGGTGATAGAGTTTTGACACCCTACTACATATGGTGTCAGCGATGCTTCTTCAGCCCCCTCTCCCCCGCGACGTTCCGCCCGTGGCCTTCGACCGCGCCAAGCTGGTGGACGTGGAAAGCGCCATGGAGGAATACCTGGAACGGCGCGACTGGCGCGTCAACGCCAACGCCAACCAGGGGTACAGCCTAGGCGGCCTGATCTTGAACGTGGCCGGCAAGGTCACGGCCAACTACTGGCTGTCGCACGTCTTCACGCCAGAGGCCGGCCAGGCGCATCGCGACGGCGACATCCACATCCACGACCTGGACATGCTTAGCGGCTATTGCGCCGGCTGGTCGTTGCGCCAGTTGCTGACCGAAGGCTTCAACGGCGTACCCGGCAAGGTGGAATCCACGCCGCCCAAGCATATGTCGGCGGCCATCGGCCAGATCGTCAACTTTCTGGGCACGCTGCAAAACGAATGGGCGGGCGCGCAGGCGTTCAGTTCGTTCGACACCTACATGGCGCCCTTCATCCGCCGCGACGCGATGACCTACGCCGACGTCAAGCAGGCCATGCAGGAACTGATTTTCAACCTGAACGTGCCCAGCCGCTGGGGCACACAAACGCCCTTCACCAACCTGACCTTCGACTGGACTTGCCCGGCCGACCTGCAACAGCAAGTGCCCTACGTGGGCGGCGAGGAAATGCCGTTTTCCTACGGCGACCTGCAACACGAAATGGACATGATCAACCGCGCCTACATCGAAGTGATGATGGCCGGCGATGCCAAGGGGCGCGTGTTCACCTTCCCGATTCCCACCTACAACATCACCCCGGATTTCGATTGGGACCATCCCAACACCGACCGCCTGTTCGAGATGACGGCGCGCTACGGCCTGCCCTACTTCCAGAACTTCCTGAACTCCGACCTGGAACCGCATATGGTCCGCTCCATGTGCTGCCGCCTGCAACTGGATCTGCGCGAATTGCTCAAGCGCGGCAACGGCTTGTTTGGGTCTGCCGAGCAGACCGGTTCAGTCGGCGTGGTGACGGTCAATTGCGCGCGGCTGGGCTACACCAGCCAAGGCGATGAAGACCGCTTGATGCAGCGCCTGGACACCCTGCTGGACTTGGGTCGCGACGTGCTGGAAACCAAGCGCGCCGTGGTGCAACGCTATATCGACGAAGGCCTGTATCCGTACACGCGCCGCTACCTGGGCACGCTGCGCAACCACTTCAGCACCTTGGGCGTGAACGGCATCAACGAGATGATCCGCAACTTCACGAACGACGCGGACGACGTCACCACACCGGCCGGCCACGCGCTGGCCGTACGATTGCTGGACCGCGTGCGCGCCCGCATGACCGAATTCCAGGAACAGACGGGGCACCTGTACAACCTGGAGGCCACGCCCGCGGAAGGCACCACTTACCGATTCGCGCGCGAAGACCGCAAGCGCTTTGCCGGCATCTTGCAGGCAGGCACCGACGCGCAGCCGTACTACACCAACTCCAGCCAGCTGCCCGTGGGCCATACCGACGACCCGTTTCATGCGCTGCAATTGCAGGAAACGCTGCAAGGCAAATACACCGGCGGCACCGTGCTGCATCTATACATGAACGAGGCCGTCTCGTCGGCGCAGGCATGCAAGCAGCTGGTGCGCCGCGCGCTGTCGAATTTCCGGCTGCCGTACATCACCGTCACGCCCACGTTTTCCATCTGCCCCAACCACGGTTATCTGGCCGGGCACCACGAGTTTTGCCCCAAGTGCGACGCCGAACTGCTGGCCAGACAGGCCGCGTGCTGCGCGGCGGCTTGATGCTTGGTGCCTGATGCGCGATGTGTGATGCGCGATCCGTGATGCGTGATGCGTGATCGCCAGCTTTGATTGTCAACCTTTCCCCGATGCAAGGAGTTTCCTGATGCAAACCTTGACCCTGCCCGCCCGCGCCGCTGCCGTCACCGCCGCCAAGGCTGACGACCGCCCCGCCCTGTCGCTGGACGACAGCCAGCGCGTGCGCTGCGAAGTCTGGACCCGCGTAATGGGCTATCACCGCCCCGTTGCTTCCTTCAACACCGGCAAACAAGGCGAATTCAATGAACGCCGCTTCTTCGTCGAGCAACGCGCCTGAGGGCGCAGCGGAACACAGCCAGCCCGGCACGCGCAGGCTGGCCGTCAGGCCGGCCTACAGCGCGCCGCCGCAACCGGTTGCCGAAGCCCTGCCCCGGCATGCGCCGGCCATCGGCGGCCTGGTGCCTTTTTCCAGCGTGGATTGGCCGGGGCAACTGGCGGCGGTGGTGTTCATTTCCGGTTGCCCGTGGCGCTGCCATTACTGCCACAACACCGAACTGCAAACCCGCACCGCTCGCTACGACTGGCGCGATGCGCGGTCGTTCCTGCAGAGCCGTGCGGGCCTGTTGGATGCGGTGGTGTTCTCGGGTGGCGAACCGCTATCGGAACCGCGCCTGCCATCATTGATCCGCGATGTGCGGCGCATGGGTTACCGCGTTGGGTTGCATACGGCCGGGATTTATCCGCTGCGTCTGGCCGACGTGTTGCGCCATCTGGATTGGGTGGGTCTGGACATCAAGGCCGATGCGCAAGGCTACGACGACATCACCGGCCGGCGCGATTCGCAACGCCCGGCGATGGCGTGCCTGACGCAGTTGCTGTCGGCCGGCAAAGACTTTGAATGCCGCATCACCTGGCATCCCGATTGGCTGGACGAAACGCGGCTGCTGGCGCTGGCCGATGCGTTGGCCCGCCGTGGCGTGCGGCGCTTTGCCGTGCAGGCGGCGCGCAGTTCGCCGGGCACACCGCCCGCGCGGGCGTTGACGACACGGGCGCAGGCGCGCATGAGGCAGCTGTTTGAGGACTTTGCGTATCGATGACGCCACCTCGCCGCCACCTCATCGCAACATCATCGCCACCTCATCGCCACCTCATCGCCACCTCATCGCCGCGCCAACGCCGCCTCCAACGTCGCGTGAAAGCGCGGTGATCCGATCGCGCCCACATTGCACCGCGACCAGGGCGACACGGCCGTCGGGTCCACGCTGAACACGCGGCCCGGCGCCATGATGACTTTCTCGGGCATCAGCTCGGCGGCCAGCGTCAGCGTATCGTCCACGCCGGGAAACGCCGCCCACAAATACATCGATCGCGACGGCCGCGCGAACACCTGCGCGCCCAGCGAATCCAGCACCTGCAAGGCGTTGCCCGTGGCCGCTTCCAGCCGCTGGCGCAAGCGCGCAAGATGGCGTTCGTAATGCCCGTCGCGCAGCATCACGTCCACCATGCGCTCGCAATATTCCGAACTGCTGACGTGCACCAAGGCCTTCAGGTCGGCCAGGTCGCTGGCCAAGGCCGCGTTGCAGCCGATGAAGCCCACACGCAACGCCGCGGAAAACGACTTTGAAAAGCTGCCGATGTAGATCGTGCGTTCCAACTGGTCCAGCGCCGACAGCCGCACGGCCGACGTCGGCTTGAAGTCCGCCAGCGCGTCGTTCTCGACGATTGTCAGGTTGTGGCGCTCGGCCAGTTGCAGCACCTTGTACGCCTTGGCCAAAGAAATATCGGAACCGGTCGGATTGTGCGCCAGCGACTGCGTAAAAAACAGGCGCGGCTTCTCGCGCTGCAACAAGGCTTCCAGGGCGGCCACATCGGGGCCGTCCGCCAGGCGCGGCACGCCCAACATGCGCACGCCCGCCAGCTTCAGCTTGCCGAACAAGGGGTAATAGCCCGGGTTGTCGACCAGCACCGTACCGCCCGGCGGCACGAAGTAGCGGATCACCAGGTCCATGGCCTCGTTCGCGCCATGCGTCAGCACCAGCTGCGACGGCGCCACGTTAACCCCGACGTCGCCCAGCTTGCGCACCAGGCTTTCGCGCAGGGGCGCATAGCCAAAACGGCTGCCATAGCGGAACAAGGCGCCCAGCCCCGTGCGCACCACCTTCTGGTGATAGCGGTCCATGCGCATGTCGGCCAGCCATTCCACGGGCGGAAAGCCGTCGCCCGCCTGCACCGCATCGGGCTGCGTCTTGAGCTGTTCGCGCATCAGCCAGACGATGTCCATGGCGCGGCTCAACTGGCCCGGTTCTTCATCCGCCGCCTTGCGCGTGTAGCCGCCGTCCAGCACGAAAAAACCGGAGCCCCGGCGCGGTTCCACCAGCCCCTGCGCCACCAGCATTTCAAACGCCACCACCACCGTGTTCTTGGCGTAGCGATGCAACTGCGATAGCTCGCGCAGCGACGGCAGCTTGTCGCCAGGCCGGTACACGCCATCGGCAATCTGCTGGCCTATCAGCTTGGCCAAACTTTCGGCAATGGGGGCCGCGCGCGGCCGTCTTCCAGTCATGGCTGAGTCTTCCATAGGTGCATTCTTGCGCCGGGCGCTACTCAAAATTGGTGCAGTGCGATGGTACTGTTTGGCAAAACTGTACCTCTCAATAGCGGTACAGTTTACCTAGAATCAGGCCACCTAATACCAATACGGAGACCTGCCATCGTGGCCGATTCACGCCTACCCAACTTCCGCGCACTGACCCCCGCCGACCGCCTTGGCGTCATTGCGAAAGCCGCTTCGTTGACGCCCGAAGAACAGCAACTGCTGGCCCGGCCAGGCGCGCTGGCGCTGGACCGCGCCGACGGCATGATCGAAAACGTCATCGGCACGTTCGAACTGCCGATGGGTGTGGCCGGCAACTTCCAGGTCAACGGCCGCGACGTGCTGGTGCCCATGGCGGTTGAAGAGCCGTCGGTGGTGGCCGCGGCGTCGTACATGGCCAAGCTGGCGCGCGAGTGCGGCGGCTTTGAAACGTCCAGCACCCGCCCGTTGATGCGCGCCCAGGTCCAGGTGCTGGGCCTGACCGACCCGCACGGCGCGCGCCTGGCGCTGCTGCGCGAACGCGAGCGCATCCTGACGCTGGCCAACAGCCGCGACAAGGTGCTGATCGAGCTGGGCGGCGGCTGCCAGGACATAGACGTGCATATGTTCGCCGACACACCCCGTGGCCCGATGATCGTGCTGCACCTGATCGTGGACGTGCGCGACGCCATGGGGGCCAACACCGTCAACACCATGGCCGAAGCCGTTGCCCCGCTGGTGGAAGCAATCACCGGCGGTTCGGTGCGACTGCGCATCCTGTCCAACCTGGCCGACCTTCGGCTGGCGCGCGCCCGCGTGCGCCTGACGCCCCAGGTGCTGGACACCAAGGAACGCAGCGGCGCCGAGATCATCGAAGGGGTGCTGGACGCCTACACGTTCGCCGCCGTGGACCCGTACCGCGCCGCGACGCACAACAAGGGAATCATGAACGGCATCGACCCGGTCATCGTCGCCACCGGCAACGACTGGCGCGCGGTGGAAGCCGGCGCGCATGCCTACGCCGCGCGTTCGGGCCGCTATACGTCGTTGACGCAATGGGAAAAAGACACGTCCGGCGCCTTGGTCGGCACCATCGAAATGCCCATGCCCGTGGGCCTGGTGGGCGGCGCGACCAAGACGCATCCGCTGGCGCGCCTGGCGTTGAAGATCATGGACGTGCGCTCGGCGGATGAGCTGGGCCAGGTGGCGGTGGCCGTGGGCTTGGCGCAGAATCTGGGCGCGCTGCGGGCCTTGGCCACCGAAGGCATTCAACGCGGCCACATGGCGCTGCACGCGCGCAACATCGCGCTGGTGGCAGGCGCGGTGGGCGCCGAGATCGACACCGTGGCCAAGCGCATGGCGGCGGAGAAAGACGTGCGCACCGACCGCGCGCTGGCCCTGCTGGAGGAATTGCGCAAGCAGTAAGCGGCAGGCAGGAAGCAATAAGCCCTAAGCAATAAGCGATGAGCGATGAGCAATAAGCAGTGAGCAGCACACAGTCATAAGAACAGAGGCGTGCGCGGCCCCGACCGCGCCGCCCGCCCCCCAACGGAGAGAGACATGGAACCAAAATCGCCCGCGCCATCCTGGCGCCTGGCAGAGGTATGGAGCGACACCGTCGACCTGCGCCAATTGGCGTGGGCCATCGGCATTGGCATCGCCATCAGCGTGACCGGCTTTTTTGCCGCCAGCCGCTGGCTGCGCGGCATGGTGGCGTCGCCCGAACTGGCGCACGCCTACGCCATGCTGGCCGGCCTGGCCGGCTGCGTGATCGCGGGCGTGATCTGCGCCCGCCTGTTCCCGCCCAAGCGTGAAGTCATCGAACACACCTCGACGCACGACCCTGCCTGGCGCGCCGAAGTGCTGGCCGAACTGGCGGACCAGCCGGGCGGCCTGGGCTCGCTGGCCGACCTGCCCGAACCCGTCGTGCGCGAACTCAAAGAACTGGGCCTGTACGACCTGTTCACCGAACCGCCGCCCCCGCCCACCACGGCCGCCACGGTCTCCACCACCGCTTCCTCCACCGCCTCGCCGCAAGGCTCGTCCAAGGAGGCGCTGGCATGAGCGACCCGATCCTGCTTGAACAAATCATGGTGGCTGCCGCCATGGGCCTCTTGGGCGCGGTGGTGTTCGCGGCCATCGGCCTGGTGTCCGGCACCGACGAAACCACCACGCTTGCCCCGCTGACCTTGCTGGTGGTGCTGCTGGGCGTGCCGCCCGCCGGCGTGTTCACCTTCTTTCTGGCCGGCGCCGTGGCCAAGCACATGACGCATGCCGTGCCCACCGCGCTGCTGGGCATCCCCGGCGACACGCTGGCAACACCCTTGCTGCAAGACGCGAACATGTTGCGCAAGCTGGGCGTGCCGCACATCGCACTGCGCAAGATGGTGTCCGGCGCCATCGTGGCCGCCTTTGTGGCCGTGCCGCTGGCCGTGTTGTTCGCCGTGCTGCTGGCGCCGTTTGGCGCGGCCATCACCAAGTCGGCGCCGTGGATCTTCCTGGCGGCCGCCGTGCTGATCGCGTATTTCTCGGCAGGCCGCTGGGCGGCGGTCGCGCTGCTGGTGCCGTTCGTGGTGGTGATCATTGCCTTGCAAAGCCTGACGGCAAAGTACGGCGTCAAGCTCAGCATCAGCTACTTCCTGGGCATCGCCATCGGCCCGCTGATTGCCGACCTGTTCACCGTGATTTCGCCGATGGGCCGCGCGAAGATGATGCGCGAGAAGGTGCGCACGTTTTCGTTGGCGCCCGACGTCAAGGGCTGGTCGGGCTATTTCCCCAACCCGCTCAAGGTCATGGACCGCACGCAGACCCGCTGGACGCTGGCCACTGCCGCCATCTCCAGCGCCACGTTCGTGTTCAGCCCCGTCGCCATGACGGTGGTGCTGGGCGAGCTGGTGGGCTCGCGCATCAAGCACGCGTACCACCGGCTGACCACCGTGCTGTCCGCGCGCAATGGCGTCACCGAAGCCACCTACATCGCCGAAGCGCTGATTCCGCTGATCGCCTTCGGCCTGCCGCTCAGCCCCGTGGCGGCGGGGCCGGCGGCACCGCTGTTCAACGCCCCGCCCCGCTTCACGGTGGACGCGGCCACCGGCCAGACGCACAACCTGCACAACCTGCTGAATCACTGGGAATTCCTGGGCTACGGCATGCTGGCCGTGCTGCTGGCGGCCGTGGTGTCATACCCGTTTGCCATGAACTTCGCGCGCCGCGCCGCGCTGTTCGTGTCGCGCCGCGTCAGCCACGAAGCCATCATCGCCACATTTGTGGGCTTGATCATCGTGATCAGCATCTGGGAAGGCCAGTTCCTGGGCCTGCTGGTGATCCTGACGATGGGCCTGTTCGGCGGCTTGCTGTCGCGCCTGTTCGGCTTTAACACCGGCGTGCAGTTCATGGGTTACTACACGGCGGTGCTGTCGGTGCCGGCCATCGTGAAGTTGATGGCGTGATCTGCGGGGTCGGGGGATCGAGGGATCGGCTAAGCGGCTGCCCCCCTGATCCCGAAATCGCCTCCCAGCCCGTCCCGCGTCGCAGCCTGTCCCGCGTCGCGGCCCGTACCCTTACGCCGGCAACGGCGCTTCAAGAATCGCCCCGGTCGCGGATTCCGTCATGACGACGGCGCCGCCATCGGGGCGTATTGCTACATTGGTCACCGTGCTGCCGGCAATCGGGCTTTTCAAGAAGTGGGTGACTTCACCCCCCGCGTTCAGCACGAAGACGCCGCCCAGGCTGGCATGCGCCACCAGCAAGCCACCCGCTGGCGTGCTGGCCAACCCGTCAGGCCCGCTGGTGCCGAAGAAGGTGCGAAACGCCCCCATCTTCGATAACGAGCCATCGCGCATCAACGGGCCGCGCCATACCTGGTTGGCACGGGTCACGGCCACGAACAGCACCTGTTCATTCGCGTCCAGCGCAATCCCGTTCGGGCTGGGTGCATTGGCCAGCAGCAGGTCCAGGCGGCCGCTGGCCGGGTCATAGCGATACACGCGGCCATGCGGATCGTGCAACCCCGTCTGCCCCTGGTCGGTAAAGTACAGCCGGCCGACGCGGTCAAACACCAGATCATTCACGCCCTTGAAGGATTCGCTGTTGCGCTCGCCCAGCACGGTGTCGACCTGGCCCGTGGCCGGGTCGCATCGCAAAATGCCAAGCCGGTAATCGGCCACCCACAGGCTGCCGTCGCGATGGCGCGCCAGGCCGTTGGGCCAGCCGCCCGTTTCGGCCACCACGCACCAATCGTTGTCGCCATCCACGCGCAGGATGCGGCCATGTGGAATATCCGTTACGTACAACCCGCCGTCGGCGTCGAACACCGGCCCCTCAAGAAAGCAATCCACAATATGCCCCGCCTTGTTGGCGTCGGCCCACGCGCTGCGCCGAGGCAGCCGTAACGCGGCGGGCATGGCGGCGATAACGCGCGCTTCGATCACCACCGGCGGCGCGAAGTTCAGATTCCACATGCTGTCTTCCCCTTGTCCGCATTATTCGGGCTTGATACCCACGCGTTTGCCCACGTCGGCCCACAAGCGCACCTGGTCCTGCACATAGGCACCAAATTGCGCCACGGGCAGGGACCGATGCCGGGCGCCTTGCCGCGCCATGTTTTCCTGCATGGCCGGCTCGCTCATCACCTGAGTCACCAGCTGGTTCATCTTGTTGACGATGGCCGGCGGCGTGCCTTTAGGCGCGGCCAGGCCAAACCAGTTCAGCACTTGATACGACGGCAGCCCCGCCTGCGCGAAGGTCGGCACGTCCGGCAACGCCGCCAGCCGCGTGGCGCCCGTAACGGCCAACGCGCGCACCCGGCCGCCCTGCACCGGCGGGATGGCCGTGGGCGCGGCCGTGATCAACAGGTCGATCTGCCCGGCCATCAGGTCGGACAACGCCGCGCCCGCGCCGCGATACGGAATGTGGGTCAGCGACACCTGCGCTTCGCTCTTGAACATCTCGGCGGCCAGGTGGGTAGAGCTGGCCTGCCCGCCCGACCCGTAGTTCAGCGTGCCGGGTGCTTTGCGGGCCTGCGCGATCAACGCGTCCATCGTTTTGTACGGGGACTTCTCGGGAACCAGCAGCACCAAGGGCGTTTCGATGATTTCACTGACGTGGACAAGGTCGTTCTGATAATCCCAAGGCAGCTTGGAAAACAGCAGCGGCAGCATCGTGTACGTGGTGTCGGTGACCAGGAACGTGCTGCCGTCGGGCGCGGACCGCGCCACTTCCTGCGTGGCAATGGTTCCCGACGCCCCGGTCTTGTTGTCCACGATGAAGGTCTTGCCGGTGGCCTCGGACAGCTTCTGCGCCACCTGCCGCGCGGCGTAGTCCGTCGTGCCGCCCGGGGAATAAGGAACGACCAGGCGCACGGGCTTGTCGGGCCAGTTGGCGGCGTCGTCGGCCGCGTGCGCCGGCACCCAGGCCAGCGCCGCCGCAACGGCGAGCAGCGCGCGGCGCACGGCGGCGCTGCGCGTGAAAAGCGTAGTCATAATGTTGTCTCCTGTTGGCTTCTGTGGCCCCGCGTCCGCATCACGCCGCGGTCTGGATGTTGGCTTCGCGGATCAAGCGCGCCCACTTCTGTTGTTCGTCCAGGATGTATTGCTGCGCGGACTGGGGCGAGCCGCCCATCGGCTTGCTGCCTTCGGCCGTGAACATGGCGATGGTGGCGGGGTCGGCCAGCACCTTTTCCACGACGCCATTGACCTGGGCAATGATCTCGGGCGGCGTGCCGGCCGGGGCCACCAGCGCCTTCCAGTCCACGGCCTCGAAGCCGTCGAAGCCGGATTCGGCCACGGTCGGCACGTCGGGCAGGATGGACAGGCGTTCGCGCGACGTAACCGCCAAGGGGCGCAGCACCTTGCCTTTCAGCATTTCCTGCGCGGCTTGCGGCGTGGCGAACATGTAGTCGGTGTTCTCGCCCAGCAGGTCGTTCAGCGCCGGCGCCGCGCCTCGGTACGGCACGTTCAGCACCTGGAATTTGGCCTGATACGCCAACAGCTCGCCCGCCAGGTGGCCCACGGTGCCCGAACCGGCCAGCGCCTGCTTGATGTTGCCGGGCTGCGCGCGCGCTTCCTTGACCAGATCGGCCAGCGTGTTCCAGCGCGCGTTGGCCTTCACGACCAGCACCACCGGCAAGGACGCCACCATCGCGACCGCCGCGAAATCCTTGGCGGCATCGAAGGGCATCTTGGCCATCAGCGCCGGGTTGATCGCCAGGTTGGCGGTTTGGCCCAGGCCCAGCATGAAGCCGTCCGGGCGCGTCTTGGCCACGTAGTCCATGCCAATATTGCCGCCCGCGCCCGGGCGGTTTTCCACCACCACGGACCAGCCGGCGGCCCCCGTGATCTTGGCCGCGATGGCGCGCGCCACGGAATCGGTGCCGCCACCCGGCGTGTACGGAACAATCAGCCGGATGGGCCGGCCGTCGGGATAGGCGGACGCGGCATGCAGCCGCAGCGGCAGCGCGGCCGCGCAAAGCGTTGCGCCCAAAAACGAGCGTCGGGTCAGCGTGATCATGATGGTTAGTCTCCTTCTGTTATGCGCCTTGCCTTCAAGGCCGCGATCTCGTCGTCGCGATAGCCCACCGCCCGCAACAGCGCGTCGGTGTGTTCGCCCACAGCCGGCGGCTGCAAGCGGATGGGGGGTTGCCGCCCGTCCAGCGTCAAAGGGGCCAGCGGCACGAAGCTCTCGCGCCCGTCGGGCAGCGTGATGGGCGCCAGCCCGCCGGTGGCGTTCAGGTGCGGGTCGTCAAACAGCTGCTCGGGCCGCGTAATGGGCGCAAAGGGCAAGCCTTCTGCTTCAAAGCGCGCGGCCAGCGCCGCCGCGCTATGGCCAGCCAGATGCGAACGCAGCAAGGGCATGAGCCATTCGCGGGCGCGTACGCGGTCGTTATTGCTGACCAGGCGCGGGTCCGACAACCATTCCTCCAGGCCAAAGGCGCGGCAGAAAATGTCCCACTGTTTGTCGCTGACCACGGCCAGGAAAATCTGCTCGCCGTCCTTGACGGTGAACACGTCGTAGACCGCCCACGCGGAAATGCGGGTGGGCATCGGCGCGGGCGCGCGGCCCGTCATGGCGTACTGCATCATGTGCTGGCCAACCAGGAACACGTTGTTCTCGAACAGCGAGGCCTGCACTTCGGTGCCCACGCCCGTGTGCTCGCGCTGGGCCAGCGCCGCCATGGCGCCCATTGCGCCGAACATGCCGCCCATGATGTCGTTCACGCTGGAACCCGCGCGCAGCGGGTCGCCGGCGCGGCCGGTCATGTAGGCCAGCCCGCCCATCATCTGCACCACTTCGTCCAACGCCGTGCGGTTGTCGTAAGGGCCGGGCAAAAAGCCCTTGTGGCTGACGTAGATCAGCCGGGGGTTGCGCGCTTTCAGCGTGGCGTAGTCCAGGCCCAGTTTTTGCATCACGCCCGCCTTGAAGTTCTCGCTGACGATGTCGGCGGTGTCGATCAGGCGTAATGCGGCTTCTACGCCTTCGGGCTGTTTCAGATCCAGCGCGATGCTTTTCTTGTTGCGGTTGAACATGGGAAAGAAGCCCGCGCCCGATCCCAGCAGGCGGCGCGTGGTGTCGCCGCCTATCGGTTCGACCTTGATGACTTCCGCGCCCAGATCCGCCAGCAGCATGCCGCAGGTCGGCCCCATCACCATGTGGGTGAATTCGACGACGCGGATGCCTTCGTACGGAAGGCGGGACGTTGCACGGCTAGTCATGGGTGATGCACCTTGATTGCGAAAAGGGATGAACGGATGGCCTCAGCGAGCCTGAACAAAGCCCAGGGGCAAGCCCGCGTCGGGCGTCATGCCGTAGAGCGGTTCGCCGGGCAGGCCGGCGGCCAGCGGCTGGCGCGCCGCGATGATTTTTTCCAGGTCGATGCCGGTGCGCACGCCCATGGCCTCGAACATGAAGACGAGGTCTTCCGTGACGACATTGCCCGACGCGCCGGGCGCGTAGGGGCAGCCGCCCAAGCCACCCAGCGAACTGTCGAACGTGCGCACGCCTTCGTCCCACGCCGCCAGGCAATTGGCCAGGCCCAGGCCGCGCGTGTTGTGCATGTGCGCGGCGCCGGCCTTGGCGCCAAGTTCCGCGCGCAAGCGGCGGAACAACCGGCGCACCTGCGCCGGGTTGGCATGGCCGACGGTGTCCGACAAACCCGATTCATCGGCGCCCGCCGCCACGCACATCGCGGCCAGGCGGATGACCTCGTCTTCCGGCACCAGGCCTTGCAGGGTGCAACCGAACGCGGTAGAGATGCCGGCCTCAAGCTTGACCGCGGGCGCAAGTTCGTCGCGCAGCGCGGCAATGGCGCGCACTTGCTCGACCATTTCTTCGGGGGTCTTGCGCACGTTGGCCAGCGAATGCGCGCGGCTGGCCGATACCGGCATGGTCAGCTTGTGCACGCCGGCCCGCAACGCGGCCTCGGCGCCGCGCAGGTTAGGCACCAGGGCCATCACCGTCAGGCCGGGGATACGCGCGGCGTACGCCACGACTTCGGCGGCGTCCGCCATTTGCGGCAGCAAGCGCGCGGGCACGAACGAAGCCACTTCGATTTCACGCACGCCGGCGGCAACCAGCGCGTCGATCCAGCGGAATTTGTCCTCGGTCGCCATCGTGGTCGACACGGACTGCAAGCCGTCTCGCGGGCCTACCTCGCTGATCAGCACGTGCCCGTCGTGGGGGCTGGAATCCGACATGACGATGTCTCCTCGTGGTTTTATATGTTCTATCTTATAGAATGACGTTCTTTCTTGTGGAATTAAAGACGATGCGAAAAAAGCTGTCAAGCGGGTTGCCGGGTAGAAATCACGACGGGCCGGGGACGCGGCACGTTGCCGCACCGCGCTGTGCCTACAATGGCGGCGCCTGTCGTTCTAAAGGATGGAATATGCCGATCGCCCTTCCCTCTGCCGTGCCGCATAGCCCGGCCATCACCTCGCAGGTTCGCCATGCCGCGTAAAGCCGCAACCGAATCCGTTGCCGATGCCGACGCCGCTGCCGGTGGCGTGGCGGCGGTAGACCGCGCGCTGAGCCTGATGGCCGTGTTCACGCCCAGCGATCGCACGCTGTCCTTGGGCGAGCTGGCCGAACGCACCCGCCTGTACAAAAGCACGGTCTTGCGCCTGCTGGCCTCGCTGGAACACGCGCAATGGATACAGCGCCTGGACGATGGCCGCTATGCGCTGGGACCCGAAGTGGCGCGTTTGCATGGGATCTATTCGGCGTCGTTTTCCCTTGAACATGTGGTGGTGCCGGTGTTGCGCGACCTGGTAGCGGCAACCGGCGAAAGCGCGGCGTATCACGTACGCCAAGGCGATGCGCGCCTGTGCCTGTATCGCGTGGACTCGCCTCACCCGGTGCGCGACCACATCCGCGCGGGCGATTTGCTGCCGCTGGAACGGGGCAGCGGCGGGCGCGTGTTGACGGCGTTCGACGACATCCTGGGCAACGCGCCAGGCCCCGAACAAGCGCTGTACGCGCGCATCCGCAAGGACGGTTATTTCGCCGCAACGGGCGACCGCCTGAACGAAGTGGCGGGCATCTCGGCGCCCGTGTTCCTGCTGTCGGGCGGCATCGCGGCGGCCGTCACGCTGACCGCGCCCGCGCACCGCTACAACCCCGATCACCTTAGCCATGTGCTGAACGCCGCGCGCCGCCTGACGGGCCGCGTGGGCTGAAGGCCAAAGCGCCCGCCACGCGCCATTGCCCGCCGCTTGATCCTGCGCAAGGCGACCCGTCATGCCTTGCTCTAGCCTCTGTCCACTTGACCAGAGCAAAGGCTTTAAACATGACGTGGTTCAAATCACTCAAACTCGCCGGCCGCGAACTGCTGCCCATCGTGCAGGGCGGCATGGGCGTCGGCGTGTCCGCGCATCGGCTGGCGGGAGCCGTCGCCGCCCAGAATGCGGTGGGCACCATCGCCAGCATCGATTTGCGCCACCACCATCCCGATCTGCTTGAGCAGACAGACAAGTGCAATGACCGCGACTTGATCGACCGCGTCAACCTGCTGGCGCTGGACCGCGAAGTGCGCGCCGCGCTCGACGCCGCCCAGGGCCGGGGCGTGGTGGCGGTGAACGTCATGAAGGCCGTGCGCGGCCACCCGGCGCTAGTGCGGCAGGCCTGCGAAAGCGGTGCGCAGGCCATCGTGATGGGCGCGGGCTTACCCATGGACCTGCCGGAAATGACGGCCGACTTTCCGAACGTGGCCTTGGTGCCGATTCTGTCGGAGTCACGTGGCGTGGCCGTCGTGCTGAAAAAATGGATGAAGAAAGGCCGCATGGCCGACGCCGTGGTAATCGAGCATCCCGGCTACGCGGGCGGCCATCTGGGCGCGGCGCGGCTGGACGATATCCACGACGAACGCTTTGATTTCCAGCGCGTGCTGGCCGAATGCCACACGCTTTTCGACGAACTGCAACTGGGGCAAGACGCGCCCAAGCTGATCGTGGCCGGTGGCGTGGGCAGCCACGACCAGGTGCGCCATTGGCTGGCGCACGGGGCCGACGGCGTGCAGGTAGGCACCGCGTTTGCCGTCACGCACGAGGGCGATGCGCACGAGAATTTCAAACGCGTACTGATTGATGCCGACCCCACCCAGCTGGCCGAATTCACCAGCGTGGCCGGCCTGCCCGCGCGCGCCGTGGCCACGCCGTGGTTGACACGCTATCTGCGGCAAGAAAAAACGCTGCAAGCCGGCACGCGCTGCGATCCACGCCGTTGCAGCCAGCGCATGGACTGCCTGACGCAGTGCGGCCTGCGCGATGGCCTGTCCCGCTTTGGGCAATTCTGCATCGACCTGAAGCTGGCCGCCGCGCTACGCGGCGAAGTCAGCCGTGGGTTGTTCTTCAGGGGGGCATCCAAGCTGCCCTTCGGCAGCGCGATGCGGTCGGTGCGCGAGCTGATGGACTATCTGCTGCACGGGCAGATGCCGGCAGCGGCGTAGGCCGCTGATTCAATGGCGCGCGTCTAGGGGCATCGGGGCCTGCCCCTATCGCGCCGCCGACAGATCAAACTGAAACACCGCGCCCGGCTCCGGGCGTTCCACCAGCCGGATCTCGCTTTGGTGCAGTTGCAGGATGCGCTGCACGATTACCAACCCCAAGCCGCCGCCATCGCGCGGCCCGCGGTTCAGCGCCGAGGCGCGCGTAAACAAGCCCGTGCGCAGTTCTTCCGGTATGCCCTGGCCCGTATCGCTGACCTGCACCTGCACCCGGTTCTGCGCCACGCCCAGCTGCAAATCGATGCGGCTGCCCGGCGGGCTGTGCCGGATGGCGTTGTCCAGCAGGTTGGTCAGCACGCGTTCGATCAGCCCCAGGTCCGCCCGCACCAGCGGCAGTGCCTGCGGAATGTCGGTGCTTAGCTGTTGCTGGCGCGCCTCGGCGGCAAGCTCAAACTTTTGCATGACGTCCTGCACCAGCTCCGGCAAGGAAAACGTTTCTGGCTCCAGCCGCACCAGCCCGGACTCCAGCCGCGCCAGTTCGAAGAGCTCTTGCGCCAGACGCCCCACCTTGCGGCTTTGCCCCAGCGCGATGTCCAGATAGCGGCGCCGTTCGCCGGGGTTCAGGGTGTCTTCTTTCAGGCGCAGCGTTTCCAGATAACCATGCAGCGACGTCAGCGGCGTGCGCAGGTCATGCGAGATATTGGCCACCAGATCGCGCCGCTGCTGGTCCTGCCGCGTCAGTTCGCGCCATTGGTCGGAAATGCGTCGACCCATCTGCACAAAGCTGCGGCGCAACACCGAGATCTCGTCCTGGCTGGTGTCGGTGTCATCGCCCGGGCGGCCCAGGGCGGCCAGCGCCTTGCCGTCATCGCCCTCGAATGCGCGTACCGCTCGCGTCAACTCGCGCAGTGGCCGCGTGATCAGCGCAAACGCCGTCAAGCCCGCCACCAGCCCCAGCAAGGCCACCAGCGCAATCGACCACAACGTGGTGCGCAACACGGAACTACGCGACACCGCCATCGCCAGCGCGTCGTGCGCCTGCCCTTGCAGCACCACGTAAACGTAGCCTTTTTCCTGCCCGCCCACGCGCACGGGCGCGGCGCTGAACACCTTTTGGCCGTCCTGGCTGCGCGGGTCGTCGCCCACGATCGGCAGCATGCCGCCCGCCAGCAGATGCTTGACCGGGCCCAAGTCCACCTGCGCGCGCTTGATCTGGCCGGCCGGCGCGGCATCGCCCACGATGCGCCCGTCGTTGGACAGCAGATAGACCTCCACGGCCGGGTTCACCGCCATCAGCATGTCGAACAGCGAACGCACGGCGTCGGGCTTCCAGCCGTTGGCATCCATCAATTCCGTGGTGCCCGCGATGTGTTGCGCCAGCCCGCTGGACAGGCGCTGCACCACCTCTTGTTCATAGCGGGAGTTGGCGGCGATCTGCAACCACGCCGATGCGCCGCAGCACGCCAGCAGCAGCATCGCGAACACGGCGGACAGGCGTTGGGTCAAGGTAAATCGTTTCATGTCGGGCCTCCGGCAGCGCCCGGTTCGGCGGCGAATTTATAGCCCCGACCCCACACCGTCAGGATGCGGCGGGGGTCGGACGGGTCGGCTTCGATTTTCGTGCGCAGCCGGTTGATATGCGTGTTGACCGTGTGTTCGTAGCCTTCGTGCTGATAGCCCCACACGTGGTTCAGCAGGTCCATCCTGGAAAACACCTTGTCGGGATGGCGCGCAAAGAAATGCAGCAGGTCGAATTCGCGCGGCGTCAGGTCCAGCCGGCGGTCGTCCACGTCCACCGTGCGCGCAATCGGGTCAATGGACACCCCGTGCACCGCCAGGCTGCCGGCGTCGATGCGCGCATTGCGTTCGATGGCGCTGCTTCGGCGCAGCAAGGCCCGCACGCGCGCCACCAGTTCCAGCATTGAAAACGGCTTGGCCAAATAGTCGTCGGCGCCCAGCTCCAGGCCCAAGATGCGATGCACCTCGGACGACCGGGCGCTGGTGATGATGATGGGGGTGTAGCGCGCCATGGCCCGCGCGCGCTTGCAGATTTCCAGACCGTCGATGCCGGGCAGCATCAGGTCCAGTACCAGCGCGTCCCAGTTGCCCTCTTCCAGGCGACGCATGCCGTCGTTACCGTCGGCGGCGTGTTCCACCTCGTAGCCTTCGTCGCGCAGGTGCAGGCGCAGCAATTCGGCAATGTGGGCGTCGTCTTCAACAATCAACACGCGGCGGGGGGTGTCCATGGGCGGCTCGGGGGTAGGAATACCGCCATTGTCGCCAATCCACGGGCGGCCAGTTATCACAATTTTTTTAAGTTTGCGTGAGGACTTCGATATCGGCCTGGGACAAGAATGGCTCCAACGACAGCACCCCGCCCCCGGAGACCCGCCATGATGGCAAGCCCCGCCCCCCACATTTCCCCCGCCGCCCGGCCTCCCGGCGTCATCCACCCCGGCTGGCTGCGCATCATGCACTGGCTCAATGCCCTGGCGGTGGTGTTGATGGTCATGAGCGGATGGCGCATTTATAACGCCGCCCCGTTCTTCGACTTTGCCTTTCCCAACAACATCACCCTGGGCGGCTGGCTGGGCGGCGCGCTGCAATGGCACTTTGCCGGCATGTGGCTGCTGTTTTTCAACGGGCTGCTGTACCTGACGCTGAACCTGGCCACCGGCCGGTTGCGGCGCAAATTCTTCCCCGTCAGCCCGCGCGGCGTCGCCACGGACCTGAACGCGGCCTTGCACGGCAAGCTGTCCCACGGCGACCTGCGCCACTACAACCAGGTGCAAAAGCTGGCCTACCTGTTCGTCATGGTCGATATCGCCGTGCTGGTCTTGTCCGGCCTGGTGCTGTGGAAGTCCGTGCAGTTCAGCGTGCTGCGCGACTTGATGGGCGGCTATGAATTCGCGCGCCGCATCCACTTTGTCGCCATGGCCCTGCTGGTGGCGTTCGTGGCGGTGCATCTGGTGATGGTGGCGCTGGTGCCCCGTAGCCTGGTCGCGATGATCCGCGGCAAATAAGGAGCCCGACATGAGCCAAAAGAAACGCTTGTCGCTGCTGGGCCTGGACGGCGCGGCCATTCTGAAAGAAGCCAGGAATCTGCTTGCCCGGCGCGTCGAGCAGCCGTCGCGCCGCGCATTCCTGCGCAACAGCCTGACCCTGGGTGGCGTGGCGATGCTGTCCGGGTGTTCGCTGTCCGACGACGAAAACGTGGAAAAGGCGCTGACATCGGTGTCACGCTTCAACGACCGCGTACAGGGCTGGTTGTTCGACCCGAACAAGCTGGCGCCCACCTATCCGGAATCCATGATTACGCGGCCGTTTCCCTTCAACGCGTACTACGGCATCGACGAAGTGCGCCACGTGCAAGAGGAATCGTACCGCCTGGAAGTGACCGGCATGGTGGCCGACAAGCGCCAATGGCGCCTGGAAGAACTGCGCGCCATGGCACAGGTGGACCAGGTAACGCGCCACATTTGCGTGGAAGGCTGGAGCGCCATCGGCAAATGGGGCGGCGTGCCCTTCTCAACCTTTCTGAAACGCGTCGGCGCGGACCTGACGGCCAAGTACGTTGGCTTCAAATGCGCGGACGACTACTACACCAGCATCGACATGCCCACGGCGCTGCACCCGCAGACCATCCTGGCGCTGACCTATGACGGCAAGACGTTGCCCCCCGAGTACGGCTTCCCCATGAAGCTGCGCATGCCTACCAAGCTTGGCTACAAGAACCCCAAGCATATACAGGCCATTTTCGTCACCAACACCTACCCAGGCGGTTACTGGGAGGACCAGGGCTACAACTGGTTCGGCGGAAGCTAGGTGAAATTCCTGTCTTACCCCCTCCATCAAAGGAACGCATCATGAAGAAAATCACCACCGCCGCTTTCTCCCTGTGCCTGGCATTTGGCGCCGTCGCCGCGCACGCCGCCGACACCATGGGCAAGGACAGCATGAGCAAAGACGGCATGAGCAAGAGCTCGATGTCCAAGGACGGCATGGCCAAGGATGGCATGGCCAAAGACGGGATGGCCAAGGATGGCATGGCCAAGGACGGCATGGCGAAAGACGGCATGTCCAAGGATGGGATGGCCAAGGACGGCATGGCGAAAGACGGCATGGCCAAAGATGGCATGTCGCACGACGGCATGAAGAAGGATTCGATGTCCAAGGACGGAATGAGCAAGTAAGCGCAGCAAGCCGCACGCGCGCGGGCCGCCCGATCGGCCCGCGCCCGGCATGCCGCATTGTTGACGGAGCCACGCCATGACTTTGAACCGCAGACACTTCCTGACGCTGGGCGGCGCCGCCGCGCTTGCCGCGGGTCTGGCCCCCTGGCTGACCCCGCGTAACGCCTCGGCCGGCCCGGCCGCCGCTGCCTCCTTTCCCTACGCGTTGACCGACGAGCAATGGCGCGCCCGGTTGACGCCCGCGCAATACCAGGTGTTGCGCCGCGAGGGCACCGAACGCCCCTACACCAGCCCGTTGAACGACGAACACCGCACCGGCACGTTTTCGTGCGCCGGCTGCGAGCAGCACCTGTTCTCGTCCAGCACCAAATTCGACAGCCGCACCGGCTGGCCCAGCTTCTGGCAGCCACTGCCCAACGCCGTGGGCGAAACGCGCGACACCGGCTTCGGCATGGTCCGCACCGCCGTGCACTGCGCCAACTGCGGCGGGCACCTGGGCCACGTCTTTGATGACGGCCCCCGCCCCACCGGCCTGCGGTACTGCATGAACGGGGTCGCCATGACCTTTGCCGCACAGGGCTGAGGCGCGAAGCCGCTACCCCTTTCTTTCAGGAATCCTCTGACCATGAACTTCCAAGCCAAAAAATTCTGCGCCGCCCTCGCTGCCGCGTGCGGCCTGCTGGCAGCGGGCGCGGGTGCGTCCCGCGCCGCTGAAACCGCGTTCATCATCCCCGCCCCGTCTGTCGACGACGCCCAGGCCGCCGCCGCGCAAGAAAAAGCCGTCATCGCCGGCGGCTGCTTCTGGGGCGTGCAGGCCGTGTTCCAGCATGTCAAAGGCGTCAGCAACGCCGTCTCGGGCTACGCCGGCGGCAAGGCCGACACGGCCAACTACGACACCGTCAGCGGCGGCCGCTCGGGCCACGCCGAAGCCGTCGAGATCACCTACGACCCCAAGCAGGTCAGCTACGGGCAGCTGCTGCAAATCTACTTTTCCGTCGCCCACGACCCCACGCAACTGAACCGCCAGGGCCCCGACCGTGGCACGCAATATCGCTCCACGGTGTTCCCGGCGAATGACGGGCAGCGCAAGGTGGCCGAAGCCTATATCGCGCAGCTGAACAAGACCGGCGTGTATTCCAAGCCATTGGCCACCACCGTGGAACCGTTGCAAGCGTTCTACCCGGCCGAGGGCTATCACCAGGATTACCTGGTGCGTAATCCGAACAGCATGTACATCGTGATCAACGACGTGCCCAAGGTGGAAAATCTGGCGAAGACGTTCCCGGAAAAATATCGCGACAAGCCGGTGCTGGTGGGCGCGAACGGCAAGTAAGCCTGGCCGAAGATCTGAGCGCGGGCGCGCTGCCATGGGTCGGTGGTGGCGCGCAGCCCCGCGTGCATTCTGCGTGCGTCAATCGAAACCGATTCGCCTGGCCGCATTCTTGAACAGGGCTTGCGTGTCGGGCGTCAGGCGGAACGCGTCCAGGAAACTTGAGATGCCATAGGCGGGATTCGCCTTGTGTATCGTCGCCACAAACGCCAGCGCCTCGTCCTGCCTGTCGGCCAGTGCCAGGCAGTGCGCGGCGATAGCCAGGATGTGCACGTGAGCGTTGGGACGCATGGCCGCCTTGACCGCCCAGTCGGCGGCCTCGGCGACCCGGCCCAACCGCACCAAAGCCAGCGCGCGAACCGCCAGCATGCCGAACATCAAGGGATCGAAGGGGCTCAGATGGCGCGAATGATCGGCAGAGCCAATCGCCGCCTGCGCGTCGCCGGATTGGCAATGGACAAAACCCAAGGTGTAGTGGCCCAACGCAAAGTTCGGGCTCAGGTCCACGGCGCGCTGCAATTCCGACAATGACGGCTCCTGGCTGCCGCGCAGCCACAGCGCCCGACCCATGGCCCAATGCGCAGCGGGGTCCCGGTCGTCGGCGATCAGGCTCTGGCCGGCCGCTTTGTACGCGAGATCGACCGACGAGTTTTGCTCGCCCCAACGTTGGAATGCGTCCTGCCAATGCGTGAACGACAGCCCGGCGTACGCCCGCGAATACGTGGGATCCAGCCGCAGCGCCAACTCGAAGAAATGCCTTGCCCGCGCGTTATCCGCCCGGTTGAACCGGTACATGTGCCACAGGCCGCGATGATGGGCCGACCAGGCGTCCAGCGAATTCGGCGGCGTAAGGATGGCGCGCTCGCGCTCGGCGGATTCAATTTCGATGTCGACCGAGGCGACGATCCGGTTGCCGATGTCGTCCAGCGCCACAAAGGCGTCGTCCATCGGGTGATCGAACGTTTCCGCCCACACGATGCGCGCGGTGCGCGCCTCGACCAGCGCCACGTCAACGACGATCCGCTTGGCGTGCCGTCGCAGCAAGCCGCTGACCACGAAGTCCACATTCAGCGTCCGCCCGGCCTCTTCAGGCCCCACGCTGCGCTGATCCAGGGCAAACACGGTTCCCTGCGCAATGACGAACAGGCTACGCAGCTTTGCCAATCGCGTGATGATGTCGTAAGCCAGGCCATCGCCCAGGCCGCCCCGCACCCCGCCAGGTGCTGACGCGTCCGCGAACGGCATCACGGCAATCGAGGCGCGACCGGTGTGATCCTTGCTGCCTTCTGCCTGCTCGGCAAGCACCGCCCTGCCCAAGCCAGCCGGCGGTTCAGGCGGGTCGGATGGCGCCCGCCCCAATTGCCGCCTCAATTGGCTCCACGCATCGCGCAACGGTCGCCAGTCCAGCCCTTCGTCTTCAAACGCGCGAATCGCGGCGGCCACGTGTTCTTCGCCTTCGCGAAGCTGCTTTCGCGCGCTGAGCGATTGCAGCATCAGCATGTGCGCGTGGCGATCGAACGGCGCCAGGCGCAACCATTTGTCCAGGCAGTCGTAGCGCTCTTCAGAGCCGTCCGGCAGCAGCGCCGCCAAATGTTCCAACACCGCGGCCTGGCATGCCCTGAACCGCCGCCGCTGCGCCACCAGCCAGCTATCGAACATCGGGCAGGACCGGATGTGCAGCCCCTCCAGGAATTCTCCGACGAACAGCGCCGCCATCGCGCGCAACGGTTCCACACCCACGTTGCCGATGCCCTGCCGCATCGCCTCTTCAATGTCGACCACATCCACGTGGCAGTCGTGCAGGTCCAGCGTCACGCTGTCTTGCGCGGCCTGCACGCGGCGTTGGTCCGCGTCGTCCAGCAACGGGCGGGCCTTGCTGAGGCACCAACGAAGCTCGCCGCGCGGATCGTTCGGCAGGTCCCAGAGCAGTTCGCACAGATATGCCCGGGACACCGGGTGCGTGGCCAGCGCCAGGTATGCCACCAGCGCGCGCAGCTTGCGCGATGGCGGCAGCGGCAGGGCCGCGCCCGCGCGGCGGATCGCCATCGGCCCCAGCAGCTGGATATGAATGGCGCCGCTCTGGGGAATACCCTCCCCCCCGGTCGACGCGAATTCCACGCCGGCTACCACGTTGGCCTCCACGCGCCCGCTCTACGGTTGAGACCCGATCGCGCGCTACCCGAATAGCCTTTCGTCCGCGCATCGGCACCGCGTCGGCGATATCCGCCCACGCCTTCACCTTGTGTCAATGGAGTCCAGCTATGTCCCCAACCGATATTGCCGCTGTTCCTCTTGCGCCGGCTGCCGCGCCGCCCGATCTGGCTGCCGTAAAAACCCGCCAGCAAGCCACCTGGTCTTGCGGTGACTACGCCGTGGTCGGCACCACGCTTCAGATCGTCGGCGAACAACTGTGCGAGGCGATGGATGTGCGCGCCGGGCAAAAGGTGCTTGATGTGGCGGCCGGTAACGGCAATGCGTCGCTGGCGGCGGCGCGGCGTTGGTGCGAGGTCGTCGCCACCGACTATGTGCCCGCGCTGTTGAGCCGAGCCCGCGAACGCGCCGCCGCCGAACGGCTGAAGATCGAGTTTCAGGAAGCCGACGCCGAAGCCCTGCCTTTCGCGCCCGGCAGCTTCGACGCCGTCATGTCCACCTTCGGCGTAATGTTCACGGCCGACCAGGACAAGGCCGCCGCCGAATTGGTGCGTGTCTGCCGCGCAGGCGGCAAAATCGGCATGGCCAACTGGACGCCGGAGGGCTTCGTGGGCCAGATTTTCAAGACGATCGGCAAGCACGTCCCCCCGCCGGCCGGCGTCAAATCGCCCGCGCTGTGGGGCACCCGCGCGCGTATCGACGAGATGTTCGGCGCACATGCCAAGGCGATCCAGGCGGAACCGCGCCATTTCGTTTTCCGGTATCGCTCGCCGGCGCACTGGCTGCAAGTCTTCAAAAGCTATTACGGCCCGGTCCTCAAGGCGTTTTCCATACTGGAGCCCGCCGCGCAAGCCGCCCTGGAAAGCGACCTGATAGCGCAAATAGACCGGTTCAATCGCTCTGGCGATGCCGGGGTGGTGGTGCCCAGTGAATACCTGGAAATCGTGATCACCCGTCAGTGACGGGGACACTGCCCGCAGCCCCGTGGCGCAGGGACTAGCCGGGCGGACAGCAAGCAGATGGTCCATGGCGCGACGCCTTCCTTCCCATCCGCGTGGCGGGCAGACGGGGCGATGCGAAGCATGTGGCATGCAAAGCTGGCGCGCGGGCTTGCCGCCCGCCGCCAGGCCGGTGCTGGTCCTTCGCCTGAAATCATACGCCTGCCCGCGCGCCTGCTGGTTCTATGTGCCCGCTGTTATCCGGCACAGAGTGCCGCTGCGATCACTCGCGCTTGCGCTGCTTTGCGCTGGCCTCGAACTCGGCCGACAAACGCAGCTGCTCTTGCTCGTAGTCGTCCAGGCTGCCGCGGTAGCCGTCCAGATACAGATCCTGCCGGGCCTTGTCCATCGCCGTTGACGTCGCGGCCTGCCTGACGAAGTTTGCAAGCTGCGTACGCACGGGTTCGGGAATACCGCTGCGCACCGCCACGCTGTAGCTGCTGTGAAACACCATGTCGGGCACGCCAAGCTCGGCAAACGTCTTCACGCCCGGCAGATGGCTTACGCTGCCCGGCCGCCCGGTGTAGGCCAGCACCTTGACGTGCGGATTGTCCTTGACGCTTTGCGTGGTGCCGATCGTGGTGAAGTAGCCGTCGATCTGGCCGCCGAGGATGGCCGTCAGCCCTTCGGCCCCGCCCTTGAAGGGAATCGGGCGGTATTGCGTGCCCAGGCTTGCTGCCAGCCTGGCCGCCAAGGTGGAATAGGTGCCGATGCCCAGGTCCGCAATGCCGATATCCATTTCGCGATTCACGCCTTTCAGGTCCTGAAGCGAGTTCCAGCCGCGGTCGGCCGGCACGATGAAGGCGTAGCTGCTTTGGGCCAGCGGGGCCAGGATGTCGAAGTCCGAAAATTCGTATCCCGCGCCGGGCGTCGTCAGCTTCGCGCTGTAGAAACCTTCGGCATGCACCAGCAAGGTGTAGCCGTCGGCGGGCCGGTTCTTGACGGCCATGATGCCGATGGCCGAGCCGGCGCCCGGCCGGTTTTCCACCACCACGGTCTGCCCCATGATTGCCCCGAGTTGCTGGGCGAACGCGCGCGAGATGGCGTCCGTAGCGGCCCCCGGCGGATACGGGACCACAAGCCGCACGGGCTTGTCCGGATACGCCGTTTGCGCGGCGGCCGAAAAGGAAAACAGTGCGCTGAACACCGCGCCTGTCAGCAGCAGACGGCGGCGAATGGTGAAAGGCATGGCTTGCTCTTTTTCAGTTGTCCCCGCGAAAGTGTATCGAGCCGCCGCGCGTTCCATTCCGCCAAAATCTGAAGATGTCTTCTGCAAAAAATGCAGCACGCCGGCACCGCGCGCCGCCATCGGCCATGCCCATCACTCCTTCGATTCATGCAGTTCTGATCTGCGCCCGGAGCTATAGCCAAGCCGGTTCAGCTACCTAGAATTTAGAGCTCCAGATAACTCAAAAGTGAATTGAAAAATCAATTCAAACATTCCGGAGACAAGCCATGACCCACCCCCTTCCCGCCCGACGGGCCATCCTGCTGGGCGGCGTGCTGATAGGCCTGGGCGTCAATGCCCTGGCCGCCCCCAGCGCTTGGCCCGACCGCCCCATTCGCCTGGTCGTCGCCGGTTCGCCCGGCGCGGGTGGCGACATTTTTGCCCGCCTGATCGCCGCCCCCTTGTCCAAGACGCTTGGGCAGCCCATCGTCGTGGAATCCAAGCCCGGCGCCAACGGCATGATTGCGTGCGACGCAGTGGCCAAGGCGGCGCCCGACGGCTACACCTTGCTGCTGGCGCCCTCGTCCGCCATCTTGCTGAACCCGGTGGTGCTGCCCTCGCTGCCTTACGACCCGGACAAAGACCTGCTGCCCATTGCGCAGGTCGGCGCCGCGGGCATCCTGCTGGTCGCCAACCCCAGCATGGGGTTCAAGAACCTGGCGGACATGGTCGCGTATGCCAAGGCCAACCCCGGCAAGTTGGCGTACGGTTCGTGGGGCACAGGCTCATCTGGCAACCTGGCCATGGAAGGCATCAAGGCGCACTACGGCCTGGACATGCCGCACATTCCGTACAAGCAGCTGGTCACGGAAAGCACCGACCTGATCGCCAACACCATCAGCGTCGGCTTCATGGACATCGCCTCGCCGATTCCGTTCATGCGTAGCGGCAAATTGGTCGCGCTGGGCCAGACGGGTTCGCGGCGCTGGCCCGCCACGATGGACGTTCCCACACTGGCCGAGCAAGGCTACAACTTCGAAGCCGACGGCTGGTATGGCGTTTTTGCGCCAGCGGGCACGCCGCCCCAGATCATCGACCGGCTCAACACCGAGATCTATCGCGCGCAGCACGCCCCCGACGTCCGCGAAAAAATCGAAGGCCAGAACATGATCATCCCCGCGGATATCTCCGCCAAGGAATTCGCGGCATCGATCAAGCGCGACGCGGTCATCTGGCAAGGCCTGGCGCAAGTGGCCGACTTGAAGAACAAGTAGGCGGCGCGCATGGATACCTCTTTGAACGCCCCGTTTGCGGTCGACGCCTTGCAAGGCCGCGTGGCCGTGGTCACCGGCGCCAGCGGCGGCATCGGCCTGGCCATCTGCCGGCAACTTCAATCGATGGGCGCGGCCGTCGTTCGGGTGGACGTCAACGCGGGCGACGCCGGCGTCCAGGCGGATGGCCCGCTGAACCTGTGCTGCGATATCGCAGAGCCGGACGCGGTGGCGGATATGGCCGAGCAGGTGGCCAGGCGCTTCGGCCGCTGCGACATACTGGTCAATAACGCGGCCATCAGCGCCGCGCCGGTGGGCCTGGAGGCGTTCCCGATCGACTTATGGGACCGCATCTTTCGCGTCAATCTGCGCGGCGCGTTGCTGTGCGCACAGCAGCTGTTTCCGCTGATGCGCGATCAACAGGCGGGCAGCATCATCAATGTGGCGTCAATCTCTGCCCAGACGCCCACGCGAGTCGGCGCCTACGGTTCGACCAAGTCTGCCCTACTGGCGCTGACCCGCCAGATGGCGGTGGAATGGGGCCCCCAGGGCATACGCGCCAACGCCATCAGCCCGGGGATGATCCGCACGCCGCTGTCGGAACCCCATTACCGCGACGACGCCGTGCTGCAAAAACGCGTCGCCCACATCCCGGCGCGGCGTATCGGCCTTCCCTCGGACATCGCGGGCGCCGTGGCCTTTCTGGCCAGCGACGCGTCGCACTATGTGAATGGGCAGGACATCGTGGTGGATGGCGGCTTCCTGAAAGCATCGCTGACGAATCTGTATGCGAGCTGAAACCCGACGGTAAAGGGGGTAGACAGCGGCGCCTTGCTCCACGCAGCGCATGCCTGCGCACCCCTGATTTCCGGTGGCGGCGCGGGCCGCTAAAATACAGCGATCCACGGTTTGCGGACCTGTCATGCCTTTCTTGGTCCGACGCGAACGAAGATCCAACAATGGCACGACGCCCCGCCCCTCGCCCAACCCAGTCGCCCCCTGCCGACTCGCGTCAGCCTGCACCGGAACATCTGGCGGAAATGCTGGACAGCCTAAGCGACGGGTTCATGTCGATCGACAAGTCGTGGCGGTTTACGTACCTGAACGACACCGCCGAACGCTACTTGCAGCAGGACCGGCAAAACCTTCTTGGGCGCGACATCTGGCAGTGTTACCCGGACCTGGTGGACTCGGGCTATTACCGGATTTACCAGCAGACGGCGGACACGGGCATCCCCGGTCGCCACACTGCTTATTACGCCCCGCTGCGCACCTGGTTCGAAGCGCGATCGTTTCGCCACGATGAAGGCATCACAGTGCTGTTTCGCGACGTTACGGGCGAACACGAGCACGCGGCACAACTGGAATTCGAAGCCACCCACGACTATCTGACCGGCTTGCCGAATCGCCGCAAGTGCATGGAAACGCTAGCGGGCGCGGTCGCGGATGCGGGCTTGAGAAGCGCCGGCAATGGCGCCTGTGTAGCGGTCCTGTTTATCGACCTGGACCACCTGAAAGACGTCAACGACGCATTCGGCCATGCCGTTGGCGATGCGTTGCTGCGCGGGTTTGCCAACAGGCTGAACACCCTGGTCGAACCCACGTGTTTTGCCGCGCGGGTGGGCGGTGACGAGTTTGTTCTGGTGTTGCGCAACAGCTCGGAAAGCGCCGCGCAAGCGTGCGCGCGGGCCGTGCTGGATACGCTTGCGGCGCCGTTTGAAACAGGCAGCCGATCGCTATTGCTTTCTGCCAGCATCGGTATCGCGCTGCTTGGAGAAAAGCCCGAATCCGCCGAGGCCTTGCTGAGTCAGGCCGACACCGCCATGTACGCCGCAAAGTCCTCGGGAAATCTTCATATCCGCGTGTATGACGCGGCGCTGGACAGGGGCATGCGCGACCGCTTGGCACTGCGCTCCGAGCTTGGTGCCGCGTTTTCGACGAACCAGTTTGAATTGCATTTTCAGCCGCAGATTGCCTTGGCCGACAGTTCCCTGGTTGGCGTCGAGGCGCTGCTTCGTTGGCGTCATCCCCAACGCGGCTTGCTGACGCCGGACGCGTTTCTGGCATTGCTGCTTGATTCTTCTTACGAGGGCCATCTGGCCGATTGGCTGTTCGATGCCGTTTGCCGGCATATCGCCGTATGGCAACAGCTGGGCGTCACCGTACCCCGGACCAGCCTGAACCTGTCGCCTCGGCAACTGCTGGACAAGGGCCTGGCAGACCGCATTCTTGATGCCGCGCGGCGGCATCGCGTCTGCCCCACCTTGCTGGATATCGAAATCACGGAAGACGGCTTGCTGGGCGACATCGACATGGCAACATCGGTGCTGGCCGCGTTGAAAGGCGCCGGCATATCCACATCGCTGGATGACTTTGGCGCCGGTTACTCCAGCCTTAGCTACCTGGTCCGCCTTCCCGTGGACACGCTCAAGATCGACCGGTCGTTCGTCCGGGAATTGCTGGCGTCAGAGAAAGCGTCGGCGGTCATCCGAAGCATTGTCGGCCTTGCCCGCGCGCTGGGCATGAAGACCATCGCCGAAGGCGTGGAACACCAACACCAGGCCGATGCGCTGAAAGACGCGGGCTGTGACTGCATTCAAGGCTATCTGATCAGCCGACCGCTGACCGCCGAGTCTTTCCTGGAATTCATGCGGCGCCCGTAATGCCGCCGACGCGCCGCCGCCCCCTTCCCCTATCCCTCCGCGACCACCCCATGTTCCAACTACGACAGCTGAAGATTTTCATTGCCGCAGCAGAGACGTTGAACTTCACGCAAGCCGCCAAACGCGTGCACCTGTCGCAGCCCAGCGTGACGGAACAGGTGCGCGCACTGGAAGACAGCGTGGGTCACGCGCTGTTCATTCGCCAGAACAACCGCTTGCAACTGACGGCGGCGGGGGAAAGGCTGGCCTCGCGCGCCCGCGAGCTGCTTGCGTTGGCCGATGAAGCGTTCCGGCAGGTTCGCGACAACGTCGATGATCCCGGGGGCACTATCCGCGTGGCCGCGCCGCAAACCTTGTGCACCAGCGTGCTGGTTCCGCAACTGCTGGAGCTTGCCGAGCTGTATCCCGCCACCCAGGTTGCGGTCCAGGAAAGAAATTCCTCGGACACCGCGCAGGCGGTGCTGGACGCAACGGCCGACCTGGGGCTGGTGCACGGCTGGCCGGCCGACAACGCCAGGCTCCGCGTGGAGACCATAGCCCGGGACAGGCCGGGCGTCGTGCTGCCGCCCGGCCATCCGTTGGCGCACGCAACCGAAATCCGCCCGCACGCGCTGGCCGCCTACCCGCTGATCGTTACGATGCAGGGCTGCCGGTATCGGGAATACCTTGAGGCTCTGTTGCAGGACGCCCCCGTCCGGCCCCACGTTCGCGCCGTGGCCGACAGCGTGCCGGCCTTGATGCAGATGGTGTCCGCCGGCTTGGGAATATCGATCCTTCCCAGGATGGCCATGGGCTCGGCCGTCACGGCGGCGCAGCCCGTATGGCGGCCGTTGGCCACACAGGGAGCAGGCCTGCCCATCTGCCTTATTACGCTGCATCGCGAACCCACGCGCCAGGTTGCGGCGTTCATCCAGATGATCCGGCTTGCGACCCTGGGCTCAGACCAGGCGATGCCCGCCATCGACGTGCAGCACGGTGCCGGTCGTGTAGCCGTTGCCAAGTAGAAAGAGGATGGCATCGGCGATATCGTCGCCGGTGCCCACCCGCCCCACCGGCAGCCGCTCGGCCATCGACGCCAGCAACGCGTCACTGTCGGCGCCCGCCACATCGTTCCAGATCGGCGTGCGCACCCATCCCGGCGATACCGCGTTGATGCGCAACGGCGCCAGCTCGACCGCCATCGCGCGCACCACCCCTTCCAACGCGGCATTGATCGCGGCCACCGCCACGCCCTTGGGCCGGGGTCGATAGGCGGCAATGCCGGATGTCAAGGTGATGGAGCCGTGGGCGGGCATCCGCGTGGCACCATGCTTGGCCAGCAAGATGGGCGCGACAACTTTCGAGCGGATCGCCCGGTCCAGCGCGTCCAGGGCCAGGTCGGGCAGCAGCTCGTAGGCGCCCCGGATGTCGGCGGCGGTGCAGACCAGGTGGTCCACATGGCCGATGTCTTCAAAAAGCCGCTGCACCTGCGCTTCGCTGGTCACGTCCGCCTGACACACGCGCGGCTCGCCAAACGCTTGCAGCTGCGTGGCCGCGGCGTCCAGTTTGTCGCGCGATCGGCCCACGATTACGACGTCGCAATGCATGCTCAGCAGCCGGGCGCTTAGGGCCAGGCCCATGCCCGAGCCGCCGCCGACGACCACGATGCGTTGTCCTGCAAGAGGGTTGGTCATGCTCATTTCCTTTGAATGGAGGTTTGGAAATGAACGATGTTCTCGTCATGCCGCGCGGCGGGCCAGCAGGAATGTCCGATGGGGGTATCGGATGTTTTATGTGGACGCGGCACACGCTTTAATCCATGCCGTCTGCGATAATGCCGCCCGCCACGGCAGCCCGCCATGACGCGCGGCCGATCGATATATCCGGCGCTTCCGAATCTGCACTGCCAACACACCAAGATCACATGACATCCAGGGCAATCTGCATTGCTGCGCTAGCCGTTGCAGCGCTGACTCAAGCACCACTTTCCATGGCACAGAACGTCAATGGCAAGAACCTTTTCACGCAGCGATGCGCCATGTGCCACGGGGCCGATATCAAGGGCACCGGGCCTTTGGCCCAGAAAAGTAATCCGCCCACCCCCGACCTGACCACTGCGGCGTTCAAAAAACGTCTTCAAGATTATCCGGGCGTCATTGTTTCATCGGTGATCTTGCGGCCAAATGGCGACTTGATTCCGAGGACGCTGCGAGAGAACGGGGTAAAAATTGCACCGCACGCCTGGACGGTTCAGGACTTTCGCGATTTGAATAAATACATGACAGGCGTTATTTCGAAAAGCCGTTAACAGTGCGTTGGCGTCGGCGTCATTACTCGACATCGAGTACGGGCGGTCTTCCGCCGAATACCCGTCTGAAAGCAGCACTGCCTATTCTGTTCCAGTATGCTCGCCCCCCCCTTAACCCAGCGCTTTCAAGGACACACCTCATGAAGTTTGGATACACCATCATCTATGTGCCTGACGTGGCGGCATCCCTGTCGTTCTTTGAAGGCGCGTTCGGTTTTCCGGTGCGGTTCCTGCACGAGTCAAAAACCTACGGTGAGCTTGATACGGGCGCCACCACGCTGGCGTTCGCGGCGCATGAATTGGGGGCAATGAACTTCGCCACCGGGCACGTCGAAGCGTCGGCGTCGGCCAAGCCGCTGGGCATGGAGGTGGCGTTTGTGACGGATGACGTGGCCGCCGCCCATGCCAGGGCCTTGTCGCGGGGCGCAACCGAGCTAAGCGCCCCGACCGCCAAACCTTGGGGCCAGGTGGTGTCGTACCTGCGCTGCCCCGACGGCACGCTGGTCGAGTTGTGTACGCCTGTGCAAGGCTGAGACCGCCAGTTCAACGCCATCGCCCAGCACGACGTCGCCGACAACGTCGCGTTGTCGAAAACCAAGCAGGCCATGCCGGTACTGGCCATCGGCGGAGAAAAATCCTTCGGCGACAACATGGCGATCGTCATGCGCAATGCGGCGACCAACGTGCGCGGGGAAGTTGACGATGCGCCCGCCGTCCGCCAGCAGCGGCAGCAAGGCCTGGGTAAGAAAGAACACGCCCTTGACGTGCACCGCAAAAAGCGCGTCGAACTGCGCTTCGGTGGTGGACGCAAAGTCCGCCACGCCGTCAACAAGCGCGATGCCTGTCCGCGCCCCCTACTCCGCCTTGATCCCGCCCCGCTGGATCACCGCCGTCCACTTGGCCACATCGTCGCGGATTCGCTGCGCGAATTCGGCCGGCGTGCTGCCCACTGGCTGAAAGCCCAGCCCGGCCAGTTTGTCGCGCAGTGCGCCTTTGCGCACGGATTCAGCCAGCGTTGCCGACAGCTTCTGAATGATGGGTTCCGGCACGCCGGTCGGCGCCACCAGGCCGAACAGTGGCGAAATGTCCACGCCCGGCAGGCCTGCCTCGGTGAACGTGGGCACGTCGGGCAGCTGGCTGGCGCGTTGCGGGCTGGTGACGGCCAAGGCTTTCAGGCGCCCGCCTTTGATGTGTTCCAGCAGCGTGGGAACGGTGGCGAAGGCGAACTGCACCTGGCCGCCCAGCAGGTCCGTGATGACGGTGCCGCCGCCACGGTACGGCACGTGCAACACGTCCACGCCGGCCTGTTGGCGCAGTTGCTCGCCTGCCAGATGCGGACCGCTGCCCACCCCCGCCGACCCGAACGACAGCGTGCCCGGCTGCGCCTTGGCCAGCGCGACAAAGGACGCAACGTCGCTTGCCTTGACCGACGGATGCACCACCATTACGAACGGCGCGGTCGCCATCAGCGAGACCGGTGCAAAATCCTTGATGGCGTCGTAGGGCTGGCGGTCGCCCAGTAGCCCGGGGTTGATGGTGAACGTGGAGTCGACCATGCCGATGGTGTAGCCGTCCGGCGCGGAGGCCGCTACCGCGCGCGTGCCGATCGTAGTGCCGCCCCCGCCCCGGTTTTCCACGACGAAGGGTTGGCCCAGTGCGTCCGCGAATACCTGCCCCGCCATGCGGCCCAGCGTATCGGTGGCGGCGCCCGGCGGATAGGGGATGATCAGGCGGGCCGGCTTGTCGGGATACTGCGCGGCGCGCGCCGCGAAAGTCCACGGCAGGACTGCCGCGCCCGTTGCCATGGCCATGCCGTTGATCAGGAACGCTCTGCGCGAGGGGTGCATGGGGTTTGTCTCCAGGAATATGTTCGAGGCGGCCTCTTTGGGCCAGCCTTATCGTCGTATCAGGGGATGCGTATCACGGGATTCGTATCAGGGGCTTCGTATCAGGGGCGCCGTATCAGGGGCGCCGTATCACGCACGTCGTGTCAGGCGCTGTACCGTCCTTCGGCGAGTGCCGCTTCCGGGTCCGCGCCCAGCCCCGGCCCGTCCGGCACGTGGACCCAACCATCGGCAATGGGCACGCTGTGCGCATAGGGCACGTGGGCAAGTTCCACGTACAGCCGTTCCAGCGATACCTCGGTCTGCTGCGCGGCAATCAAGTGCAGGCTGGCCAGAAAGCCCGGACCAAAGAACGCCACCTGCGGTGCGCAGACGACGCTTGTTTGCGCGCACTTCTGCGCGATGCGCCACGCGGCGGTCAGGCCCAGCTTGATGACGCTGGGCTGCACATACTGCGCGGCTTCGTTGTCCACGACACGTTCCAGGTCCATGGCGCTGGCGGCGTTCTCGCCCACGGCCAGCGGCACATTGCAGGCGCGCTTCAAGCGAGCCAGCGTACGGTCATCTTCCGGCGGCCAAAGCGGCTCTTCGATCCAGAACGGATCATGCGCGAGCATGGCGGCAATGGCGGACTCGGCCTCGTCCGGCAGCCAGGCGCAGTTTGTGTCCACCATGATCGGCACGGCCGGCCCCGCGCTGCGGCGCACGGCAGCCAGCGCATCGGCGGTGCGCTCGTGCAACTTGATCTCGGTATAGCCCTCGTTCAAGGCGCGCGTCGTGACGGCATCCAGCCGTTCAGCATTGCCGTAGTACTGAAGCAATGACGCATAGACGCGCACGCGTTCGCGGCGCTTGCCGCCCAGTAATTGGTACAGCGGCACGCCGGCGCGCTGGGCGCGCAGGTCCCACAGCGCAATGTCCAGGCCGGCCAGCGCGTGCACCACGGGGCCGGACCGACCCAGGTTGTGCAGCGTGCGTTGCATGCCGGGCAGCAAGGTGTCGTCATCCGCGTCGCGCCCGCAGGCCAGCGGGGCGATCAGCGTCTGGAAAATCGCCGTCAAGGCGCGCGGTTCCACGCAATACGATTCGCCCCAGGCCGCCGTGCCGTCCTCGGTCTGCACGCGCACCAGCGCGCTGTCCAGTTTGTCGCGCGGACGGCCGGCGAACAACGGCGACGGGCTCCAGTGATGAAACGGCAGGCGTAGCGGGATGCAGTCGACAGAGACAATGGTGTTGGCGGGCATGGTCGGCGTAGTGATGAATGAACCGCAATGGGTACACGGCGGGAGACGATCCGGCTATTCTGGCGGCGGCATCTTCATATGGTCAAATAGATGAATTGACTATTTCCATATGAAATTCATATGTTCCACCGACGAGAATTGCTGCTGCTGCGCGCCATGTATCGGCACGACACCGTCACCGCCGCGGCCGCCTCGGTCAACATGACGCAGCCCGCCGCCAGCGCGCTGTTGCGCGACATGGAAACGCGGCTGGGCTTTGCACTGTTCAGCCGCGAGAACCGCCGCCTGCACCTCACCAGCCAGGGGCGCGCACTGATCCCCGAAGTGCTCAACGCCCTGGCCGGCATCGAGGCCGTCGACCGCTTGGCCGTGGACATTCGGCAAGGCGCGCTGGCGCGGCTGGACGTGGGCGCGGTGGCCATTGCCGCGTCCAGCCTGCTGCCTGCGGCCATGGCAGGCATGCGCCGCGCACATCCCGCCGTGGCGGTGACCGTTCGCGCGGGCACCGCCCTGGAGATCATCGAAATGGCCGTGGACCACCGCATCGATCTGGGCATCATCATCGGCGCGCCGTCGGACATCGCCCGCGTCAGCAGCCTGCGGCTGGCGCCCTTGGCCTTGCATGCGGTCATGCCCAAGAACCATCCCTGGGCGCGCCAGCCCGTGTTGGCGCTGGAAGACGTGGCCGCCGCCGGCCCCATTGTGCTGGCGCCCGCCCTGCCCGCCGGCCGCGCCACGCGCCAGGCGCTGGAGTCGCGCGGACTTCCCTATCGGCCGATTATCGAGGTGGCGCAATCGTCGGCTGCCTGCGCTTTGGCGGCAGAAGGCCTGGGCGTGGCCATCGTTGAAAGCCTGGGCGCGCACTACGCTGAACGCCAGGGCCTGGTCACACGCCGGTTGCTGTCACTGGAAGATCCGGTGCTTGCCGTGGTGTGGTCGCGCGACCGCGACATGAGCGGGCCGGCGCAGGTGCTGCGAGACGGTTTGGCGCAGCAGGCCCAAAGCCGTTTGGCGGGTAGCGGGGCCTAGTGACGGCAGCCGCGATAAACAGCTTGCGATAGACTTCCGGGCTTGAAGTGTCGAACACATCAGTTCGATCCCAGCACAGGAATTCATTTAATGAGCAGCATTTTTCCAGGCGATCAGTGGGCAGTGGGTGAATCCCGCATCAATGGTTTGTCAATCGTCGTGCGATTCCGTACGGGCCTGCCGCCAGCGCCTGATCGCCAAGTCAACGACAACCTGATCATTATCTCCTGGCCGTATACGGGCATTGAATCCGGCATGCCCAATGACGAAGACAAGAAGTCGACCAACAATTTTGAAGAAGCCGTCGAAAACGGATTCGAGAATTCCAGCGTCGGTGTGCCGGTGGCGTGCCTGACCGGCAATCACGCGAAAGAGTGGCGTTACTACACGAATGACGTCGACGCGTTTATGCAGGCGTTCAATGAATGCCTGGCCGGGCATCCGGCCTATCCCATCAATCTGCGCGTGTTCAAGGATCCTGATTGGAAGGGGCTGTCGCAATTGCAGCCGCAAGGCTCGGATCAGATTCACTGATCGTCCGGCCGCCCGGGCAGCATATGCCCTTGCGTTTGCCTGTTTTACGGCAAGGCGGCAAGCTTTCTGATAAATTGACGCGCGAATTCAATATCACGTCGAACTATCACGTCGAAGCTGTAGAGCCATCAACGTCAATAACCGAACTGTGGGGTAACGGTCAAAATGAAAAAACTTGCATTGCTTGTTGTTCTGCCCGCGCTGCTTGCCGGATGTACGACTTCACAAATGAGCATGCTGACGGGCAAACGCGCCAAGACCTACAACGACGTCAATGCAAGCTGGGTTGGCAGCACGGAAGAAGCGTTGATATCGAAGTGGGGTCCTCCCAAAAAGAGCTACACACTTCAAAACGGCGCACAGATCGTGTCGTACGAAGAGATTTGGGGCCCCATGTCCGCCTATCACGTATGCGTGGAAAAATTCATGATTGAAAACGGCATGGTGACCAAATGGGGGATTTCGGACTGCCCGGCGCGCATTTCCGGCTCGGTCCCGAACGACACCCCCGTTCCGCAGCCCACCTTGTAAGGCGATGGCTGACAGGCAAGGCGTGGATGGACAACAGCAACCGCTTTGTCGTCCGCGTCATGCTTTAAGTTTCATAATCCAGGCCGTAGCGTCCGCGGCTTTGCCGTATGCGCGCAAAGCCCAATTCCCCCAAGTGCATCCCGGCGATCAACAGCTCTTCTGAGCTGACCATGTCCAGCAGCCGCGAGCGCGTGGCGGCGGCCAGCGTAGGATCCTGATCGAACGCAATCGACACGTCCGGCCGTTCAATCTGGATATGAGGGAAATGGACGATGTCTCCCCAAACCAGCAGGCTTTGGTTCGCGGATTCAAACAGATATCCGGTATGCCCATCCGTGTGTCCCGGCAACGGCATCGCGCGAATACCAGGCAGCACCTCCCCGTCCGTGAACGTCGTTAGCGTCTCGCGATAGCCGTCGAACACCTGACGTGCAATCAGAAAGTTGCCGCGCGCGCGCTCGGTGGCCCGACTTAGATTTGCGTCGTCCTGCCAGAATGCAAGCTCTTGCTGATGGACCAGCACTTGCGCATTGGGAAATGCAATTTGCCCTTCGGCGTCCACCAGGCCGCCCACATGATCGGGATGGGCGTGGGTAAGCAGAATGGTGTCGACGCTGCCCGGTTCAACGCCCGCCAGCCGCAAATTGGCGTGCAGCCGGCCGCCCCATTGTTTAATGCCCCCCGCGCCACCGTCGATAAGAATGGTGCGGCCGGCGCCGCGTACCAGATAGCAGTTGATATGCACGGCGGCAGGGTCCGTGGCGCCAGCATCGTGCTGCATTTTGTCGGCTTCGCCGGCGTCGATATTGGACAGCAGGCTCAGGCTGGCGCTCAGGTAGCCGTCGCTGATTGCGGTGACCGTGTACGCCCCGGCTTGCTGGCTTGGAAAGGGGCAAACGGCCCGCGAACCGGTCAGTTGTTCTGTGATCGGCGAGTACAGGTAAACCCCTTCAGCCAGGCACTCGACGGGCGGCGCCTTTCGCGCAGGCATCGTGGCCATCCAACGGTGCTGCGGAAACTTCTCCAGCGCCACTGCGTGCATGGCCGACGGGGTCAGGCCCATCTGTATCAAGGGCTCGGCGCCGGTTGCACACAGCACAAGCAGTTCGTCTTTATTGACGGCCGGTGCAACGCCGATACCGTCGTACAGATTGCGGTGCCAATCGGTGATGTGCTGCTGCCACTTCGCGAAATTGCCGCCGCCCTTCTGGCGATACTCGTCTCCCGTCAGCACCTCCAGCCCGTCGATCGTGTGCAAGGCCAGATAGACGGGGCACCCCCCGCTTATTGCCTTGAAGCGCTGCGACGTGTGAAAGCCGGCCACCGATATAAGCGCGGGCAATTTATCGACGCTGTAGAAGCGGTTCCACTCGGCTTCGCTGCAGGGATCGGCAAAGCTGCACTCCACGGTATAGATCATCAGAATGTCCTTCATGACAGACGGGGCCGCTGCGGCAAGCCGGCCGATTCATTGCATGGACGTAATGCTAAGCTGCCATTTACCGCGCATATAGCGATATAAAGTCAGTCTTCATTGACTTTTCATCAAGCTGATTGCAGCGCCTGGAACGACAGCCCCAAGCAAGACACATTCATGCGACGCAAAATTCCAAGCAACTCCGCGCTACTCGCTTTCGAGGCAGCCGCCCGCCATGGCAGCTTTGCCCGGGCGGCGCAGGAATTAGCGCTGACCGAAGGCGCAATCAGCCGGCAGATCGCCCGTCTGGAAGCATTTTTAAACGTCTCGCTGTTTGAGCGCGTGGGAAACCGGGTTCGGCTTGCGCCTAATGGCGTGCGCTACGCCGTGCAAGTTCGCCAGACGCTGGATCGGCTGGAACGGGACAGCCTTTATTTGATGGGGCAGCCCGTGCAGGGCGGGACGATTGATATTGCCGCCAGCCCCACATTCGCCACGCGCTGGCTTATTCCACGGCTAAAGGGTTTCCAAAATAGCCATCCCGACATAACCGTGCATATTGCCGAACGGTTGGAACCCTTCATTCTTGCCGGCAGTGGTTTCGACGCCGCCATCCATTTCGAGCATCCCGCCTGGGCCGGTATGCATTTGCATCCCTTGCTGGAAGAAGTGCTGGTGCCGGTGTGCAGCCCGGCACTGCTCGCGGATGCGGGTATGGGCGCCAGTATGAACACCGGCGCCCACTTGTCATTGAATGATCTGCCACGCCTGCATCGGCGGCAGAATCCGGACGCCTGGCAGCGATATGCCCAAGAGGCCGGCATCGAGCTGACCAATTCCGCAGTGGGCGCGCGCTACGACCTGCATGCCATGCTGATCACCGCGGCCATCGCCGGTCTGGGCGTTGCGCTGGTGCCGCGCCTATACATCGAGGCAGAACTGGAACAAGGCCAACTGGTCGCGCCTTGGCCCAAGAGCAAAGCGGTCGCCAAGACCTTCTGCCTGGTACTGCCCGAGCCGGTCGAATTAAGCGCGGGGCCAGTCCAGGCATTCGCGACATGGCTGCTTCAGGAAGCGCAGGGCCTGGCATCGTAATTGCAGCGCGTCATCCCGCTGCTGTCCCTTGTCCTACCGGAACAACACCGATTCAATCCGATTGCGCCCGCGTTGCTTGGCGTAATACAGCGCGCGGTCGCTGCGGCTTAGCGCCAGCTCGGCATCGTCGTCCTTTGTATGCAGGGCGGATATGCCGATGCTGACCGTCAGCGGTATATCGCGTCCGCCTGTCGAATACGGCGTGTCGGCAATTTGGCGTTGCACGCCTTGCGCGAAACGATGTGCGCTGTCGATGTCGGTATCGGGCAGCACCACGGCGAATTCCTCGCCGCCGATGCGCCCCACCAGGTCGGTGTCGCGCAACTGGCCGCGCAGCATATTCGCAAAATGCTGAAGCACGCCATCGCCGATGGCGTGGCCCCAGGTGTCGTTGATGTGTTTGAAGTGATCCAGGTCGCACATCAGGACCGCCGACCCTTGGCCGCCGTGACCTTTGATACGCGTCAGTTCGGCGGCGATACGCGACATGAAATGGCGGCGGTTGGGCAGGGTCGTCAGCGCGTCCGTGGCGGCAAGCTCGCGCAGTTCGAATTCGGCGCGCTTGCGGTCGGTGATGTCCGTGACAAAGCCGTGCCACACCACGCCGTTGTCGACGTCCGGGCGCGGGCTGGCGTCGCCCTGCCGCCACCGCACGCCCTGTAGCGGCAGGCAGACACGAAAGTCCAGATGCCATGGCGTCAGCGCGGCGGCGGCGTTGTGCAGCGACGCGCGATAGGCGGCCAGGTCGTCGGGATGGATGCGCTGTTCGATGGCGGTGGAACTGGCAAGGACGTCATCGGCGGTCAGCTCGAACATGTCCCAGATGCCCGCGCTGACATAGGAAAACCACGCGCCGCCCTCGGCCGCCGGACGACACTGGAAGACCAGGCCGGGCACCGCATCGGTAAGGTTGACGACCAGGTCCGCCGTGCGCTTGAGCCGGTCCGACATGGCGCGCACCGCGCTGATGTCCGTAGTCGTGCCCATCATGCGCAGCGCCCTGCCCGTCTCGTCGCGGCTGATGACTTTGCCACGGCTGCAAATCCACTTGTAGCTGCCATCCTTGCAGCGGATGCGGTGCTCGACTTCGTAGCTGTCGGTCTTGCCGTCGAAATGGTCCTGCATGGCCGCGCGCACGTAGTCCAGGTCGTCCGGGTGCAGACGGGTGTAGGCGTCCTCGATGCGCGTGGAAAGCTCCGACTCGCTATAGCCCAGCAACGCCTTCCAGCCGGGCGAATAGGTGATGTCGCCGGTGATCACGTTGCGGTCCCAGACGCCCGTGCCACTGCCGGCGATGGCCAGCGACAGCTTGCGGGCTTCTTCGCGCCAAGTGCCTTCATGGGCGGGGTCGGCAGGCAATGCGTCGTGCTGTTCGATGGCCGTGGCCGCCAGGCCGGCCAGGTCATCCAGGGCGCGCTTGTCTTCGTCGGAAAAATCGCGCGCCTGTCCGTGCAGCAGCCGCAACGCACCCAGCGTGCGCCCGTCGGCGGCGTGCACGGGGCACTCGACAGACCAGCGCTGCACATCACCGAAAAGCGCGCCGTCCACCGCCCGCCAGCCGCCGGCAGCGGCCGCGTCGGCGTCGGCCCATGCCAGGACCACCATGTCGACATTGAACAAGCGCCGAGCCAGCCGCGTCAGCCGGTCCAGCGAGCGCTCGGGTTCGCGCTGCGTCCGGCTCGCGCCATCGCCAGGGGGTCGGGCTGATGTCGAATCACCGATAACTGGCATTTCTAAGCCTGGTCAGGATGGGATATCCCGGTACAGCCGGGTCCACGTTCCTGACATTTTGTCACAACCCGCGCCGGATTTGCATCGTTCGGCCCGCCGTGCACCGCAAATGGTCACGCTATAGCGCGCAAATGGGCACGCTATAGCCCGCTTTCCCTGACGGCCAGACTGGCCAGCAGCCGCATCCAGTGCAGTAGCCGGCTGCGTTCGGCGCCTTCAAAGTACGTTTTACCGCGCCGTTCCATCACGGCCGGCATTGGCCCATCTATCTCAAGAATGACGCGGTACAACGCGTCTTCAGCCACCAATGCCCCCTGTTTTTGCACCGACGGTATAGGTCCGCCATGTGACGTGGCCAGCATCGGCGCATTAAGTTGCTGCGTGCGCGCGGGAGCAATCGTGCGGATATGGCCGCAGTAGCGCGTTGGCGTGTCCTCAAGATAAAAGCAGCCGGGCCCGCCCACGGAAAGCAGATGGATGTCGGACTCGCCCACGTAGGCGTCCACCACCCAGCGTGTGGGGTCCACAAGCCGGCCCAATGCTTGCTTGGTGCCGACCCAGGTGCCGGCCCGCAGTTCTGCCGGGGTATCCACCCACAGCCCGTCCATGGGCGCGGCGAGCATCAGCTTGTCTTGCTCGGCGGCCACGGCGCGGACGGTGGCCCGGCTCTGAGCCAGCGCTTCAATGGCGGCCGCCCGCTGGTCCAGCCCGGTGCTTTGCCCCAACAACCCGGTCAAGCGCGCCGACTGCCCCGCCACACCTGCCTGCGCGGCCCGCGCTTCACTGGCCAGTTCCGGGCGGTCCAGCACTACCAATGGCGTGCCGGCCTTGACGGTACCTGGCGGATGGTGCCCTTTGATGACAGCGGGCGCCGGCGCATACGCCGTCCATAACGTGATGCTTCGAGCCAAGGCCGCCGCGCGGACCCCGGCAGGCCACGGTATGGCCAGCCACGCCAGCACAAGAAGCAACCCCAGCGGCACCAGCCACCGTCGCGAACGCTTGATGTCCTGCCGTCGTTGCATCCACACCCTGACCTCCCGCCAGCACGGCAGCACGATGAAATAGGCGATTTCCACGGCAAACAGGAATAACCCCAATGCCTTGAAAAACAAGTGATATACGGCCAGCGCAATACCGAAGTAAACGATCAGGCGATACACCCACGTGACGCATGCAAACAGGATCAGCCTGCGCCGGACCGGGGCCGGCAAGGCCTCGGGCCACGGGTCTTGCCAGCCCCAAAGCCGGCGCCGGATTGCGGTGCGCGTCAGGGCGCTGGCGCGTTCGTGCAGGTTGGGCATGTCCAGCCAGTCTGACAGGATGAAGTAGCCATCGAAGCGCATGAAGGGGCTGGCATTCAAGGCCAACGACAATATCCAACTGGTGGTGGCCAGATAAAAGCATGCCTGGCGTGGCACGCCGGGTGGCAGCAGCGCCCAGCCCAAGGTCGCCAGCCCCGCGATGGCAAGCTCGGTGATGATGCCGGCGCTGGCGATCATCAGGCGTTTGCGCGGGTCGGCCAGGCGCCATGATTCGCTGGTGTCCGTGTACAGCATCGGCCACATCACCAGGAACGCCACCCCCATATGCCCGACGCGCACCCCCAGGTGTGTCGCCATCAAAGCGTGGCCCAGTTCATGCAGCGTCTTGGCAACCGCCAGCGCGCAGGCAAAGCCCAGCGCCCCTTCCCACGAAACCGATTCAAAGAGCGTGTGGCGGAACGTGTCCCACTGGCGCACGGTCAGGAACAGGCCCAGCAGTGTCAGCGCCCCTATCGTCCATGCCGTTGCCGGCCGCAACAGCCAGCGCAGATAGGGATACAGCCGCTGCAACAGATACATCGGGCGCACCAGCGGGATCCGAAAGAACAGGTAATGGTGCAACCACCAGTTGGCCGTCAGCCATTGGCGGCCGGGCGCGGCCGCGGCCATGGCCTGGCTGCGCCCGGGATGAGGTCGCAGCAATTGGTTGTGATGCAGAAAGCCGGCAAATTGCAGGACCTGCGCGCCGTCGGGCTGCAAGGGCGTTTGCTTGCGGATGTCTTCCAGCATGTCGGCCGGCAGCAGATGCCAGCGCGCCAGACATTCGAATTCCAGCCACCCGATCCGAAAATGCCGGTTGCGCACCGGATCTTCGATAATCCACGCCGGGCTGCCGTCCGGATACGGTGCACCCGCGAAGAGCCGCAGATCTTGGCGCAGGGGCGCAAGCGGTTGGGCGAGAGGGTCATCCATGTTGCGCCCCGGCCTGCCCTATAGGCCCGTGAAGGCGCGCAACGCCGCCAGTGGCCGCCGGATCGCCTCGTAGCCCAAAAACGAGTGGCCGCCGCGAATGCGCGCAGTGCCTTTCAGGCCGATGCGCGCATCTTGCGCATCAGCCGCGTCAATGCTGGCGCGTAGCCGATAGCTGGGCACGCCTTCAGGCGTCAGGGCGGACTGATAGCTGGTCTCGATGATCTTGCCGGCCAGCGGGTCCAACGGCTTCACGGTCAGGAATAGCGTTACGGGCGCGCCGACATCCAGCGACAGGGCATCCGCCACCGGCAGTTGAATCAGCATGGCGGGCTGGCGCGGGTCTGCCAGTTGCATGATGCGTTCGCCGGTTACCACGGGCTTGCCCAGCCAATCGTTGATGTCGGCAAAGACCGCAATCCCGTCGCGCGGCGCGGTTACGTCCAGCCGTTGCAATTGCGATCGAACGGATTCCAGTTCCGCGCGTCTTTCTTCGGCCCGGCTGAGCAGTGTGGTGACCCGGGCTCGACTGTCTTCGCTACGAAACGCCGTCTGCCGCGCCGCCATCAGCTCCGCATCCGCCACGCCGACCGCCTGGGTCGCCACGTCAAGCCGGTTGCGCAGGGTAGTGTCGTCCAGTGAAAACAGCGGCTGCCCTGCCTTGACGGCTTGGTTCGGGCTGACGTGCACGGTCTTGACCACACCGTCCAACGGCGCGCTGATCACTTGCAGATCCAGCGAGGTAATTTCGGCCGGCGCCAGCGCGCTTTGCCTGACGGGCATCAGGCACAGGCCGAGCAGCAACAGCGCGACCCCGTAGCGTAGCCGACGCTTCCAGGGGCGACGCATGGGCCGTCGACCGCGCTCCAGCAATTCCCAGCTATAGGCCCAGGTTTGGCACAACCGGCTCATGACCGTGCTTTGCCCGGCGGTAGGCGCCTGCTCCATCAGGTACAGCACCCAACCCAGTACGGCGCCGTTACGCGCTTTCAGCGGCAAGGCCCACACACCGGCCGGCCACCATTCGCGCCAGCCATCGCGGATCAGCGTGCTGGCCTCGCCCTCGGCGGGCGCCTCGATCCATTGCGCCTGCCCGCCCGCCGTACGCTGGCGCAGCCATTTGCGCGCGCCGGCCAGCCAGACGATGTAGGGGGACTGCTCGTCCGCGGAAACCAGCGCCGATATGTTCAGCAGTTTCCAGTCGTGCCCGTCGTCCGCATAGACCAGCGCCTGCCGGTAGGCCAGCAGCGGATGCGCGTCATTGGCGATGTGAAAGCTCAGCTGCTGCACATTGTCGGCCTGGCGCGCCAGCCCCTCCACTTCCGCCAGTTGCAGCAACAGCAAGAGATCGTTCTGCATCGTGTTCAGCGAGGTGACGGAAAGTCGGCAATGCCAGTCATGCCGGGCAGGAGTTCGCCGGCGGGGTCGTGCACCTGGGCCTCCAGCTCGATGGACTGTGCCACGGCGTCCACGCGCGCGTTGATTGCCGAGACAACCGCCCGGTACGTTTTACCTGTCTCACTGACGTCGATCTGAAACTCGGTGCCGATCTTCACGTCGCGCAGCGATCGCGAGGGCACGTTCATGCGCACCTTCAACGGGCCGTCGCCGACCAGGTCGAACAGCGGCGCACCCGCCGCCACGCTTTCGTGCGGGCGCACGTACACCTTGGCGACCCGGCCGGAATACGGCGCACCCACCACGCAATAGTCCACTTGCGCCTGCGCCAGCGCGGTGGCGGCGGCAGCCCGGTCTGTCGCGGCGCGGGCCAGGTTGACCTCGGTGTCTCCCGCCGCATCCAGCTTGCGCAAGCCCACTTTGGCTTTCAGCGATTCCCGCGCGCCCGCCAGTTCCGCGTTCGCCATCCGCAGCCGGGCCTTGGGTTCGGCGCATTCCAGCTGCACCAGTACCGCGTCCTTGGCCACTGCCTGGCCCAACGACGCGTCCAGGGTCTCCAAGCGCCCGGTCATCGGCGCCGAAATCGTGCTTTCCGGATTGGCGCTGAGCAATACGCGAATGGCGTTTGGATCGTTCTGGCCGGCGAGGGGGGGAAGGGGTTGCGCCGATGCGCACGACATCAACACCACCGCGGCCACGGCGCTAGACCTTGCATGGGACATCTTCATGGGTGCATCTTCTTGGGTGCAATCATTGAGGCGTGCTCATGGCTTGCAGCGCTGATCGCTGCCAGCCTTGCATGGTCTGTTCGATCTGCGTCGCAAGCGTGCTGAGATCGTGGCTGGCGATGGTTTCCGGCATCACGTCCAGGCCCACCGAGTTGTACAAGCGACCCCATGCCGCCTGCGCATCCGAATAGGCCGCATAGCGCTGGTATTGCGACAACAGCCAGCGTGCATCCGCGCGCAAGAATTCCAGTTTGGAGTCGGCTGAAATACTGGCGCTGGCCTTGGCATAGTCACGCAGGCGGCCATCCACCTGCATGCTCTGGTCTGCAAATTCCAGCTGTTCGCGCGCCAGGTAATAGCGCTGGGCCGCGACCCGCACCTGGGTCAGAACCGCCATCGACAAGGCCATGCGGCGCAGGTCGGCCACCTTGCTCTGGTTTTCGCCGGCAGCCTGCAAGGCGGGCGCCTTAAGAATGTTCAGCAGGTTCCACGAAATGCGCAGGCCCACCGACGACCAGCTGTTGTTGTACAGATAATCGTTGGAATCGTAATGGGTCCCCAAGGTCAGGCTCAGGTTGGGCCAGAGTTCCGCCTTGGCGATCTTGATGTCGTTATCCGTGACGCGCTTGCGATACCACTCCTCCATGATTTCCGGGCGGTTCTCAAGGGCCAGGCGCTCCAGGGCGGCGATGTCGAAATTGGGCGGGGGAATCTTCTCCTCGGCGTCGTCCGCCACCTGGAACTCGGTACCGGGCGGCAACGACATCAGCGCCGCCAACTCGGCGCGCGCCAGTTCCAGGTCCTGCCGGCGCGTAGCCAGCAGACCCACCGCATCCAGCAACGCGCGCTGATACGCCAGCGCCTGCTGACGTGGCAACAATCCGCGCGTTTCGGCTTCCTGCGCGGACTTGATGCCGTTGCGCGCCTGTACGGTCAGGGTGTCCACTGCGGCGATCAGGCGTTGCGCACCCAGCGCGCGCCAGTAAGCGTTGCGCACATCCTGCAAGACATTCTGGATCACCTTGCGGCGGCGTTCTTCCGCCATCAGCACTTGGTCCGCCTTTTGCTGCGTGCGTTCATAGGCGACGAAAAAGTCCAGTGTGCTCCAGGTCATCTCCAGGTCCGCCAGCCGGTGATAGCGCTGTTCCGACGTAGAGGGGCGCAAACTGACTTCGCCGTCTTCGATCCCGACGGAGGTACCGCCAGAATCGTTCGACCGCGACGTGTAGCCGGCGGACGCCACCAGCCGGGGCAGCATCTCGTGCCGAGTCACATCGACCAGATTTCGCGACAGTGCCGTCTCCATGAGCTTGAGCCGGTAGTCCAGGTTGTATTTCAGCGCACGGGCAGCGGCGTCATAGAAGGTCAGCGGTCGGGTGATGGGTTCCTGATCCGCGTACATCAGCTTGCGGTCATCTTCCACACGCTGGCGGACCTCGTCCCGGCTGAAGGCCTGCGGAGTCTGGGGCGACGAGCACGCCGTCAAACCCAGGATGGCGATGGTGGCGATAGCGCCTGAGTAACGTCGGTTCTGCTTCAATTTCATCCCGCGTGCTCCGTCTTCACCGTTTGGGCGTGGTCGATGTGGCGTTCAACGTCTGCCGCAACGCCAGCCGATTGATCTGATCACTGAACGAGCCGGATCTTGGAACTTCTTTTTTTGGCGGCGCCTTGTCCTGCGCAATGGCCTTGTGAAGCCGTTGCATTTCCAGTTCCTTGTGGGCGAACACCGACACATCCGGCAGCAAGCCGTCCGCGGACAGCGAAATCGCGCCATGACGCGCCTGCATTCGCGCGTCTTCGTAGCGCGACAAGCGTTGCAAGGCTTCGATGGTGCCGGTCAGCGACAGCGGCACGCCGTCTTGCGCCAAGCCGTCCGCCAGCGATTCCAGCGAAATCTCGGGCGGCAGCGCCATCCCCGGACGCTCGCCGCGCACCAGCGCATCCAGCCATTGATGCAGCATCAAGGCATCGCGCACAGCAGGCGTGACGTAGACCGCCGGGTCCAGCGTCAGGTCGGACAACGGCCCGCGCGGGCCGTACTCGCGAATCAGCGCATGCGGGTCCGTGCTAGCGACGTAGATCGCATCCATGTCCAGCGTTATGGTCAATAGCGCCGAATCCGTCTGGCCGCCCCGGTCGCTCACGGTATAGACGAAGACGTCGCGCAACAGCGGCCCCTGTCCGCGCGCGGCTTCCACGTCGGGGTTGCTCAGATCGATTTCATAGGTGTAGCTGCCGTCGGCGTTCAAGGTCAGGAAACCGTAGCGGCCCGTCAGCCGTTGACCGATCTGCCCGGTGGTAACCGCCGAGCCGCCCTCGCCCGCCGTGCGCACGCCTACCACGGTCAACTGCTCGTTCGCATCGACGTCGCTGTCATTGACCAGCACGTTGCCCTGCGTAACAGGCGGCCCGCTTACATCGTTGACGTTGCCGGTGTCGTCACGCGCAACCGGCGTGTCGTCCTGGCCGTGCAGGGTGATGGTCAGCGTGGCTTGCACCGCCGCGCCGGCGGCGTCCGTCAGCGTGTAGGTGTACACCTCGGTCAGCGTTTCGCCGTTGGTGCGTAGCGCCTGGACACGCGCGTTGTGGTTGTCCACTACATAGCGGTAGGTGCCATCGGCGGCCAGCGTCAACGTGCCGTACAGGCCGGCCGTCATTCCGCCCACCTGCCCCGGCGCCCCCAAGCCGTCGATACCCCCGACGCGAATGGCGGACACCGTCTGGGTGTCGCCCGCATCCACGTCCGTGTCATTGGCAAAGACGTTGCCCGTGGGATCCAGGCCGGCAGTGCCGTTGTCGCGGCCGCCCGCCTCGATCGCAATGGCTTGATCGGGCAGCGCTACCGGCTTGTCGTTCTGGCCCAGGATCAGGATGCCGATCGACGCCTGGTCGCTTGCGCCCTGGTCGTCGGTCAAGGTGTAGGTGAAGGTGTCGATCAGCGTGTCGCGCAAGGTCCGCAGCGCCTGGACCTCGGGCAAATCGTTGTCCAGCGTGTAGCGGTAGGTGCCGTCCGCCAATACCAGCAAGGTGCCGTACTTGCCTTGCAAGGGCACGCCTACGATGCCGGCCGTGCCGGACCCGCCTGCCAGCCCCGTACGGATGTCCGTGATGGTCAGCACCCGGCCTTCGACGTCCACGTCGTTACGCGTCAAGTCGCCGCTGGCATCGCGGCCGCCGGATCTGCCCGCGACGTCGCCCTGTTCGATGGCGACACCGATGATGGGCGCCGCCACGGGCGGATCGTTCACGCCAATGACGGTGATGTCCAGCTGCGCCAGATCCGTCAGGCCGCCAGCGTCAACAACACGGTAGGTAAACGAATCCACCAACTGCTCGCCCGCCGCCAGCGCCGCGACCTGCTCGTTGCTGGAGTCCACGTGGTAGGTGTAGCGGCCATCGGAGCCGATCTCCAGCCAGCCGTACTGACCGTTCACGCGCACGGGCGCACCCCCCACGCTGACCAGCGGGCGCAAGGGGTCTTCCGTACCGGCACGAATGCCATTCACCGCCTTGGTGTCGCCGGCGTCCACGTCCAGGTCGTTGCCCAGAACCTCGCCGGTCGCGTCAATGGGCGCTACCACCGACGAACCCGCCGTGGCTGTGCCGGTGTCATTGACCGCCTGGGGAGTGTCGTAGCGGCCGGCAATGGTGATGGTCAGCACGGCCGTGTGAGTCAAGCCGCCCGCGTCCTGTACGGTGTACGTGTACGTCTCTTGCAGCGATTGCCCGGCGCGCAGTTGCTGCACGGCGGCCAGCGCGTCGTTGACTGCGTAGGTGTACGTGCCATCGGCCGCCAGGCGCAGCGTGCCGTACAAACCGGCCGAATCCCCGCCGATCACGCCCGCTGCGTTGCTGCTGTTGACGACCGCCGCAACGCTCATCGTGTCGCCCGCGTCCACATCCTTGTCGTTGCTCAGCACATTGCCGCTGGCCGCCTGGCCCCCCGTGCCATTGTTCACCCCGCCGGCTTCCTCGGCCGATCCCGTATCCGGCGTGGCGACAGGTGCATCGTTCGCGCCGCGTAGGGTCACGGTCAGTTGCGAGTCACTGAACAGCCCGCCCGCGTCCGACACGCGAAAGGTAAAGGTGTCGATCAGCGTTTGCGTGCTAAGCCGCAGTTGCTGCACGGCGGTCAGGTCGTTATTGACGGTGTAGGTGTAGCTGCCGTCTGCGTTCACACGCAAGGTGCCGTACAAGCCGACCAGCTCAGTGCCGGCGGCATAGCTCATCGCGCCGCCCTCGGACAGGGCGCCGGCGCGGAACCCGCCGATACGCAGGGTGTCTCCGTTGTCGGGATCGGTGTCGCCCGCATCCAGCAGGTTACCGGTGGGATCAAGCCCGCCCGAGCCGTTGGCCGTGCCGCCCTTCTCTTGGGCCAAGGCGGTTTCGTTGTCGGACGTCGGTGCGTCATTTGCACCGCGTATCGTAATGGTCAATTCCGCCACGTCGGACAGACCGCCGGTGTCGGTCGCCTGGTAGCTGAACGTTTCGCTCAAGCTCTGGCCGGGGGCCAGCGCGTTGACCAGCGGATTGCCGTTGTCCACCGCATAGGCATAGCTACCGTCGGGACGCAGGGTCAGCGTGCCATAGGCGCCTACCACCGTGATCACGCCGCCAGGGCCGTCGACAACCGGCGGGCCGGCCGCGCCGGTGCGCGCGCCGGTGACGGTAAGGGTGTCACCGCTGTCCACGTCTTCGGCGTCGTCCAGCACGTTGCCGGAGGCCTCCTGGCCGCCACTGGCGTTGTTCGTGCCGCCCGCTTCCACCGCCTCGTCCGTATGGTTCTTGACGTCCGGAGCATCATTGCGGCCGAAGATTCGGATGCGCAGTTCGGCGGTGTCGGACAGCGTGCCGTCGCTGACGGTATAGGTGAAATAGTCGACCAGGGTATCGCCCGCCGTGCGCAAGGCCTGCACGGCGGGGTCGTCGTTATTCAGTTCATAGGTGTAGCGGCCATCCGCGCCCAGGACCAGCTTGCCGTATAAGCCCGTCAGCTCCTGGCCAATGATGCCGGTGCCGCCGCTACCCGCTGCCTCTCGGCCGGTACGGATACCGACCACGGTCAGCGCATCGCCATCCGGGTCCGTGTCGTTACGCGTGACGTCGCCCGATGCGTCCAGGCCGGGCTGGCCGTTTGTCACACCGCCCGCCTCGACGGCCACACCGATGATGTCGCTGGCTACCGGCTGATCCTGCACCCCGTGGATCACGATAGCCAGGGCGGCTGACGACTTGCCGCCCTGGGCATCCTGCAAGGTGTAGATGAAATTCTCGGTGGCCGTCTCGCCGGGATTCAGCGCGATCAGGGCAGGACTCAAGCTGTTGATTTCGTAGCGATACGCGCCGTCCGGGCCGATGAACAAGGTGCCGTACTGGCCAATCACCTGCACCTGGCCGGGGCCGGTCAGGTCCTGGTCGACGCCGCCCGACAGGCGGATCTGGCTGACGGTGTCACCGGCAACGTCGTTATCGACATCGCTATCGACCTCACCGCTTGTTCCGGCGTCGCGTTCATCCAGAATGACGTTGCCCGCCGGGTTCACGGGCGTGCCAATGACGGTGCCGTTGGCCGTATCCACGCGAGCCGTGTAGCCGTCAGCCACGTTGTCGCGCGCAACCGGGTTGTCGTTGGCGCCGTTGATGGTGATGGTAAGGGTCGCTACCGCGTTCAAGCCACCCGCGTCGGTCACGGCGTACTGGAACACCTCGGTCAGGGTCTGCCCCGCGTTCAGGGCCTGGACTTGCGGATTGGCGTCATCCAACACATACGCGTATGTGCCGTCCGCGCCCAGCGTCAGGGTGCCGTAGCGGCCTGTCACCGGCGCCGCATCGTCGCGCGTGGTGCCCGGCGCCACCGTGACCAAGGCGCCGAAACCGGTGGACAGCAGCGGGCGCGCAAGCGTCACGGTGCGCGTATCGCCCAGATCCACATCCGAATCGTTCGACAGCACTTCGCCACTGACCGGGCCGCCGCCGGTGTCGTTGTTCGTGCCGCCCTTTTCCGTGACGGCTGCGGTGTCGGGCTGCGCATCCGGGGCGTCGTTCGCGCCACGAATCGTTATGGTCAGACTGGCGGATGACGTCAGTCCGCCAATATCGCGCAAGGTATAGCTGAAGCTCTCGGTCAGCGGTGCGCTGGACGCCAGCAGTTGCTGCATCGCCGCGCTGTCGTTGTTCAGCACATATTGGTAGCCGCCCAGTGCATCCATGTGCAGTTCGCCGTACACGCCGACCAGCACGGCCGTGGTGCCGGGCGCCACTGCTTCCGACGTGCCCCCCTGGGAAATGGACGTAACGGTGAGAATGTCCTGATTGGTGGCGATATCGACATCGGTGTCGTTAGCCAACACGTTGCCACGCGGGTCGACCCCCGGCGTGCCGTTCAGCACCCCGCCCGCCTCGACGGCTTCAGCCGTGTCATCCACGCCCTGCGGCGCGTCGTTCACCGGGGTGATGGTGATGTCTACCGTGGCCGAGGCGCTCAGATTGTCGTCGCCCGTTTCGAAGGGGACGCCATCGCCGTCAACGTCACCACGCTGGCCCTGGTCATCTACCCGGATCACCAACGTATCGTCGCCGTTGTAGTTCGCGGAAGGCGTATAGGCCAACGTGGCCAGCGCCAAGTTCAAGTCGTCCTTGGTGCCTTGCAAGGTCACCGTGCGGCTGTTCAAGGCCCCGGCCACCACCGTTGCTCCGCCCAGGGTCAGATTCAACCCGCCATGCCCCACCGTCAGCGTCACGCGGATCAAGCCCGATCCGGAGTCCGGGTCGTCCACGCTGACGCCCGGGATCAGCAGCGTGGTGTCTTCGTCCACCGTTTGCGCGGCTGCCGGCGTTACCGTGGGCGCGTCGTTGCGTTCCACATAGCCGATGTTGCCGGCGGCGCTTGCGCCCAAGTCACCGAACTGTGCGCTTACCTGCGCCAAAGGCGTGCCGCCATCGCTATCGATACGGACATTCAATTGCCCCACGGGCGGCGCCAAGGTAATGCCAGGGGCGGCGTCGATGCGGAAGACGCCGGCGCCCAGCACGCCGAAATGGTAGTAACCGTTGGCGTCGGTGGTGACCGTCCACGCGCGGTTATCGGCGGCGGTGGCCAGATCGTTGTCCGCGCCGCCCCATGTCAAGGTGACGGCCTGGCCTTGCAAGCCCGGACCGTCCGGCGTGGTGCTGCCGGTAGCGCTATCGGTGTCGTTCCACAACACGCCGCTGATAAGGCTGACCCCGGCGGCGTCGCTGTCCAAATAGGTATTGGGCGCGGCCCCGGCGCCGGTGCGTTCGCCGCCGGTCGTGCCGGCTACGCCGACCGACGTGCCGGCATAGCTTTGGAAGCTGTCGGGCAAGCTGGTATACGCCACGCGCGCCTGCGTGTCGGCCAACAGTACGTTGTTGGGCAAGTCTGCGGTATAGACCAGGCTGACGGTCTGGCCGACGGCCAGCCGGTCCATCGTGACCGTGACGGTGTCGCCCGCTACCGTCACGGTCACCCCTGCCGGATACGCGCCGGGCGTGTACGCCACCCCGTCGATCGTCAAGCCCTGCACCGTCAGGTTCGATCCCCCCGAAGGCAAGGTATCGGTCAACGCCACGTCATAGGCGACGGCGCTGCCGGTATTGCCGAAAGTGACCGCGTAGGTGGCTTGGCCCGTGGCCCCCGCAACGCCCGGGTCAAACGCGGTGACCGCTTTATCCAGATTGTCGATCTTGGGTTCCACCACGCGTTCGATGGCGGAATCCGTGCTGGTGCGCACGTCGCCGCCACTCAGGAAATCGGCCTTGACGGCCAACTGCTGGCCCGCCACGACGCCCGAGGCGTTATCCACGCGCACGTTGAACTCGAAATAGATCACCTCGAAATCGGCGTCGTTGTTGGCGTTGACAAGTGTGCCCAGTTGCAGCATGACCGCGCGCGGGTCACTGGTGTTGATGTTGGCCTGGTTGATGACACCGGTCGCGCGGGTGCCGGACAGGTCGGGCGCCAGCAGGCTTTGGCTTTCGTCGGTAAGGCCGCCGTTAATGGCGACGCTGCCGGACGCAATCAATCCCGCCAGCGTCGATTGCAAGCCCGCCACGCCGCCCACGCTGTCGGCAATGAAGCCCAGCGTGGCCGTGCCGTCGTTCATGAAGGTCAGGCCTTGCGGCAGCAGCACGCGTATGGCGGCGGCGGGGTCCGTGCCTTCCGGCACCACGAAGGCGACCCGGTAATGGATGATTTCGCCTACCGCCACGTCTTGCGGGTCGGCAGTGGAAGGCGTGCCGGCAGCGGTGTCCGTCAGCCCGCCCACGTGGCTGATGGTGGCGTCGGCCGCGACCCGCTCGGACAAGGTGTTGCTCAGCTGATAGTCGTTCAGCACGCCGCTGGCAACCACGCCGTCAACGCCCGTGCGCTCTGCGGCCGCCGCGCCATTCAAGCTGGTCCACTGCACACTGACCTGGTTGTCGACCGAGCCCTGGGTGCCGGTCAGCGCATTAAGGGTGCCGGTAACGCGCAACACCACCGCGCCGCCTTTCGGGATATCCAGCTTGCTGCCGTCCGCCGTGCGCAGTTCGCCATTCTGAATGATGAAATCGCCGGAACCCGTGATGGTGGCGCCGGTATACAGCGTTACGCCGATAATCTGCGCGTCGCTCAACTCGGTGGGCAGCACGTCGCGCAAGGTCACGTCAAACGCGTCGACATCGCTTGCCGCCGTGCCATTGCTGATGGTGATCGTATAGGTCAGCGTGTCGCCCCGGTCCACCCCGACGCTTGACCCGGTGCTGACCGCCGTTTGCGTCACGCTTAACGTCGGTTCAACAATGGTGACGGTGGGCAAAGCGCCCTGCGCTGCCACGTTGCGATCGGCGGGCGTGACGCCATTGGGCGTGTCGCCATCCGGGTCGGTGTAAGTCAGCCGGGCGTCGTTGATCAGCAGCGTGCCCGCTTGATTGGATTGCGCGTTCACCGCAAGCAACGCCACGCGGATCACAAAGCGGTTGTCGGCCGCGTTGTTGTTGCCGGCGGCGGAACTGGCGCTGAAGGTCATCCGCACATCGGTACCGTCCGTGCCCGCCGTGCCGCCGATGCCACCCACGCTGGCCACCGCGACCACGCCGGCGAAGTCCGCGCTCAGCGCCGTGCTGCCGGCCCGCGACGTGATCAGCAGGTAGCCACCTGTGCCAAAGCTCGTGTCCAGCGCCATCCCGGCCGGGATCAGGTCGTCCAGCCGCAGGTTCTGGGTTTGGCCTTCAGGCAGGGTCACGATGATGTCGTACAGCATGCGTTCCCCCACCACCAGATCGCTGCCGCTGGTGTGCGGCGCGCTGGAATCGGTGGGGTCCAGGCTGCCGCCCGCAAAGACTTTTTCAATGATGGGCGCGGCAACGGCGGCGTCGGCCGTATCGGTCAAGTCGGTGGGCGTGAAGTCGGCGCCGTCGTTGGTGCTGGCATAACGCGTGAGCACGGCGGCGCTGCGCAGGTTTTGGCTGGCGGCCACCGACGCGCTGGCGACGGTGTCATAGGTAATGACCACAATATTGCTGCCCGCCGTATCCGCCGCCGAGCCGGCGCGGCCCGCCAGCAGCGACGCTTGCCCGCCGGCATCCAGAAACGTGATGGCGTTGCCGTTGACGACATAGTCGACATTCAGCTGCAACACGGTGCCGTCGCCCCGCGCCACGACCAGGTTGGCGGCAGCCAGGCTGCCGCCCAGAAATCCCAAACCCGCCGGCAGCTGCACCGTCGTACTGACATCAAACGCGCCGCCGCCGCCCGTGTTTTCGATGCCAGTGGCAAGGCGCACAACGTCGCCGGCGTCCATGCCGGCCACGCTGCCTTCAAGCGCCGTCAGATCCGTGATTGAGCCCGTAAAGGCGGGCCCGGCCGACCCCGCCCCCGACCACGTGCCAGTCGTGCCAGTGACGGTACCGCCCGTGGATGCGACGACGCCGTGCGTGATGGACAAGACCGGTTCAGCCACGGACTGAATCAACACGGTATCGCTGCTGATCAGTTGCTGCTGACCAATGGTCGTCAGCTGGTTCGATTGGCCCAACACGGTAATGGAACGTTGATCGGCAAACGGCTGGTCGGTCACACGCAACGTGAACAGCACTTCGATGCGATTCTGGCCCGTGGGGTCGGCCTGCATGGCGTAATCGCCAAAGTCAAACACAAGGGAATCGCCCGCACCGGCCGTGACCGACTGCACAGTACCGGGGTGGGTGTCATTCAAACCGTAGGACCAGTTGTGGTCGCCGATGCCTTGGGACCAGGCGCCACTTGTGTTGAACAGCGGCAAGGGCAGGTACGCGGTCAACTTCAGGTTTTCGTAGTCGCCGGTTTGCAGGTCGTAGCTGAGGCGGAAGGTCACCACGTCGCCCGGCTTGAGCTCGTAGGACGGCGACACGATGTTGCCGTTGACCTGGAACACGCCGATATCGACGGCACTGGTGGGGATGGTCAACGTCACGTCAGAGCCGTCGCTTTCGCTACCGCCCAGGTTCACGCGGTTCTGCACGACGGTGCCTTCCAGCACGGCGCTATTGCCCAGCGCATCCCCTTCGTTGATTTCGGCCTGCGAATAGTTGCCTTGGTACGCCTGATCGACCTGCGCCTGATAGTTGACCGTGGCGCGCGTCGCGCCCTGCTGCGTGCCGTTGCTGGCGATATCGCCCGCCAGGATTTCCAGCGGCAGGCCCGCATTGCGCAGCGACGCGGCAATGTCGAACGTGATCGGCGTACCGGCGGCGGTTTTCGTGCCCAGCGTGTAGACCAGCGCCACCGAATAGACCTGCCCGTCTTGCGTGAAGGTCAGCACCGGCTGGCCGGAAAAGGTCATGCCGTTGCCCAGCATGTCGGTCACGGAAAGCTGCCCCTGCCCCAACACGGTCTTGCCAAAGGCAAAGTAATCGGACAGCGCAATGTCGTACCGAAAGCCCAGCGTATCGCCCGGCGACAGGCCCGCAATGCCCTGGTCCACCGCGATGCCCGCAGTCTTGTGCAGGGTGATGGATTTGGCGACAAAGCTTGCCGGGTCGCCGATGTCCACGACGGGCAGCAGCGGCAGCGGCGCAGGCACGTCGCGCGGGTCCAGGGGGTGCCATCCGCCGGCCACGGTGGGACTTCCGATGTCGATCGTGCGGTTATCGCCCGATAGCGGGTCCAGCACCGCAACACCGGCGGCATCCGTCTGGGCTACGTAGAACTTCACCAAGGTGTCGGCCGGAGCGGACAGGCTGGCGTAGCTGACGGTATAGGCCCTCAGATAGGGCGAGGTCGACAGCGCCGCCGTAATGGCGAACTGCGACGTCAGCTCGGTGCCGTCCGCCAACACCAGGCGCGTAATGACGCCGCCCGCATCGGGCGTAATGCTTTGCACGCGGATCGTATCGGGCAGCGTCTGGTTCAACACCAGGTTCTGCACGGTCTGGCCGGGTGCGGGCGTGGCCGTTACGGTCAACGTGTGCGGAAAATTCTCGCCTGTAACGGTTTCGCCTTCCACCATGTCCAGCGTCTGCGTCACGGTCAGCGGCGTGGAGCGCAGCGCATAGGTGTCAAACGACGCCTCCAGAATGGAGGGGTCTTGCTGCGGGTTGTCCAGCGCGTCGTTGCCATATTGGAAACCGCTGCGCAGGCTGACAAGGTGGTCTTTGTTCACGTCCGCCAAGTCGCTCATGTGCAACTTGATGTCGACCACAATGGCGGGCTGGTCCTTGCCGAAGCCCGCAAACGGTAGCTCCAGCACCACGAGTTGATCACCGGCCCGGTACCCGTAGTCCGACGCCCGAATCACCAGCGCATTGCCGTTGGCGTCGCGCGCCAGCGGATGCAAGGCCGTGCCGTCGGCGCCGAAGGTGACGACGTGGCTGACCAGATTGATACCCAGCGCGCTGGCCGACACAAAACTGACGCCATCGTCACCGTCGAAGCCGGTAGTGGGCAGCAGTACGTCGATAAAGGGCGCGTAGCCGGCCTGGGTCGACGGATTCGTCATCGTCACTTGGATCAATGCGTCGCTGCCCAAGAGGATGTCGGCGGATGAACCGTTGACGGTCAATGTCGGGTCGGCGTTGGCCATCAAGCCCTGATAGGCGGCCAGGGCAGCGGCGTCGACGGCCAATCGGCTTTCGATCGGGCCGGTGGATGTTTCCAGCAGCCAGTCGCCGCCCTGCCCCGCACTGCCCGTGTCGTTGGTGGACGCCGCGATATCGGCACCCGTCAGCGTGGCCATGGTGGCCATCAGGGCAGCGCCCGCCTGGCCTTGGCCCGTGTCGCACCCATAGAGCAGGATGTCGGCGTTGGCGCTTAAGTGCGAGCCCCAACCTGAGGTGCGCAGCGTATCGGCAGACTGGGCTGACAGCACGCTGCTGCCCAACATCATCTGGCCCGGAGTGCCGTGTCCCAGGATCTGGATGGCGTCCACTTGCCCCAGGACATCCAGCGCAGCCTGCACCGCTGCGACGCCGTCGCGCGCGGCGTCCACCACCACGACTTTCGTGCCTGGCGTGGCGCTATTGGCAAGCGCCTGCGCGCCGCTCACACGCGCATCGATGACCAGCACGCTTCTGGCGGCGGGCGTATCGGTGGGCGCCGCATCGGCATGGGAGGCATCGGGTTGGGCATTGTGCTGTTGATCGGCAGCCACAGCGCCAGCTGCGTCGAACAATAAACGCGGTTCAAGAGCCAAGCTCCTTGACGTCGGATAGAACGGCGAACGGTCTTCCTGTTGCATGCTCAGGCTCCCTCGAAATCGGAGGTGCTTACTGACGCGGATCAGCCGCGCCGGCCAGGGTCAGGACGACCCGGCCACACGAAGCGGCACGGCGTCTTGCCGCGTCGCATGCAGGGGCGCTGGCAGGCCTTCTAGGCGGTATGGGGCGGGGGGATAATTCGAGGAAACGAAGCAGTACCGTAACAACCGTCGCATGGGCTTCTCCAACAAGCGAAGCGATTCATAGCAGTTCCCCGCGCCGTCGGGCGGGACACGAACATCGGACGCGTACTCGTTCTGTAGCAATTCAGAATACTCTTGCCCCCAACGTTCGTGTCAAGAAATATCAACGTACCTGCTCAGCTTTTGCACCGGTAAACCAGCGTAAATAGGCATTGCCTTGGCTTGCCGCCGCTAACTCGGTGTCGCTGCGGGCCCAGCCCTCGCGATCGCCTTTGTAAGCCGCCAAGGCGCTGGCATAGAACAGGTCTAATGCCCTGCGTTCAACGTCAATTGCACGCGTCACTTCGGCATCGGCCGTCACTAGCGGAGGCTGGTTTCGCTGGGAAAGCAAGGCGGGCAACGTGTGAATGACCTCTCTTGGCCGCACCCAGGTGGCGTACTCGATCGCTGGCCGGTCATCGGTGACGGCGGGCGTTGAGCCCGCGAAGTTGGCCAGGCCGTTGCGGTCCGTTACCCAGGTGGCAAGCAGCGCTGCCGGCGACGCGACCCCGACTTCCGCCAGAGCCGCCTTCACTGTCGGTTGGGCAAAGCGTTCGGCAATGCGGGCGGCGTCCAACGGCAACGGCTCCATCGAACCCACCATCAGCATTTCATGAAACTCCGTCGTCCAAAGCGAAGCGTGCGGAAATACATTGATGAAGCTCGCGACCAGCGCGCGGGTGTCGTCCAGATTCTGTGTGGGCAACGGCAGCCATTGCGCCACGATGCCACGCGGGTTCAGCCGGGCTGCCGCCAGTGTGTAGAAGTCCTGCGAATACAGATTGACCACGCCCGCCGCCGATGGCGGAGGCGGTTCAAGCGTGATGAGGTCGTAGCGTTCGGTGTTGCGCAACAGTTCGCGCCGCCCATCGTTAAGGCGTATTTCCAGGCCGGGGTCCGCCCAGGCGCCATAGCTGCCCTTGAACAACGGCGCGGCGTGCAACACGCCAGGAAGCAATTCAGCGACCACTCTGCGGTCCAGGCCGGCATAGCGCGACAGCGCGCCCGCCGTGATGCCGGTGCCGTAGCCGATCACCAGTGCGGAACGGGGGTCGCCGGCATGCACAATCAACGGCAACAGCGCTTGCAATCGCATATAGCGCAGCGACGGCATCGCGTCGCCCGAGTTGGACACGCCCTGGATATACAAGCGGCGGAATCGCCGATCGCCTTTGCCTTGCTCCACCACCGCGACGGTGCCGCCGTGGTTCTCTTCGTAAAACACCAGTTCTCCGCCTTGCGCACCCGGCAACAGACGCGCCAGATGGTCAACCGGCATGGCTACGCCGAGGATTACGGCGGCGCCCGCGAATGCCGCGCTCAGGCCTTTTGCCATCGGCGAAGAGGACCGCGCGCGCCATATCGCCGCAGCGCCGACGCAGCAGGCAATGACCGTCAACAGCGCCAGGCTGCGAACGGTGCCCAGGTAGGGCAGCAGCAGGAAGCCCGTCAATGCCGTACCGGCGATGCCGCCCAGCGTGTTCCAGGCCAGCACCGCCCCCGCGCCCTGCCCCCGGCGTTCGGCGGCTACGGCAATTCGCAACACGGCGGGAAAGGCCGCGCCCAACAGCAGCGTGGGCAACAGCACCAGGGCGCTTGCCGCCACGGCGAAGCGGGCGGCCATGCCGGCCATATCGCTTTCTGTCCAACGCAGGATGGAAGCTTCGGCCACGCTTTGCGCGCTGACCAGCCAGCGTCCCAGCAGTGCCGCTTCGACCAGCGCAATCAGCCCCGCGCCGGCCACCAGAAACCCAAAGACGCGCCACGGGTCCCCTATCCTGCGTTCGCAGCGTGCGTACAGCGCCGAGCCCACCGCCAAGCCCACAAGATAGACGGCCAACACGATTGAAAACGCGAATGCGCGCGTGCTCATGAACGGCACCGCCATCTGCGACCAAAGCACTTCGTAGCCCATGGCCACCGCGCCCGCAACCGCATACAGCCCCAAGGCCACGCGCGCGTCGCGAGGCATGGCAGGCGTCGGTGCGCTCACGCCGGGCGGCACTGCCTCGGCGGCGGGCAGCGGGGTTTTCCGGTGCAGCGCGCACGCCCCCAGCGCGGCAAGCAGGTTCAGGCCGGCCGCCGCCCAGGACGCGCCTTGCACACCCATTGCGGGAATCAGAAAAAAAGCCGGAAGCAAGGCCCCGACGATTGCGCCACCCGTATTCGCGGCATAGAGCGTGGCACCCGCCCGGCCGATTCTTCCGGCGCCTGTCGCGCGCAGCAGGACCGGCAAGGTGCCTCCCATGAAAAACGGCGTAATGCCTACAACGAAGACGACGGCCACCCAGGCCAGCAAGGGGCTGAAGGCTTCAACGTGCGCAAAGGCCGGCGCGCCCATCCCAAGTGCGATGGTGACCACCACACCCAGCGCCGCAATGGCGGCTTCAATTCCCGCATACAGCAGGAACGGCCGCGCGGACCGATCTGCCTGTCGGCCCAGCACCCAACTGCCCGCCGCCAGCCCCAAGAAGAACGCGCCAACCGCAGCCGCGATGGCGTGCACCTCCACGCCGACGATCAGTGACAGTTGTTTGATCCACAGAATCTGGAAAATCAATGACGCCACGCCGGACAAGGCCAGTAGCAAGGCCGCGGGCCACAGGGTCGTCCGGGCAAGCAACGCCGCGCCTGCCGCGGGAATCGCCGCCATGGGGCGCGCGGATGCATTCATTGTGATGTCCTCAAATCAATCCACCAATGCCGGCGTCGGGCGCGGCGATAACACCGCGCCCGACCCTCAGCGCTTACTTGCCCTGCTTTTTCGCTTGCTGCTCGAAGTATTCCTCGATCTTCTTGTCCACTTCCTTCTGCACCTGATCGGTACTGAAGCTGGGCGGATTCTGGCTGGGCGGCCAGTCAATGAAGGTTTGCAGGAATTCCCCTGCCTTGGCGGACCCGATAAATGCCAGATACGCGTTCTTCGTGAGCCAATCGTTGTACTGATCGGAAACGACGTCGGCGCGTTCGTACGGGTCCATGCGCAGGTTGAACACCTTGGGCACGCGCAGGCACACAAACGGCTCCTTCCAGACGGCAAAGCCACCCGGCGACTTCTGTTCGCAGAAAACGACCTTCCAGTTTTCGAACCGCATGGCAACCAACAGGCCGTCATCGTTGAAGTAATAGAAGTCCTCGCGCGCGCTCTTGTCGCTCTTGCCCGTCAGGTAGGCCAATTGGTTATAGCCGTCCAGGTGCACCTTGAAGTCCCGGTTGGCGCCGTTGGGACGCCAGCCTTTCAGCAGCTGATCCTTGACGCCCTCGTTGCCGGCGGCGGCCAACAGCGTCGGGAACCAGTCCAGTCCCGAGACGATGTCGTTCTTGACCGTGCCGGGCTCGATATGGCCCGGCCAACGGATCATCGCCGGAACGCGGAAGGCGCCTTCCCAGTTGGTGTCCTTCTCACTGCGGAACGGGGTGGTAGCGGCGTCGGGCCAACTGAATTGGTTGGGCCCGTTGTCCGTCGTGTAGATCACGATGGTGTCCTTGGCGATGCCCAGGTCGTCCAGCTTTTTCAGCAGTTTGCCAACGTCCTGGTCATGCTCCCACATGCCATCGGCATAGTCGTTGCCCGGCATGCCGCTCTTGCCCTTGTGTGCATCCCGAATGTGCGTGAACAGGTGCATGCGGGTGGTGTTCATCCACACGAAAAACGGCTTGTCGGCCTTGCCATGCTTGTCCAGGTAATCCAGCGCCGCACCCACGGTTTCGTCGTCGATGGTTTCCATGCGCTTGGTGGTCAATGCGCCGGTATCCTCGATCTTGCCGTCGGCTGACGCTTTGATCACGCCACGCGGCATGTAGCTTTTGATCACCGGGTCCGTGGGATTTTTCGGGAAGTACGGGCGCTCGGGTTCTTCTTCCGCGTTCAGGTGATACAGATTGCCGAAGAATTCGTCGAAGCCGTGCTTGGTCGGCAGGAATTCGTCGCGGTCACCCAGGTGGTTCTTGCCAAATTGCGCGGTGTTGTAGCCCTGGCCCTTCAAAGCTTGCGCAATCGTGATGTCTCGGTCCTGCAAGCCCACGGGCGCGCCGGGGATGCCCACCTTGGACAAGCCCGTGCGCCGGGCCGATTGGCCGGTGATGAACGTTGACCGCCCCGCCGTGCAACTGTTCTCGGCGTAGTAGTCGGTGAAGATCGCGCCTTCGTTGGCAATGCGGTCGATATTCGGCGTCCTGTAGCCGACCACCCCTCTTGTATAGGCACTGATGTTGGCCTGCCCTACGTCATCCCCGAAGATGACCAGGATGTTCGGCTTTTTACCGGACGCCTGACCCTGCGAGGTCGACTGCGTATTCTGGGACTGCGCATAAGCGCCGCCCATCACCGCAAGCCCGCTCGCGGCCACCAGCGCCGCGCCCAACCATCGTCTTGCTTTCATCATGACTGCTCTCCTTGCCCAACAGGGCCATGTACTCCCAAGTCACGCTTGCTCAAGGCTTTTCAAAGTCGTATATCCGTTTCCACTCCGTCTTCATGTCAACCACCGTCCATCCACTGCGCTGGGCTTCGTCCAGCGCGCGGTCCAGGCGCCCGATGCTGGAGTCCCTGTCGTAGGCCCACTCGCGCTGCGCGTCGGTATGGTGGACGATGCCGGCAAAGCGTTTACCCGCGCCAGCGGTCGTCCACTGCAACATTTGAAGATCGCCATCGGAGTTGCCGAAGGCCAGTAGCGGGCGGCGGCCGATGTAGCGTTGGATGGCTACCGGCTTGCCCGGGCCATCGTCGTTGAACTCAAGCTTGCCTTGACGCCACAGCACGGGCTTGTCGCCGCGCATCTCAAAGGTGGTGGCAAAGCCGCTGCCGATGACTTGCTCGGGCGGCACGCCGTAGGCGGCCTGCGCCCAAGGACGCATGAACTCGGTTTCGCCACCCGACACGATGTAGGTCTTGAAGCCATTTGCGCGCAGGTATTCCAGCAGTTCGCGCATCGGCAGGAACGTCATCGAGGTGTAGGGCTGGTCAAAGCGCGGATGCCGAGCCGTTGCCGTCCACTGGCTCACGCTTTTCGTGAAGTCATCCACCGACATGCTGGTGTGCGTCGCACCCACGATCTTCAACAGCCCCGCCTGCCCCGCTTTGGCCAAGGCCGCTTTGTCGCCGTCAATTGCCGCCTTGAACGGCTGGCGCTTGGCCCATTCCGGGTGCGCAGGCGCCATTTCCTTGACCCGGTCCAGCGCGAACAGCACCTCGAAGTACAGGGGCTGTTCGGACCACAGCGTGCCATCGTTATCGAACACCGCGATGCGTTCCTCGGCCGCGACAAAGTCCGGGCTGCCCGGCTTGGTCACCGCCTGCACAAAGTTCACGATAGCGGTGCGCGACGGTCCGTCGCTCCATGAAGGCAGCTCGGCTTGCGGCGGCGACGCCTTCTGTGGCGAGGCGCATGCCGTCAACAGCGCAAGGGTCGCAACCGCCAGCCATGTCGCCCAGCCCTGCCGTTTTTCAGTTGATTGCTTCATCGTTCGCGTCCTTGCGCATTTTGCGCAGTTGCTGTTCGCCCTGCATGGGCTAGGTTCAACTCCTGGGGTAAGCCATGCGCCGGAGCCGGCTTTTGCCTGCCGCGCCACGCTTTTCTCCACTGAAGCGATGACTTGGTCAGCAGACCGCGCCATGCCGGGACGGCCTGCGGCGCGCCATAGACGTCTTGCAGCACGGTCGCTGCCGTCTGCCGCGCGCCCGCGCCCAGTGGCGCCACCGCCGCGCGCAGGTCGCGCGCGCCGGCAGCCACGCGCAGCCATCGATAGAAAGCGCCAAGCTCGGGCGACTGCGTGCGCGCTTCACGCCGCCATGCCCGCCAATGCCAGGCTTCGCTTGCGCGGCGCGCGGCGGCCGCGCGCGCGGCACGGGCGCGCAAGGCGACGGCAAGGCGCCGCCACCAGGGCCACGTAAGACTAAGCCCGACCAAGGCCGCCAGCAGCCCCGCCGACCATGCCAGCCACGCGGTGGGAATCACCCAGCGCAGCCCATGGCGCAATCGGGCCAGATCTTCGGCCAGCGAAAACGGCGGCGTGACGGTGGGCGCTGACGCCACCGTGACATCCCGCCCGGGCAGTTCGGATTTGGCGAGTTGCCCCGTTGCGCCGTCGCGCCATCTGACGGTCAGCGGCGGCAGGCGGAACGCGCCTGCCTGCTGCGCGACGTAATCCGCGCGGTCGATCCGCTGGCCGCCGACAAAGCCGCCACGGCCGTCGTCCAAGGTGGTTACTTCCGGCTCGCGCGGATAGCGCTTGAAGCCGGGTATCTCCGGCAGTGCCACGGCGGGCAGCAACATCGCCTGCACGCCTTCGGCCCGCTGCGTCACGGCCCGCGTGATCCGTCCGCCCACGATCAGCGGGTCGGGGGCCAGCGAGAACTCCTGCGTCACGTCCATTTTTCCCGCCGCCACCGCCTGACCGGCGCTCGCCGTCTGCGCCTGCACGGAAAAGGAAACGGGTTTGCTTGCCCCGGATGCCACCTGGCCGCCCGGACCCACCTTGGCCGTCACCGACAAGGCTGATACTTGCATGGCGCCCGGCGCCGTTGGGCTGATCACATACGTATAGCGCAGGCCGCTGTAGGACACGCCGCCGACGGTATCGCGAACCAGTTCGCCCTCGCCTTGCGGAGCCGTCACCAGGGCGCCCGGGATATCCAGCGCGGGCAATACCGGCGGTTGCGTAAACCAGGTCGGCGTCAGCACTTCAAGCTGCAAGCGCAACGTCGCGCCTACGCGCACGTCGGCGGGCGCTTGCAAGGTGGCGGTGACGCGCAAGGCCGGCGTGTCTTGCGCGGCCGCGACGCTGGGCAGGCCAATCAGGCCCAACAGGCCGATGAATCCCAGCAGGCCAGACATCGACACGCCAGGCAGGCCAAACCAGCGGGTGGCAGAGCCCGCCAGCAACGTCAGGATCCGGTGCACGCTGCTCATGGGCGCCCACCCGCCGCCGCGTCTTCGATGGCAAACCGGCTACGCAAGAAACGCGTCGGCGACAAACTCAGGTTGCGTAACCACACGTCTTCGGACGCGGCCTGTGCGGCGGGTGCGTCGACCATCTTGCCGGCCTTTGCCGTCTTGTCCGCAATGGTCTGATCCGGCGGCTCGGCCTGTTGGCCCTGCTGTTCCTGGCCCATCGCCGCCAGCAGCCGCTGGACGATGCCCCGGTTGACCATGGCGGCCTCCCACCCGGGGCGCAATTGCAGGGCACGGTCGTAGGCGTCCAGCGCGGCGTCATATTGCCGAAGGCGCGTCTGGGTATTGGCCACGTAGAAGGCGCCTTCGGGCGTTTCCAGCTTGGAAAAAGCGGCCAGTGCGTCGGCGTATCTACCCGCCTGGTAGGCGGCCCGCCCCTTCCAGTACGGATCCTGGAATCGCGCGGCGGCCTCTTCATAACGGCCGTTGTCGAATGCCAGCCGCCCCTGCTGGTCCGCCGTCAGGAAAGCGTCGGCCAATGGACTGGCGCGCGATTCGGCCGGCAGGCCCACCGAGACGGCAATGAGGGCGGCGGCCGTCCACGCCACGTTCCAACCGCGCCGCACCGCCAGCAACGCCAGCAGCGCCAGCGGCCAGCAGAGCCAATAGCCGGCATCCTTCCAGTGAATGGCGCCAGACTGCGCGTCTTGCACCGCCTGGAAATGCTGCTGGGCGTGCAGCGTGATCCAGTCCAGGTCGTCCGGCGTGCCGGACAGACTCCCAAGCGGCGCGCCCGCCGCGCTCGCCAGGCCTTGCAACGCGTCCTTGTCCAAGCCCGATTGCCCCACCGCCATCACCAGCACCTGCAAGTCGGCCGCTGCCTGGGCGCGCTGGCGTACCGCATCGAGGCTGCCGGCGTCCGCGCTGTCGGTCAGCAACAGCAATGTGCCCCCTGCCCGTTCGGCCTTCAGCACTTGCGCGGCCAGGGCGATCGTGCCTGCCGCGTCGCGCCCTTGCGTGCCAATCAGGTCGGAGGCCAACGCCTGGGTAAACAGGTCCAGCAGGTTCGTGTCATCCGTGGGCGGCAGCACAAGATGACTGGTGCCCGAGTAGGCGATCAGCCCCGTTTTGGCGCCGGCGCGGCGGGCGGCAAGATCGCGAATCAGAAGCTTGGCGGCTTCCAGCCGCGTGGGCGGCAGATCCGCGCCGTCCATGGACTGCCCCAAGGCAACGGCCACGATCAGCGGCGCCACATTGTCCAGAAACTCCGGTTGGTCGCGATGCCACGCAGGGCCCGCGGCCGCGACCGAACCGATGGCCAGAATCAACGCCAACGCATCGATGGGGCGCGGGCCCCGGCTGCCCGGTGAGCGCACGATCAGATACGGCAACAGCTCGGGTGAAATCCGGCTTGCGCGCCCGGCGGCATCCCCTTCGCCGCGCCGCAGCCACCACGCCAACGCCGCCGCCAGCAAGCCAAGCAGCCACCAAGGCCGCAGGAAATGGAAAGCGCTCAGGTCGATGTCCATGCGCCTCCCGTCTCCGCCTGCCTTTGCGGCGGGGCCTGCACGCGGCGCAAGCGCCGTCCGGAGATGGCAGCCACGCCGTGCCAAATTATCAACAGGCAAAGCGCCAACCCCAGCGGCAGCCAGAAATAATCGCGTTTGGGTTGATGCCGCAACGTCTTGACCTCTTGCGGCGTGATGCGGTCCAGGGTGTCGTACACCGATTGCAGGCTGGCCAGGTCTCGGGCCTTGAAGAACTGCCCGCCGGTGGCGCGGGCGATGGATTCCAGCACACCGAAGTCAACCCGGTCTTCACCTGTCGCGGCGGGATCGCCGATGCCGATGGTATGCACGATGATGTGGTGCTGGGCCGCCAATGCGGCCGCGCGCGCGGGCGGCACGGCGCTGCCGGTGTCATTGCCGTCGGTCAGCAGGATCAACACCTTGTCGCGTTCCTTCGCGGCATCCAGCATCCGTATGCCCAGACCGACGGCGTCTCCGATGGCCGTGTTGGGGCCGGCCATGCCCACGGCCGTCCGGTCCAGCAACAGACCCAGCGCGACGTGGTCGCCCGTCAGCGGCGCCTGCGGATAGGCGCTGGTGCCGAAGACGATCAGCCCCAGCCTGTCGTCCGGCCGTTTGGCGATGAAGTCCGCCACCACCGCTTTCACGGCTTTCCACCTGGATTCGGGTTGGCCCTGGGCGTTGAGGAAATCTGCCGTATCCATCGACTGCGAAATGTCCACGGCCAGCAAGACATCGCGCACTGCTTCGGTATGCGTCAGCGGCGGTTCAACCCATTGCGGACGCGCCAGCGCCAACACCATCAGCAACCACACCGTCACATTCAGCCAGAGCTGACCCCGGCTAGCCCGAACGCCCGGCCGTGTTGGGGATTGCCCCGTAATGGTGGCGACGGAATCGAAGAACGGCACGCGCAGCGCGTTGCGCTGCTGTACATAGGCAGGCAGCCAGCGATAGACGGCCAGCGCCAATGGCGCGGCGGCAAGCAACCAGGGATATTCAAGCCGCCACATGATGCTTCACCATCCACTGGCGGCTTGCCCGAATCAGCTGCGCAAGCGTTGCGCTATCCAGCCGGCGCACCGCCTCGTCCGGCGCGTACGCCAATGTGCGCATCAGCTCCGGCGAGCCCTTGGGAAAGGCGCCCGGCACAGCGCGCTCCAGGTAGGCCAGCCAGGCGTGGCCGCCAAGCGAGGCCACGGCGGCGCGCGCTGCCGGCGGCTGGGCGGCCAACGCCGTGCGCTTAAGCAGCGCAGGCAGGCCGCGCGCCGCCAAGGGGTTGTTCGCGGCCTCTTGCTCAAGCCGCCGCAGCGCTTTCAGCGCCTGTCGGCGGTACAGATTGCGACGATGGTGGCGCCAGACGGCCATTGCCGCCCATGCCCCCCCGACCAGCGCCACAACAGCCAGCACGGCCCATCCCCACGTCTGTGGCCAATACGACACGGCCGCCGGCAAGGGCAGTTCGCGCAACTGGTCCAAGCCTGGCAGCGCGTCGCTCATCCCGGCGCTCCTTGTGGCGGCGGCGCGGCCCGCATCGTAGCCTGTTTGCCTAGTTCGCGACGCAGCTGCGGCAGTTCTTCTTGCGCCGCGTCGATGGACAACAATGGCACGCGGCTGCGGCGCAGCAGGTCGGCTACCTGACGAAGCCGGTCGCTGAAGAAATGCGCCAGCGGCTCGCGTTGGCGCTGGCTGCCCACCGCGACTTCCAACTGAAGTTCGCCTTGCGTAACCACCATCCGTCCGCGCTGTGGCAGCTGCTGCGCCATCGGGTCGAACACCAGCATGGCCAGCACGTCATTGTGCGCGACCAGCAGGCGCAGCGTGCGCAGCGTCTGCTCGTCCGCGCCGGCGAAATCACTGATGACGCAGACCAGGCAATCGTGCGGCGCGGTCAGCAACGCACCGCGCAATGCGCGATTCAAGCTTTCGGTGGCGGGGGCATCCGGACGCGACGCGGACAGGTCGGCATTTGCCCGCGCGACTTCCGCCAGCAATGCACAAACCCGGTCGCGGCTGCGCAAGGGTTTGAATGCCCTGACCCCGGTGTCGTCGAACACCAGGCCGCCGACACGGTCCCCCGCCCGATAGGCGATCCATGCCGCGATGGCCGCAAGCCGCGCCGCCACGGCGCACTTGAAAGCACGCACCGATCCGAAGTACATGCTCATGCGTTGATCGACGACGACGATCGCCGGGCGGTCCCGCTCTTCGGAATACGAGCGTACGAAGGGCTTGCCGTAGCGCAGCGATGCGCGCAGGTCCAGACGCCGCAAGTCGTCACCGGCGACGTAGCGGCGCAACTCGGCAAAATCCAGCCCCCTGCCCCGCAACCGCGACCCGTGCGGGCCGGCAAGCACGCTGCTGATCGGCTGGGTAGCCCCGAACGACAATCCGCTTGCCGCCGCCTCTAGCGCGATCAATTCGGACAAGGGCGGATAGACCGGATGGGGCGCGCGGTTCATGGCGACCTGGTTCATGGCGACCTTTATGCCGGCACGGCAACAACGTCCAGGACGCGGTCGATAGCCTGATCAGCGGTAACCCCTTCCGCCACCGCGTCGTACGACAGATGCAAGCGATGGCGCAGCACCGCGTGGGCCACCGCGCGCACGTCGTCCGGCGTGTTGAAGTCGGCATTCTCCAGCCACGCATGCACGCGGGCGGCCCGGTCCAGGGCAATAGCGCCGCGTGGGCTGGCGCCGACCTGAAGCCAGCGGCCCAGATCCGCGTCGTAGTCGGCCGGGCGCCGCGTGGCGTTCACCAGGTCCACCGTATATCGGTCCACCGCCGGGGGCACGTGTACCGCGGCCGCCTCTGCCCGGCAGGCGAACAACGTTTCCTGGGAAATGCGGGCGGTGTCGCTGCCATCGCTTTCAACGATGTCCCGCGGCGTGCCGCGCAGCAGTGCCAGCATCGCCATTTCATCCTCGGCGCCGGGATAGTCCAGCTTTATCTTCATCAGAAAGCGGTCCATCTGCGCCTCGGGTAACGGGTACGTACCCTCTTGCTCAATCGGATTTTGCGTGGCCAGCACCATGAACAGCGCGGGCATTTTCCGCGTGTTGCCGCCGACGGTGATCTGCCGTTCTTCCATCGCTTCCAGCAGCGCGGATTGCACCTTTGCCGGCGCGCGGTTGATTTCGTCGGCCAGGATAAGGTTGCCGAACAGCGGCCCGGCCTGGAAGGCGATGTGATTGCGCCCTTCGGCGTCCTGTTGCAGCACATCCGCGCCCGTGATGTCCGACGGCAGCAAGTCCGGCGTGAACTGGATGCGGCTCATGTCCGCGGCCAGACGGGTGGCCAAGGCCTTGACCATGCGCGTCTTTGCCAGCCCGGGCAGGCTTTCAAGCAACACATGACCGTCGGCCACCAACGCGATCAACATTTGGCGTATTACAGCTGCCTGCCCCAAGACCTCCCGAGAAATCGCCGCTTCCAACGCCAGAATTCCATCGCGCTGCGCCATGCTTGTCCCTATCGTCAAATGCAAACGGGTACGGCTTGCCAGGATTGCCCCGGCAAGGGTTCAACGGCTGGCGACTTGTCCCGGGCGGCTTTGCGCCTGCTTCCATTGTTCGACGGACATCACCGTGCGAAAGCCCAGGTGCGACATCCCGTTCATGGGATCGTTGCCGCGGCGCGCGCTGGCGCGGTAGCTGATGCAGTAGGTATCGCTGCACAGAAAAGAGCCGCCGCGCGTGACACGCTTGGGCGCGGAGGCCGGCACATTGCCGTCGTCGGGGTCGAAGCTGTCGGCGGGTCCGGCGGGATCTTGTGGCGGCTGCCGGTATTGCGCCTGGATGCGGAATGCGTCGGCGCGATACCAGTCGGCCGTCCACTGCCAGACGTTCCCCGCCATGTCATAAAGGCCGTATGCGTTCGGCGGGAACGAGCCCACCGGCGTCGTGCCAACCTGGATCTTTTCATCCTTGACGACCGGGAATGGCTGCTGTTGCTGCGTGTCCCAGATGTTGGCCATGGGTTTGCCGTTGGGACTCAGTTCATTGCCCCAGGCATAGGTGGCCTGCTCCAGGCCGCCGCGCGCGGCGAACTCCCATTCCGCCTCGGTGGGCAGGCGCTTGCCGGCCCACTTGGCATACGCCAGCGCATCCTCGTACGACACCTGGACCACCGGGTGGTCGTCCTTGCCGTCGATGTTGCTGCCCGGGCCTTGCGGTTGGCGCCAGCTGGCGCCGGGCACAAAGCGCCACCAGCGACTGTAGTCGCGCAACGACACTTCGGCTTCGGTTCCTACAAAAACCATGGCGCCGGGCACAAGCTGACTGTCGTCGGGTCGCGGCGTGCCCGGGGGCAACTGGACTTTCAGGTCTTCCCATTTGGGCTTTTGCTCGGCCGTCGTCACGTAGCCGGTGGCCTGGACGAATCGGCGAAATTCCGCATTGGTGACGTCATGCGTGTCCATCCAAAAGCCGCTTACCCGAACGCTATGCGGGGGCAGTTCGTTCGGTTGCGACAGCTTGTGGTTGTTGCCCATGAGAAATTGGGCAGGCGGAATCCAGGCCATGCCGGTCGGCCCCTGCTTGCCGTCGCCTAGCGTGGCAACCACGGCCGCCGGCTTTGGCGTGACGCCTACACCCGCGACATAGGCGCCCAGCGCACTGGCGCCAAGGAGGACACCGGCTATTGTCAATCCGACTTTCAGTTGCGGCTTCACGTGTCCTCCGTACTGCTATGGATACGAAACACTGGTGCGGAATTATTTAATAATCCATTATCTTTTGCCGGATGTCGAGAATTTCACCAAAGGGAAAACACCAGACGAGTGATACAAAAAGTGAATACACCCGTCTCTAAACCAGGATGACTACAACAATGTGAATAGCAGTTTTGACAGTGTGCTTTTCAGCGGCCATTGCATCGAGATCAGCAGCAACATCGGCAATGCCGCGGGCGCCAGAATCTTTATCAAGACGGACTTATTAACGATTGCCCCCCGCATTGCCGCAACCGCCTGGTAAATGGCCTGCACGTCAGCCACCGGCCCAAGCTCAGGCGCATTCAGCATGGGATAGTCGGGCACGTCTTTCTTCTCGATCCATTTTTCGTGAACCGCCCGCCCGTGCTGGGTCACAAACGCGCCGTAGTCCAGAAGCGCCTGTCTTTTGACGCGCAGCAACAACGGCGTAAACACCAGCAGCGGGGCAAGGCCGACCAGGGTCAGGACCACCAGCAACGCAGCGATCTGGCCGTAGAGCGAGGGAACCGTCACGCCGTGATAAAGGACTTCGTGCGCCCAGACTCCCCCAACGACCGCCGAGACGGACAGCAGAAAGGGGCCGTAGACCACCGGTAGCCGAGTCAGGAACCCCAGGCCGCCCAGGCGATCCGGATGGCTGGGAACCAATTTCAATGGCAGGGCCGCGATCCTGTACAGAAGCAAGCCCAGCAGCATCAGCCGCCAGACCCAGGCAAGCAACAAGATCGAGAAAATAGGCCGCGTCACCAGCAACAGCCACCAGACGCCAAAATTCAGGCTTGGACTGCCCGAATCCGCCCAGCGGATTTCGTCGCCGTTGGGCGCGACAAACAGCACGGCCACCCAGGTTGCGACAAACACCGCGATGACGATCCAGGGCGAAATCCGGTTGCGTAAATTCAGCACGCTGAGCAGCACGTGGTCAAACTGGGCGGCCAATTCACCGTCCACAAGTCCGGACTGCTTGAACTCGCGCAACCCTAGTGGAATCAATTTCTGTGCGATGCCCTCGGCCAGCACCAGCAGCGGGATGGCGACCAGGCAGCGCACGTGGATGCCGATGTGGCCAAGCAAGGGCTCGTTATTGCCCAGGGGCTCGATGGCTGTGCCCGCAAGCCAGGCCGCGATCACCAGCGGAAGCCACGCGATCAGTGCATAGGCCACGGCGCGCCGCATGAAGCCATCGCCGCTGGCGGGGATCAAGCCCAATCTGCGCTGAAGGCGATAGAAAAAGTCGTCACGTACAAGCGAAAACCGATCGACCGCGCCGGCCGCCTCCCGCTGATCCATTTGCTGCCGATCCATTCCGACTCCCGTAAAACACTGACTGCGGCGTCGACCCGTAAAACGCGTCGTTGATTACCGCAACGTTCGGCCCTTCGAGGAAAAATGAATCGCCCAAATGCTGACTCGGGCGCCGCACGAATATCGCACGCGTGCCGTCGGCTTTGCAAGGCGCGGATACACACGTCCGCGTCTCGTCGCATATAAAAATTAGTATTTTGCCGGACGTTTTTTGTGTAGGCTAGATCGCTGAATTCCGAAGTTGCGTGACTTTGCTGCCTGACAGGACCCCGTGTTGTACGCCGGTTCGCCCATTTGAATGTATGGAGATGTCGTCATCATGAAGCTCACTAGCACTGCGAATGCCCCCTCGTTGGCCCATTACCCCCCCAAGAAGCAAATGAAGGGCAGTCGCCTGGCTTCCGCCGCGTTGGCGACATTATTTCTTGCAACTTCTACCTCTGCCTGGACGCAACAGGCGCCAAAGCCCGCCGAGGACGCAACCAAACAAGCCAATGCCGCGCTTCTGAAAGCGTTGCCATTTTCGGACAAGACGTCTTTTGAACTGGCGCACAAAGGCTTCATCGCCCCGCTGCCCGAGGCCATCATCAAAGGCGCCCAGGGTAATGTGGTGTGGGACCCCACCAAATACAACTTCATCAAGGAAGGCTCGGACGCGCCGGATACCGTCAACCCCAGCCTGTGGAGGCAGTCGCAGCTGCTGAATATTTCGGGTTTGTTCCAGGTGACGGACGGCATCTACCAGGTGCGCAACCTGGACCTGTCCAACATGACGATCGTGGAAGGCAAGGACGGGCTGACGATCATGGACCCGTTGATTTCCACCGAGACGGCCAAGGCGGCGTTGGACCTGTACTACCAGCATCGCCCCAAAAAACCCGTGGTCGCGGTGATCTACACCCACAGCCACGTCGACCACTATGGCGGCGTGCGCGGCGTTGTGGACGAAGCCGACGTGAAGTCGGGCAAGGTCAAGATCTATGCCCCACTGGGCTTTCTGGAACATGCCGTGGCCGAGAACGTGATGGCCGGCACCGCCATGAGCCGGCGCGCCAGCTATATGTATGGCAACCTGCTGCCGCCCAGCACAACGGGCCAGGTGGGCGCGGGCCTGGGCACCACCACGTCGGCGGGTACGGTGACCTTGATTCCTCCCACGGACATCATCGAAAAAACGGGCGAAACGCGCACCATCGACGGCTTGACGTATCAGTTCCTGTACGCCCCGGGCAGCGAGGCGCCCGCCGAAATGCTGTATTACATCAAGGAAAAAAAGGCGCTGAATACGGCCGAGGATTCCACCCACACTTTGCACAACACCTATTCGCTGCGCGGCGCCAAGATTCGTGACCCGCTGGCGTGGTCCAAGTACCTGAACGAAGCCTTGGCCATGTGGGGCGACGACGTCGAAGTCATGTACGCCATGCACCATTGGCCGGTGTGGGGCAAGAAAGAGGTGCAGGAACAGTTGGCCACGCAGCGCGACATGTACCGGTACATCAACGATGAAACCTTGCGGCTGGCCAACATGGGCTACAACAAGGAAGAAATCGCCGAGCAGGTCAAGCTGCCCAAGGCTATCGCCGAGAAGTTCTCCAACCGGGGTTATTACGGCTCGTTGAACCACAACGTGCGCGCGACCTACGTGCTGTACCTGGGCTGGTTCAACGGCAACCCGGCCACGTTGCATACCCTGCCCATCGAAGAAGGCGCAAAGCGCTATGTCGACATGATGGGCGGCACGGACGCGCTGCTGAAGAAGGCTCGCGAGTATTACGCCAAGGGCGACTACCGCTGGGTGGCCGAAGTGGTGAACTACGCAGTGTTTGCCGACCCGAAAAACCAGGCGGCGCGCGACTTGCAAGCCGACGCCCTGGAGCAGATGGGATATCAGGCGGAAAGCGGCCCGTGGCGCAACTTCTACCTGACCGGCGCCAAGGAGTTGCGCGAAGGCGTAAAGAAGTTGCCTGTGCCTGACACCGCCAGCCCCGATACCGTGCGCGCCATGACGCTGGACATGCTGTTCGACTATTTCGCGGTCCGCTTGAACCGTGACAAGGCCGCTGGCAAACACGTCGTGCTGAACGTGGACTTCACCGACACCAAGCAGCAGTACACGCTTGAGATGGTGAACAGCGTGCTCAACCACACGGAAGGCAAACTGGCCAAGGAACCCAGCGCCAGCGTCTCGCTGACCCGGAACACGCTGAACGACATCATGCTCAAGCAGACCACGCTGAAGGATGCGCTTGCCAAGGGCGACGTCAAGGTCACCGGAGACCAGGCGAAGCTGGACGATGTCTTCGGGTCGTTGGATGACTTCGAATTCTGGTTCAACATTGTGACGCCGTAAGTTCTGCTGCCACCGCGCGAAAGAGGCCGACGCGAATGCGTCGGCCTCTTTGTTTTTGCCGCTCTCTTTCGCATCCGCATCGCGCCCTGCCACGCGTTGACAATGCTTGACTGTTGAACGCTGGCGACACAATGCGACACACTGTAATCTTTTCAAACACGTACGCGGTACGAGAGACCGGAACGCGATAGCCGGACCGGCCCGGCGCCTGCGCACGCCCCTATTCCACGGCCTTATCTGTCTATGCCTGCAACTCTGCTCGAATGGTCCGTGCCCGCGGCGATCCTGTTGTGCGCCATCGGACTGTGCGCCGCGCGCTTGGCAGGCTTGAACACCCTGCGATGGGGTTATGCGCTTGCCTGCCTGGGTACCGGTTACGCCGTCATGCTGGTGCAGGCCAATGCGCTTTCTCCTTATAAACAAGTCGTCGAGGACGCATTCATTCTGGGAGGCGTCATATTGGCCTGCCGCGCACTGCAAGCCCGCCATCGCACGCAAACCCCTTGCTACTTCGATATTGCAGTCCTGGCCGCTTCGACGGCAATGGTGCTGGTGTCGGTGGTGTTGTTTGCCAGTGCAAAGCTGGAGACGTTTTTTGTCCAGGCCTGTTGCGCCCTTGTGATCTGGCGGACCGCGCTGTCTTTTGCCAGGCAGGTTGCAAGCACATCGGACAAGGTCCTGGTCGCAGCGTTTCTGTTTATCGCGCTGGTGTTAACGGGACAGTGCATCTTGTACCTGGCCGCCACAACGCCGCTTCTGGCAGCGGGAGAATGGAGAACGTCCGTCTGGGGGACATTGATTCAATACACCGGGCTACTTGGAAGCATCGTCCTGACCTTCGCGGTGTTTATCGCAACCAGTCGCGATGCCATAGACAAATATCGCCGCCAGGCACACACCGACGCGTTGACCGGGCTGCTGAACCGACAGGGACTCGGCAACTTTCTTGCCCCCGATTCCGGCCGCCCCTGCCCGGACGGCGCAACGCCGACCGCGCTGATCATGGCCGACATCGATAATTTCAAACGCATCAACGATGTGTTCGGCCACCCATTTGGCGACATGGTACTGGCGCGCTTTGGTGCCCTGCTGCGCCGCGCGGAAAACGCCCGCACGTGCGCGGCTCGCTTGGGAGGCGAAGAATTCCTGTTGATGCTGCCGGCCGAAAATCTGGAAAGCGCGACGGCAATCGCCGAGCGAATCCGCGCGGATTTCGTCGCGCAGCGCTGGGCGCCGCACGCCCCTGACTCGCGCTTTACGGCCAGCATGGGAGTGACCCTGCTGCAAGCGGAAGAGCCTTTTTCCAGCGCATTGAAGCGCGCGGACGACTTGCTCTACGCGGCCAAACGACGAGGACGAAACTGCACGGTTTCAAGTGATGCACCCGGCGCGACCGTATATGCCCGATCCCCGTTCGGCAACAGGGTTCGCAGGAAAAGTGCCGCGCGAGAACATGAGTCTCGCAGTGCCCGCCGTGGGTAATCACCTATTAAGAAAGACGGCCCGCGTGCCGTATTGCCAGTGTGTCTTTGCCATCCACCTTGGGGAGAAGTTATCTTGGTCGACAAGAATTGCAATGTCGCGGGGCGGTCAAAATGGATCATCCTGTTTGCATGCGCGACTAACTTCGCAAGCCCCACGTACGCGCAGTCGGTAATCGGTACCACTTCAATGGCGGCGTGGGCACCCTGACCGGTCCAGGCGGATGCGATGCCAGCCTGGGCGATGTCTATATCGGCACCCGGACAGGCAGCACCGGCACATTGAATATTCTGAACGGCGGCACGGCGCAAGGCGCTGCCGGCACCATCGGGTGGGCGAGCGGCAGCATCGGCACCGTGCTCGTTTCGGGCCGGGACTCTACCTGGAATCTGTCAGCAACCCGGCCGTTCGTCATCGGCGAGGGCGGCAAGGGCACGTTGCGCATCGACGATGGCGGCACCGTGCATAGCGGCCAAGGGACGATCGGTTGGGACGCCGGCAGCGAAGGCAGCGTGACGGTATCCGGCAAAGGATCCCTCTGGGACCCAGTCAACAATATCTACGTGGGCTTGGACGGCGTTGGCGAACTGAACGTGCTGGAGGGCGCCGCCGTGCGCACCGTCGGCTCGTCTCCGCCCGGCGCCGCCGCAACGGTTTACATCGGCACGAGAGCAGGCGCCGCTGGCACCGTGACCGTCTCAAGCACAACGGCCAATGTCTCGACGCTGAGCGCAAGCGACCGTATCGAAATCGGTTCGGCAGGCACGGGAACACTGACCATCGCCAAGGGCGGGCTGGCAGTCGCCAACAGCGACACGTGGCTGACCGTCGCCAACAGCGCAACCGGCACACTGAACCTCATCGGCGATGCCAGCGGCCGCGGCGTGCTTGAGACCGGCTCGGTCATCAAGGGCGCGGGCGACGCCACGTTCAACCTGGATGGCGGCGTCCTGCGCGCCAAGCGCGACAAGGCCAACTTCCTGAATGGTTTCCTGACGCAGGCAATCGGAAGCGAAGGCGCCTCGTTCGATACCAACGGCTACGAGGTCGGCGTGATGACCGCGTTTTCGGGAACATCCAGCCTGAACAAGCTGGGAGCGGGCAGGCTTACGCTGTCTGGCGATAGCAGCGCCTTCACGGGCACCACCGATGTCCGGGCCGGCACGCTGCAAGTCGATGGCGTGCTGGGCGGCCCGGTGAACGTTCTGCCGGCGGCACGGCTGACCGGCACGGGACGCGTCGGCGCAACCACCAACCAGGGCACTATCGCTCCGGGACCGCGCAGCGGCTTCGGCGTCCTGACGATTGCCGGTAACTACACGGCGCAAGGCGGCAACCTGGAGGTACGCACCCAACTCGGCGGCGATAGTTCACCAACCGATAAGTTGGTGGTGACCGGCGACACGGCGGGCGCCACACCGGTCACTGTCACGAACATGGGAGGCACCGGCGCGCTGACCCAACGGGGCATCCAGGTCGTGCAGGTCAACGGAATTTCGGCGGGGCAGTTCAACCTGGCTAATGGCGACTACGTCATCCAGGGGCGCCCTGCTCTCGTCGCCGGCGCCTATGGCTACGTGCTTCAACAGGACTCGGCCGACGGCGGCTGGTATCTGCGATCGTCCCTGACCGATCCCGGCACATCACCCATCGGCCCTGGCACCCCCGCCACCGCTCCCGGTACGCCACCGGTCGGCGGCGGATCCCCCGGCACTGCAACGCCCCTGCTTTATCAGCCCGGCGTGCCGGTCTATGAAGCCTACGCCAACACCCTGCTTAACTTGAGCCGGCTGCCTACCCTGCGCCAACGCGTCGGCAATCGTCTTTACGACTCGGCGGACGTGGGCCGCAATGGCGTCTGGAGCCGCGTGGAAAGCACGACCAGCAGGCTCAAGCCTTCCACGTCCACCACCGGCGCACGCCAGGACATCGATAGCTGGAAGGCGCAATTCGGCGTCGACCGTGTGCTGGCCGGGCAGGAACAGGGCGCGCGCTTGGTGGGCGGCATCGCGTTCAACTACGGCAAGGCCGACACGCACGTGTCCTCGGCGGTTGGCAACGGCACGATCGACACCACCGCCTACGGGCTGACGCCAACCTTGACCTGGTACGGCAAGGACGGCTTCTATGTCGACGCGCAGGCCCAGGCCACCTGGTTCGACAGCGATCTGAATTCGCGGCTGGCCGGCAAACTGAAGGGCGGCAACAAGGCCGACAGCTACGGGCTGGGTGTGGAAGCGGGCAAGGCATTCCAGCTAAACGAGCGACTGGCCCTGATTCCGCAGGCCCAGCTGACCTACGCATCGACCCGCTTCGACAGCTTCAATGACAAATTTGGCGCGCACGTTGAAAGCGACAAAGGCGACAGCCTGCTGGCCCGCCTCGGTGTGGCGCTGGACTACAAAAGCAATTGGCAAACGGGTGGCGTGAATCGGGAATCCAGCGTCTATGGCGTCGTCAACGTCAAACACGAACTGCTGGACGGAACCCGTGTGCGCGTGGCGGGCGTGCCCGCGTCCAACCGCATGGCGCGGACCTGGGGCGGCCTGGGCGCCGGCGCAAACTACGGTTGGGGCGATCGCTATGCGATCTACGGCCAGGTTGACGCCGACGCGGACTTCTCGGGCAGCTACATCGTCACCGCGACCGCGGGTTTCAGAATGACGTTTTAGCGGTTTCGACGCCCTGCCTGGCCATGCGCCGGAGCGCCTGCGGCGGTTGGCCGTAGACGCGCAGGAACGTGCGCCGCATGCGTTCCGTGTCGGTAAAACCCGCCCGCCGCGCCACGCTGTCGATGCTGTCGGCCCCCGCCTCAAGGTGCGCGCGCGCCGCCTCGGCCCGGATGCGCTCGACCGCCTTGGCGGGCGTCTCGCCCGTCTCTGCCTTAAAGCTGCGCAGAAATTGGCGCGGGCTGACGCAAGCCACCTCGGCCAGACGCTCCACGCTTAGCGCCGCGCCCAGATTGTTGCGGATGTGCTCCAGCACCGCGCGCATGCGTTCGCTATCGGGCGCCAGGTCCTGCAGCGCCGAGAACTGCGACTGTCCGCCCGAACGGCGGTGATAGACCACCATATCGCGAGCGGTGGCGGCCGCCACGTCGGCACCCAGATCAGCTTCGACCATCGCCAACGCAAGGTCTATGCCGGCAGTGATGCCCGCCGAGGTCCAGGTGTCGCCGTCGCGCACGTAGATGCGGTCGGCGTCGACACGCACGCCGGGATAGTCGCGCGCCAGCGAGGCGGCGTAGCGCCAGTGGGTGGTGGCGCGTAGCCCGTCGAGCAGGCCCGCGGCCGCCAGCACAAACGCCCCCGTGCAGACGCTGGCCAGGCGCCGGCCGGCCTGCCGCTGTTCGTGCAGATACCTGTGCAAGCCCGGGGTCACGGCCGCCGCGCGCGCGCCCTCACCGCCCGGCACCAGCAGCGTGCCGGCAGGCGCGTCGCGCCACGATTGCGTCATGACTTGCACGCCACAAGAACTGCGCACCAGTCCGCCGCGCTCGGACACGACGTGGACTGCATAGGCGGGACCCGCGACGGTCCGGGCCTGCTTGCCGGCCGTCTGGAACACGGCGGCGGGGCCGGACATATCCAGCAATTGAAAGTCGGGCACCAACAGAAAGACGACGTCGTGAGCCATGGCGTTTTTTGTGGGAATTATGTCATTTGCGCCAAAGTGTGCGCCGATAAAGTGACGCCTGTCAAACCTCAACCGCTCCGTCCGATCCGCCGCACTTTGCTCGGCACCCAGCCTCCTCATCATTGCCTTTCAACCCCGTCGACCCCCCCATGCCCGCCTCCCCCTCGCTCACGATTGGCCGTCGCAACGCTCGCATTCTGGCCGTGTGCCAGGGCCTGTTCGTCGCGGCCATTTCCATTGACCTGACGCTGACCGCGCTGACCGGCCACATGCTGGCTCCCAACAAAGCGTTGTCGACCCTGCCGTTTGCGCTGATCACGGTAGCCGGGGCCTTGGTCACCTGGTTTGCGTCGTTGCTGATGCAGCGCATCGGCCGGCGCAACGGGTTTGCATTGGGCGCCTTGGCCGGCGCGGCGGGCGGTGCGCTATCGGTGTGGGCGGTATTTCATGCCGACTTCTGGGTCTTTTGCGCCGGGACCGCGCTGGTCGGCGTGTTCCAGGCTTTTGCCCAGTACTACCGCCTGGCGGCGGCGGACGCGGTCGAGCCCGCCGCCAAGAGCCGCGCAATCTCGGTGGTGATGGCCGGCGGCGTCATCGCCGCCATTGCCGGCCCCGCACTGGCCGCCTGGAGCCGCGACCTGTTCGCGCCGGTCACCTTCGCCGGCGCCTATCTGATGGTGACCCTGTTGGCGCTGCTGTCCGCCGCGCTGCTGTGGGGCGGCTATCGGGACGCCGAAGCGCCCGCCGCTGGCGGCGAAACGCAGGCGGGCCTGCCGGCACGCCCGCTGCGCGAGGTAGCACGCCAGCCCGTGTTCGTCGCCGCGCTGGCCAACAACGTGGTCGGGTCCGTTTCGATGATGTTCATCATGACCGCCGCACCGCTGGCCGCCGTGGCATGCAGCCACAGCATCGGCGACGGCGCCAACATCATGCAATGGCACCTGGTCGGCATGTACGCGCCCGCCTTCTTTGCCGGCACGCTGATCCAACGCTTCGGCCTGCCCCGGGTGCTGGGCGCGGGCATGCTGCTGAACGTCGCGTGTTCCTTGATCGCAATGACGTCTCCGGCGCTGCCCGCGTTCTATGCAGCGCTGTTCTGCCTGGGGGTGGGATGGAACTTCATGTTCGTCGGCGGGACCACGCTGCTGGCGCAATCCTACCGCCCGTCGGAACGCGCCCGCGCGCAAGGCGCCGCCGAGATGCTGCGCTATGCCGCGACCGCGTTGGCGACGTTGGCGGCCGGTCCGGCGCTGGACGCCTTCGGCTGGGAAGCGCTTAACGCGGCCATGCTGCCGGTGGTTCTGGCGGCGGGCGTGATGACGTGGTGGTGGGCGCGTGGGCAGGCGATGCCCCAAGCCTCAAGATGCGGGTGAACGGATCGCGCGCCCGCCAGTTTCCACGTCTTTCCCATGCAGAACGCGGGTCAGCATTTCCATTGAGTACGGCTTTTGCATGACCGGAAACGGGGCGACTGCCTGCCCACTGATGGCTTCGCTGTATCCGCTGGCAAGCACGATCCGTATATCGGGCCATTGCGCCCGGATACGGCGCCCCAGCTCAACACCGTTCATGCCAGGAAGGACCACGTCCAGAATCGCGATATCACAGGAACCGCTTTGCGCGGTCAGGTGCGACAGCGCGGCTTCCGCATCATGGACCCAGATCGCGTCCTGACCCATGTCCTTCAACATCGTATGCACCACATCGCCCACCATGCGATTGTCTTCGACCAGCAAGACGCGATTCCGCACCTGGGGATCGCGACACTGCTGATCGCTCTCATCGTGGGTTTTTGTCGTTGCCTCGAAGGCCGGCAGATAGAGCGTAAACGTGGTCCCCTGACCCACCTGGCTCTGGACTTCGACATCGCCGCCGGACTGCTGGACAAACCCTTGCACCTGGCTCAGGCCAAGACCCGAATTTTCGTGCTGGCCTTTGGTCGAGAAAAACGGTTCGAATATATGTTTGGCGACCTCGTCATCGATCCCGATGCCGGTGTCCTTGACCGCCACCGCAACCTGCGGCGCGTGCGCATTGGGACTGCGCCCCGGCGTCGGCGCACGATCTGCCTGGCGCGCGGAAATGGTCAGGCGACCGCCCGCGGGCATCGCGTCTCGCGCGTTGATCACCAGATTCAACAGCGCCGATTCAAACTGCGCCGGGTCTGCATAGACGGTCGTGTTTCCCGGACCCACCTCGTAGGACAAGGCGATGGACGACCCTACCGAGGCTTCAACCAACTGTCGAAGCGACGAAAGGCTGTCGCGCACGTCGAACACGTGCGGTTTAAGGGGCTGCTTTTTTCCATATGCCAAGAGCTGGCGCGTAAGTTGCGCCGCCTTCTCCGTCGTGTCGGAAATGATGCCGACATAACGCATCAAAGACGCCGGCATATCGCGTGATCTTTTCAGGAATTCGGCCGAGAACCGTATCGCCGTCAGAAAATTATTGAAGTCGTGGGCAACGCCGCCGGTCAGGCGTCCAATTGCTTCCATGCGATGCGCGTGATGCATGGCATCGCGCGCGGCCTGGAGTTCTTCGCGGTGCCTCTTCTGCTCGGTCACGTCGCGCGTGATCTTCGCGAAGCCCACGTGCCGCCCCTTGTCATCATGGACCGGATCGATGACGACGCTACACCAGAAGCGCGTCCCGTCTTTTCGCATCCGCCAGCCTTCCGCCTCGAAGCGCCCTTCCTTTCTGGCCGTCTCCAACGCACGTTCTGGCACCCCCGCAGCGCGGTCTTGCTCGGTATAAAACACCGAGAAGTGCTGACCGAGTATTTCGCCTTCTTTGTATCCCTTGAATCGCTCGGCGCCAGGGTTCCAACTGCTGACCCGCCCCTCTGCGTCAAGGAGATATATCGCGTAGTCCATCACGGCATCTACCAGAAGCCGATACCGGTCTTGCTCCGGAAAGTCTGCGGGTGACTGTTTCATGCTGATTCAAAATGGTCGTAAATTTGACGGCATTCCCGCGCGGGGCTGCCGTCTTGGCGCTGTAGTTTCGTGATCGTACGCGCTGACCGCCCGATCGAAAACGGGGACAACCCCGACGCCCATTTCAACGCAATTCAAAGCCGCCTTATGACTTAGCCCTGTCGACCTGATACATGACTTCAGCCCCGTGCCTGGGTATGTCGATGATCTAGCATTACTGCCGGCCCTCATTGGCTTGAGCATCAAGCGCTTGCCGGCCGACGCGCGCGGTTCCCAGCGGCCCCAGCTGCGCGTATCGCGCTACGCCGTGGCGACGATGCCCGCATCGTGCAGGCGGCCGATGGCGCCACTGTCCAGGCCCAGCAGTTCGTGCAGCACCACATCGGTATGCGCTCCCAGGCACGGAGCGGGCGGGGTCGGGGTGCGGTCAAGGCCTGCCACGCGGGCGGCGGCGCCGGCGCTCCAGTATTCTCCGATGCCCTCCGTGGACATGCGCTCAAAGACGGGATTGGCCGCGCCGACGCGCGGGTCGCGCTCCAGCAACTCGCCCACGGTGCTGTAGCGGCCCCAGCACACCTTGTGCTGCGTCAACGCGGCCTCGGCCTGCGCTGCGGTGCGTACCGCAAACCAAGGCTCTACCAGGCCGGCGATTGCGTCGCGGCCTTCGAAGCGCTGCGCCTCATCGCGAAAATCCAGACCCAGGCGGCTTTCGGCTGCGCTGATCGCGTCGGCGATATCGCAGCATTGAACCAGCGCATTCCACTGACCGGCCGATATGGCGGCCACCATGATGCGCACGCCATCCGCCGTCGAAAAATCACGTCCGAAGGCGCCGTACAGGTGATTGCCGATGGACGGGCGTTCCTGTTTCAGCAGTTCTGCCTCGGCCAGCACGCCCAGGTGCGACAACATCGAGAACGCGACGTCTGACAGCGCCAGCTTGATCTCGGCGCCGCTGCCCGTGGCCGTGCGACGGTTCAGCGCAGCCGTAATGGCGAATGCGGCCTGGTAGGCGCAGGCAATGTCCCAGGCGGGCAGCACGTGGTTGACCGGCCGGTCGATGGACCCACCGCCCGTGACGGCGGGATAGCCGGTGGCGCAATTGACGGTGTAGTCCACGGCGGTGCTGCCATCGGCATTGCCCTGGATGGTGCAGCTGATCAGATCCGCGCGCCGGGCCGCAAGCACGTCATGAGCCAGCCAGGGCGCGGCCACGTTCGTCAGCAATACGCCGGCTTGCGGGCCGGGCGCGGTGGCCAACGCCTGGACCAGTTCACGGCCTTCGGGCTTGCGCAGATTGATGGCGATGGATCGCTTGCCTTTGTTCAGCGCGGTCCAGTACAGGCTGCGGCCATTGCCGTCGGCCTGCGGCATGCGCGGCATTCGGCCGTAGTCGATGCCGCCGCCGATCATGTCCACGCGTATGACGTCGGCGCCGAATTGCGCCAGGGTCAGGCCAGCCAGCGGCGCGGCGATGAAGGCCGAGCTTTCGATGACGCGGACCCCGCCAAGGAAGGAATAGGTCATCGGATCAGGCCCTCTCGAACACGGCCGCCATGCCCTGGCCGCCGCCTATGCACATGGTTTCGAGCCCATAGCGTTCGCCACGGCGCGACAGTTCGTGCAACAACGACGTCATGATGCGCACGCCGGTCGCGCCCACGGGGTGGCCCAGCGAAATGCCGGAGCCGTTCACATTGAAGAGGCCGGGGTCATTCCAGCCCCAGCCCTTGGCGCAGGCCAGCGCCTGGCACGCAAAGGCTTCGTTCAATTCCACCAAGGCCATGTCGTCAAAGCCCAAGCCGTTGCGGGCAAACAGTTTCTGCACGGCGGGCACGGGCCCGATACCCATGTGCGAGGGCTCGCAACCGGCCGCCGCCCAGCTGTGCAAGTAGCCGATGGGTTCAAGTCCCAGCGCCTCAAGCTTGTCTTCGGCCACGATCAGGCAGGCCGCCGCCGCGTCGTTCTGCTGGCAGGCGTTGCCGGCCGTCACGATGCCGTCTTTCATGATGGGCGTAAGGCGTGCCAGCTGTTCCAGCGTCAAGTCGCCGCGGATGCCTTCATCGCGCGATACCACGATGGGCTCGCCCTTGCGTTGTGGCACGCGCACCGGCACCACTTCGTTTTCGAACTTGCCGGATTCCCAGGCGGCCAAGGCGCGCTGGTGGCTGCGCAGCGCAAAGGCGTCGGCCTCTTCGCGCGTGATTGCGTACTCGCGCGCCAGATTCTCGGCGGTTTCTATCATGCCGCTGATCGTGCCGAACCGCGAAACAGGCTGCGAGCGTTCGCGGCCGCGTTCCAGCCGATCGTGAAAGCGGACCGTGCCCGCGCGCTTGCCCCAACGCATATCGGTGGTGTAGTACTCGACGTTGCTCATGCTTTCCACGCCGCCGGCCATGACCACGTCGGCCACACCGGTTTGCACCATCATCGCGGCGGTGGCGATGGCTTGCAGGCCGCTGCCGCAACGCCGGTCCAGCTGCATGCCCGCAACCTCGACGGGAAAGCCCGCTTGCAAGGCGACCCAGCGGCCCGTGCAGGGCACTTCGCCGTTGGCGTATGAATGCGCGAACACCACATCTTCAATGCGGGCCGGGTCCAGCCCGGTGCGTTCGATGATGGCGCGGGCAACGGTGGCGCCCAGCTCTTCCACGGGTACGGGGCGCAACGCGCCTCCGAATGCGCCGATGGGCGTGCGTAGGGGGGATACGATAGCGGCGCGTTTCATGCGGCCTCCTGGAGATGAGATCGAATCGGATCGAAGCAATGTCTGCGCGGTGCGATTGCCGCGCGCAAGTCCGGCAAAGCGTGGGCGTCAGCCATGTTCATGTCCCTGCCGCGCATCATGCAGCGCGTCCGGGAACCGGGGCGTTTCCTTGGCTAGAAAGGCGCGCACACCCTCGCGGGCTTCCGCCGAGGTAAATGCGCGTTCGGATAACGGCAGCGCGCGCGCAATCGCGCCGGCTTCCGTGTCGTCCCAGCTGTAGCCGATGGCGGTCTTGCACAAAGACATTGCCAGTGGCGGCCGTGCCCCAAGGCCCCCCGCCAAGGCCAGGGCCTGGGCCTGCGCCTGGCCCGCCTGCGAAACCCGATTGACCAGGCCCCACGCCAGCGCCGTCGCGGCATCAATGGGCTCGCCCAGCAGCATCATTTCCTTGGCGCGCGTCACACCAATACGGCGGGTGACCCGTACCGGCCCACCACTGCCCGGAAACACGCCCAGCTTGATTTCAGGCAGCGCAAAACGCGCCGCCGGGTCCGCCACGATGAAATCGCAGCACACGGCAATTTCCAGGCCGCCGCCGAACGCCACGCCATGCACCGCGGCCACCGTGGGCTTGGGAAAGTCAGCCAGCCGCGCGAACACCCGGTGCTGAAGCTCCAGCTTTTCGGGGCCGATGCGTCCGGGCTGCATCAGGGGTTGGAATTCGGCAATGTCCGATCCCGCGCAAAACGCCCTGCCCGCGCCGGCGAGCACCACGGCGCGGACGCGGGGCTCCACGGCCAACGCGTCCAGCGCCTGGCCCAGCGCCACCGTCAAGCCTCGGAACACCACGTTCAGCGGCGGGTTGTCCAGCGTCAGCACCGCGACGCCGTCGTCGCGGATGTCGCAGCGGATGGGCATGTAATCAGCCATAGCGACCACCCGTGACGTGCAGCACCTCGCCCGTGATGAAGCTGGCCGGCTCCGACACCAGGAATGCCACGGCGTTGGCAATGTCCTCGGGCTTGCCCACGCGTTTGATCGGCTGCATCTGCACCGCGCGTTCCTTGATGGTGTCGTAGGTGGGCAGCGCCTGCACCATCTCGGTTTCCATGAAGCCAGGCGCCACGCAGTTCACCGTGATTCCATAGCGCCCTTCTTCGATGGCCAGCGCCTTGGCCATGCCGATCAGGCCTGCCTTGGCGGCCGAGTAATTCGCCTGCGTCGGGTTACCGAAATACGCGCGCGAACTGATATTGACGATGCGGCCCCAGCCTTGCTCGATCAAGTGCGGCATGACCGTCTTGCATGCCAAAAAGGCGCCTTTCAGCATGACTTCCATGACCAGGTCCCAATCCTGCTCGCTCATCTTGACCAGGTACTTGTCGCGCGGAAAACCCGCGTTGTTCACCAAGATGTGGACGCCGCCAAAGGTGGCGATGGTCTCGTCAACCAGGCGTTGCACGTCAGCCGCCTTGGTGATGTCGGCCACGATGCAATGCGCCTGCAAGCCGTCGGCGCGCAGCGCGGCGGCGGTGGCTTCGGCCTGCTCGGCCAGGACGTCGGTGATCACCACACGCGCGCCTTCAGCGGCCAGCTTGCGGGCGGTGGCCGCGCCCAGGCCCCGGGCGGAACCCGTGACGATGGCCACTTTGTCGTTGATCTGCAGATCCATAACGGTCTCTCTTTATGCAAGGTAAGGCGCGCGCGGCATCGCGTGCGCGCGGATTCAGTCGGACAAGTCGATGCGGCCGGAACCGAGCACGACGACGCGGCGTTCCATGGCGGTAGTGCGCAGCGAGACGACGCCACCGTCGCGCCACATCTCGGTGCGCAAGGTGTCGCCCGGCAACACCGGCGCGGTAAAGCGCACCCGCATGCCGCGCACGGCACCGGCGTCATAGCCCAGCAGCGCGCGCAGCACGGCGTGCATGGCCACGCCCATCGTGGCCAGCCCATGCAGGATGGGCCGCTCAAACCCCGCCGCGCGTGCCGTGGCCGGGTCCGCGTGCAAAGGGTTGGCGTCACCGTTCAGGCGATACAGCAGCGCGGCCTGCGGCAAGGTGGCCAGGTCGCAAACCGCGTCCGCAGCCCGGTCGGGCAATACATGCGCGGGCAGCGGCGCGCGGCCATGCGTTGCCCCCTGCGTTGCGCCGAACCCGCCGTCGCCGCGCAGCATCGTGGTCTGCGTCACCGTGGCCAGCAGCTCGCCGCTGGCGCCGTCGACGATGCGCCGGTCTTGCAGCATCAGCGCTCCTTTTTCGGCGCCCTTGTCGTGCAGGCCCACGATGCGGTTTTCGCCGACGATGTGGCCGCTGGCGCGCAAGGGGCGTTGGAGTTCGATGTGCTGTTCGGCGTGCACCAGCTTGCGCCAGGTAATTCCGGTGTCGGGCTGGTCTGCCCAGAATCCGAAGTAGCCCAGGATGTTCGCCAGCGTCGGCAAGGCGCAAAGCCCGCCCGGCGCGTGTTCGTACACATAGCGAAGCTGGCCGGCATCCAGCGGATCGGCGCCCAGGCCGCAACCCAGCGCATACAGCACGGTGTCGCATTCACGGTAGCGATGCGAACGCGGTTCGAACGGCCGGTTCAACAGGAGGTCGGGATTGATCGGCATGATGGCCACCTGATCAGAGCGTGCCCGGGCCGGGGCCAAGGACAACATCCGCGCGCGCATCCCCGTCGGCGGCCAGTTCGATTACCGCGTCCACGGCATAGGCCCCCTGCCCCGCGGGCAAGGCGATCACCGGGTTGAGGTCTATCGATTGCAGGCGCGGCCCGGCCTCGTGTGCGAAGTGCGACAAGCGCGACAGCATGATGGCCAGTGCCTTCACATCAGCAGGCGGCTTGCCGCGCGCGCCTTGCAGCAGCGGCGCCCCTTTGATGGACAGGATCATCTGTTCAGCGGTGTCGATGTCGAACGGGCAGCGACGCAGGACGACGTCCTTCATGATCTCGACGAAGATGCCGCCCAGTCCGAACATGGCCACCGGGCCAAAAACCGGGTCGCGCTGGGTGCCCAGGATGCACTCGACGCCACCCGACAATTGGCGCGCGACCAGCACGCCTTCAATGCGTGCATCGGGTGCCGCCGTTGCCGCACGCTCCAGCAACCGGGCATGGCCCGCTTGCACCGCTTGCGCGTTTGCAACGTCCAACAGCACGCCGCCGATTTCCGACTTGTGCAGAATGTCTGGCGACAGGATCTTCATGACGACGGGGTAGCCGATTTGTTCCGCCGCCGCGACCGCCGCCCGGGCATCGGCGCACACGCGCTCTTCGGCCACGGCGATGCCGGCCTGCGCCAGGATTTGCTTGGCCGTGGCTTCGCTGGGCGTGGCGTCGGGCAGCGGGATCGACACGGGCGTGGATGGCGTCTTCTGCCCAGCCGGCCGCGCAAACGCAGCGCCGAATCGTCCCATGGCTTCAATGGCGGCCACGGCGCGGGCGGGGTCTTCGTAGACCGAGAACCCGTCGTCTTCGTACTGTTGCACCCGATCGCGCGAGGCCAGAATGCACAGCACGAACAAGCGGTCCGGATGCCGCTCACGCACTGCGTTCAGCTGCGCGCGCAGGCCGTCGGCAATCGAAGCCGCCCCAACGGTGTAGGTGAAGAATCCAAGAATGGATTGATAGCCGCCCTCTTGGACCACGGCATCCGCGAAGCGGCCCGCAATGGATAGGTCGTTCATGAACTGTGCAGTGCAATCCACAGGATTGCGCGGCGCGCAGAACGGAATCAATTCCTTCAAATGCCGTTGCGCGGCGGCAGGCATTTGGGGCATGGGCAAACCACACAGCTCGGCCGCGTCCGACACGATCACGCCGGCGCCGCCGCTTACCGTGATGACGCCCAGGGAATTGTGCACGGGGTAAATGCGGCGCGTAGCCAGCCGCGCCACGTCCAGCATGTGTTCGGTGGACCGGGCGCGCACCACGCCGTGTTCAGCCAACACGGCGTCCGTCACGGCGTCGTTGCCGGCGATGGACGCGGTATGCGATTGGGCGGCCGCGCTGCCCACTTCACTGGTGCCCACCTTCATCATGACCACGGGCTTGCGGGCCAGCCGCGCGGCTTCCAATGCGGCCAACAAGCGCTGCCCGTCGCGGATGCCTTCGGAGTACACGGCGATGACGTCGGTGTCGGGATCATCGACAAATGCCTGCACCATGTCGCCCAGGCTGATGTCGCTTTCATTGCCGCTCATGACGCAGGCGGACACGCCGATGCCGTAGTCGCGCGCAAGGCCCAGGATGTGGCTGCCATAGGCCCCGGACTGGCTGGCGATTCCGACGCGGCCTGCTTTGGGAAAACCGCTTTCCACCACCGACGTAAAGCTGCCGTAGAACCCGATGCGAGGATTCAACACCCCCAAAGAGTTAGGCCCTAGCAAGCGCAGCCCGTAGCGGCGCGCGGCGGCGATCATGCGGTCTTGCAGCGCCGCGCCCTGCGCGTCGGCCTCGGCAAAACCGGCCGAAAATACGATGGCGACACGCGTGCCGCGCTTGCCCAGTTCCTCGACCACATCGGGCGCCAGCTTGGCGGCCACGGCCACGATGGCCAGGTCGGGCGTTTCCGGCAGGTCGGCCACGCTGGCATAGGCGGGGACGCCTTGAATCGTGGAACGCTTGGGGTTCACGGGCATCAGCCGGCCCTGGTAGCCCTGCTGGCGCATGTAGGCAATGGGGCGGCCGCCGATACGCAGCGCGTCGTCGGAAGCACCGATGATGGCGATGGATCGTGGATGGATCAAAGACGCCAGGGCGTGACGGTCAGACATGAAGGGACGACTCCGGATTGAATGGCGGGTCAGGCGGCCGCAATGATGGTGGCCGCCCGGCATGGCTTACTGGACGGTGGCGCCCGACGCTTGGACAACCGGCGCCCAGCGCTTGATCTCGGATGCGATCTGCTTGTCGAAATCGGCCGGCGTCGACCAACTGGCGGGGAAACCCTGCGCGTCCAGGCGGGCCTTGATGTCGGGGTCGGCCAGCACCTTCTTCAGTTCCGCGTTCAAGCGGTCGACGACGGGCTGCGGAGTTTTTGCGGGCGCCATCAGGCCATTCCAGACCTCCGCGTCGAACCCGGCCACGCCGGATTCCGCCACCGTGGGCACGTCGGGCAACAGAGGCGACCGCGCCGTTCCCGTGATCGCAATGGCCTTCAGGCGGCCGGACTGCACCTGCGGCAATGCCGAGAACATCAAGTCCAGAACGACTTGCGTATTGCCGGCCATCACGTCCGACATGGCTGGCGCGCTGCCATTGAACGGCACATGGGTCAGCTTGATGCCGGCCTTGCTGGCCAGTAGTTCGGTCGTCAGGTGGGTGGACGAACCATTGCCCGCGCTGGAAAAGAACATTGCGCCTGGCTCGGCTTTCGCGCGGGCGATCAGGTCCTGGATATTGTTGATGCCCAGCTTGGGGTTGACCATCACCAGCATGGGGCCGCTGGACAAGCGGCTCACGCCCATCAGGTCTTTCGTGATGTCGTAGCGCAGGTTCTTGTATAGCGACGGATGAATGGCGTGCCCGGTCGTAACCAGCAGCAGCGTGTAGCCGTCGGCCGGCGCCCTGGCCACGCTTTCGGCGCCGATGTTGCCCGACGCGCCTGCCTTGTTTTCGACGATGATCGGCTGCCCCAGTTGTTCGCCCAGCTTCTTGCCGACCAGGCGCACGACGATGTCGTTGGTGCCGCCGGGCGGATAGGGAACGATGATCTTGATGGGCTTGTCGGGGTAGTCCGCGGCCTGTGCGGCGGCATGTGCGGGGGCAAGCGGCAAGGCGGTGGCGGATAGCGCGGCAAAGCCTAATGCAATGGCGGCCGACACGCGGCGGGCGAGTTTCATAGGGTTGTCTCCAGGTGTTATGACCGCGCCGTCATGGACGGCGCAGGGGCTGTTTTAGGTGCCCATCCTAGAGATGCCACCCATACTTGATCAAATACTTTGCATGTACACTTCTATTCATTCTGTGTATACCTGGCCGGCGACTTGGTCCGCGCCGCCCCCGCCCTGCCCCGCCTCACAAGGTCAATCACGATGGAACTGCGTCAACTCAAACAATTCGTGGCGGTTGCCCAGACGCAAAGCTTCAGCCGCGCCGCTGAACGCCTGTTCATGGCGCAGCCGCCGCTGTCGGTCGCCATCCGCAAGCTGGAAGACGAAATCGGCGTGGCTCTGCTAGAGCGCGGGTCGCGCGGCGTCAAGCTGACACCGGCCGGGCATGCGGCGCTGGCGGCGGCGACCAAATGCCTGGATAGCGCGGCCGATGTCATCACCGCTGCGCGCCAGGCGGCCAACGGTGAAAGCGGCGGCTTGCGCATCGGCTTTATCGGGTCCCTGACCTTCAGCCTGCTGCCGCGCCTGATCCAGCATTTCAGCCGGCGCTTTCCCCACATCAAGCTGGACCTCAGCGAATCGACCAACCTGGGCCTGCTGTCGATGATCGACGCGGAAACCGTGGACGTCGCCTTTGTGCGCGAACCGACCACGCATCCCAGCAACATGGTCTTCGAACCCATTTCGCGCGACGTGTTCTGCGTGGCCATGCCCGCGGATCATCCGCTGGCGCGCAAGCAATCGCTGTCGCTACAAGAGTTGCGCGATCAGGATTTCATCGGCTATACGCCGTCGCGCGTAGGCGGCCTGAACGCCGCCGTTATGCATTTGCTGCGCGAAGCCGGCGTGTCGCCGCGAGTGACGCAGGAAGCCGTCCAGGTGCAAACCGTGGTGGGACTGGTGCGCAGCGGCTTGGGCATCGCGCTGGTCCCGTCGATTAACGCGGAGTTCATGCCGGCCGACGTCGAATTCCGGCCCCTGAACGACTTGCCCGAATCGTCCAACATCGGCATCGCGCTGGTTTATCGCGAGCGCGACACCAATCCCGTCATCGCAAGGTTTGTCGCCAGCATTCAGCAAAGCATCGCGGACCATGGAGCGAGTTTGCAGCGCTAAGCCGCAATGCGTTCCCGACCCGTCCCGTTGCGGTAGACGCTTCCCAGCGTTGGAAGCCCCGCCGCCCCCACCGGGCGCGCCGGCGGCATGCCCACGGCAGGTAAACTCCCGCCTTCCATTTCATGGGACCTTTCTATGCCTCCAACCCAACGTGTTGCTCTTGTCACCGGCTCAACGTCAGGCATCGGCGCCGCCATTGCGCGCCGGCTGTCCAAAGACGGCTACGCAGTCGTTCTGCACTCGCGCAGCTCGGTGGACGTGGGCATCTCCATGGCGCGCGAACTGGGTCTGGCGGCTTATGTGCAAGCCGACCTTGCCCAAGACGCAGACCGGGTCCGCCTGGTGCACGAAGCCGTGGGGCAATGGGGCCGCCTGGATGTCGTCGTGAACAACGCGGGCATCAGCCGCGTGGTGCCGCATGCGGATATGGCAGCAGCCACCCCCGACATCTGGCGCGAGTTGCACGAGGTCAATGTCATCGCGCCGTTCCGTATCATCGCGCTGGCCGAGGCCGCACTGCACGCGTCCGCCGCAACCGGCACACCGGCCTGCGTGGTCAACGTCAGCTCGCATGCAGGCGTTCGTCCCAAAGGCGCGTCTATCCCCTACGCCGCAACGAAAGCGGCGCTAAACCACGTCACGCGCTTGCTGGCGGTCTCGCTCGCCCCGGATATACGCGTGAACGCCATCGCGCCAGGCTTGGTCGATACGCCCCTGACCGCCGACTGGACCGCAGCCCAGCAGTTATGGCGCGAACGCGCACCGATGCGGCGCGCCGCGAAGCCGGAGGATATTGCGCAGGCGGTGTCGATGCTGGTTGAGTCGAACTATCTGACTGGGGAAATTCTGCTGTCGGATGGTGGGTTGAATCTGACGTGATCCCGGGCAACGCCGAGTTGACAATCAACCCTCTGTACCCCGTTCCAGCGTCTCTGCGAACTTGCGCATCAGACGCACCAAGTCCGTGATGTCTTCGGCGGTCCAGTCCTGAAAGATGTCTTTTGCCAGGCGCTCGCGCGCCTGATCAAGCTTGTCGGTCACGGCCTTGCCTTCGGATGACACCACCGTTTCGCGCATTCGGCGGTCGTCCGGATTCTCGTGCCGCATCACCATCCCCATGCGTTCCAGCTTGGCGACCTGGCGGCTAATGGTGGTGTAGTCCCTGCCAAGCCGGTCCGCCAGATCGACCACGCCGATCGGCCCCACCCGTTCAATCACCACCAATAGGCGAAACAGCGCCTGGTCCAGCTGCACGCCGGCTTCCGCGATCAGGCGTTCGTCGTTCCTGGGGCGGTTCATCACGCTCACGATCGTGATCAAGGACCGATGAAGATCCTTCAGCTGCGCGGAGATATGTGTATCTTGCACTTTCTTTTTGGTGACCATAGACTCCCCTTTTAATGTGTGCATATTACACATACTTGGAGAGCGACATGCGTAACCCCGTTGACGTCCTGATCTGCGGTGCCGGCGCTGCCGGCCTGACCCTGGCAATAGAACTGGCGCGGCGCGGCGTGCGCTTTGCCCTGATCGAAAAACTGGCTTCCCCCTTTGCGGGCTCGCGCGGCAAAGGGATTCAACCGCGCACCCAAGAAGTATTTGAAGACCTGGGGATCCTTGACCGGGCCATGGCCGCCGGTGGCATCTACCCCACGATTCGCAAATACTCGGCCGACGGCAGCCATGTGGATCAGGAAGTCACGACGGTTGCCGAACCTACGCCTGCCGAGCCCTATCCGCTTCCGTTGATGGTTCCGCAGTTCAAGACCGAAGCGATCATGCGAGAGCGGCTGTTGGAACTGGGCCGTGCGCCGCAGTTTGGTGTCGAGCTGGTCGGGATGGAGATCAACGCCGACGGAATTGAAGCCGTGCTGGCCACCCCGGACGGGAAGCAGAGGGTCCACGCTCGCTACCTGGTGGGCGCGGACGGCGGGCGCAGCACGGTACGCAGCCACCTGGGCATCGGCTTTCCGGGCAAGACGTTAGGGGTGCGCGCCATCGTGGCCGATGTCGTGCTGGAAGGCTTGTCGCGCGATAGGTGGCACCAGTTCAACGGTCATGGCGCGGGTCCGCTGGCCATCTGCCCGCTTGCAGGCACCGACCTGTTCCAGATCCAGGCGCCGGTTTCTCTTGAGGGCGACGTCGACCTGTCCGCTGCCGCGCTGACGAAACGCGTTGCCCTGCACACCGCGCGCACGGACATCACGGTCCACTGCGTTGCCTGGTCTTCGACCTACAACATGAATGCCAGGCTGGCAGATCATTACCGGCATGGCCCCGTGTTCCTGGTCGGCGATGCGGCGCATGTCCATCCGCCCACCGGCGGGCAAGGCTTGAACACCAGCGTGCAAGACGCCTACAACCTGGGCTGGAAACTGGCCGCCGTACTCGCCGGCGCGCCCGAGGCGCTGCTGGAGACCTACGAAGCCGAACGCCGGCCCGTGGCCGCGAACGTGCTCGGCTTGTCCACCCGACTGCTTGCGGGTTTCAAGACCGGGGACAACAGGCGGACCCGTGAAGTCCAGCAACTGGACATCGGGTATCCGACCTCGCCGCTATCGCTTCCATTGCAAGCTGACAGCCGACTTGAGCCGGGCAGTCGCGCGCCCGATGCCGTTGTGCGCGGCGCGGGCGGCAGCCCAACGCGGTTGTTTAACCTGCTCAACGGCACGCACTGGACCTTGCTGGTCAACGGCGCATCAACCTTTCCGCCGCGCGCCGGCTTGCACATCCACTGCATTGGAGCCGGCCTGGAGATCGAAGACCCTCTGGACCAGTTCGCCAGCTTCTACAGTTTGGCCAAGGGGGCCGCCGCGCTGATCAGGCCCGACGGGTATCTGGCGGGCGTCTTTGCCCGGGATAGCGCCGCCGTGCTGCAAGCGCACCTGGATCGGTACTGCAAGATTCTGTGAAAAGACGCTGGCGTCGTGCCGGCAAGGTGGACAGGCTGCCGGGCCGGCCAAGCACAACGCCGCGCGACCGCCTCGATGTGAACGTTCATGGGAGTTCAGCGCGCGTCTCGGCTGGCGCCTGGGGGCAGACCGGTAACACGCTTGAACGCACGGCTGAATGCTGCTTGCGACGTATAGCCCAAGCGCTCGGCTACCGTGTCGATCGGTAGCCTGTCGTGCGTCAGCCATTGCCTGGCAAGACGCATCTTCAACTCGTTGGCGTAGCGCAGCGGTGGCGTTCCCACCGTTGCATGAAATCGCTCGGCAAAAACAGAGCGAGAAATATTGCACTCGCCCGCCAACTCAGCCAATTTCCAATCTCGGGCGGGTTGGCGGTGCAAGGCGAGGATGGCGCGCGCAAGCCGTGGATCCCGCAGCGCTGCGGCCAGGCCGGAGGCATTGTCGCAACCGCACTCGATCCATCCCCGGACAATCATCGCGGCGACCACTTCGGCCAGTCGCGCCAGAATGTCCGCGAACCCCACGCGTCTGGAACAGATCTCGCCTTTCATCGCGGACAGAATCGGGACCATGCCAGGAAAGCGGTCGCTGTCGGCGTTCACGCACATGACATCCGGCATCAGCTGCCCCAAAGCCCGCATGCCGCCAAGGTCGAATTCCATGCAACCGTAAAAGAAAATTGCGCTGGGGACGCTGCTGGTGCTTGGACACGCATCCACGTCGGTGACGGAATTGCCGATCAAGGCGGCTTCAAGCGTATCGATATCCTGCAAGTCCGCGTCCTCGGCGGAAAGCCATTGATGAGCTTGCCCATGGGGCAGAAACACCGCATTGCCGGCACTCAATTCGTGCAAGCCGCCCTCAGCGGTACGTAGTACGGCCGAGCCCACCGCCAAGTAGTAGAAGAAACCGTGGCCGGCCTTCGCGTCAATGCTTAGTCCAAAACTAGGCCCGGTCTGCACCCGCCGGTACTGCACCCCGCGCAGACGCATTCCGGCAAGCAGCTCACTAATCAAGTGCGGAGGAAGCGCGTAATTCTGTGAGGCCAGCATCGGATTTTCTATCAAAAACTTAGTACGCCGCATCATAGATCATCCCAAGCACACGTCCTAGACTGCACTCACTGATTTTTTAGGATGAGTGCAATGCGTAGTGTTGTTGATGTTTCAAACCCCGAAGGTTCAGCCAGCCCGGTGGACATTGAGCCGGTGTCAGCGGCATGGACCGCAGTGTTCTCGCTGGCGATGGGTGTATTCGGCCTGTTGACCGCGGAGTATCTGCCGGCAAGCCTACTGACGCCCATGGCAGAAGCTCTGCACGTATCAGAGGCCATGGCGGGACAGGCTGTGACGGTGACTGCGGTGGTGGCGTTATTTGCAGGCTTGCTGGTGCCCGGTCTTACCCGCGGCCTGGATCGCCGTACGGTGCTGCTGGGCTTTTCCGCTTTAATGATTGTGTCCAACCTTCTGGTTGCAGCGTCGTCGCAGATGTGGGTGCTGCTTTTGATGCGCGTTCTACTTGGAATCGCCCTGGGCGGGTTCTGGAGCATGGCGGCAGCTGTCGCCATGCGACTGGTGCCGACGGCGCTCTTGCCACGCGCGTTATCGATCATCTTCAGCGGCATTGCCGTGGGCACAGTGGTCGCCGTGCCGTTGGGTAGCTATCTTGGTGGCCAGTTTGGATGGCGCAGCGCCTTTGTCGCCGCCGCGGCGGTGGGTGTATTGACCCTGGCATTCCAATGGTTCACGTTACCGAGGATGGCGCCGCGCCGGCCCGCGCGGCTCCGAACGATCTTGGACGTTCTCTTGCGGCCCGGCATCGCGCTTGGCATGTTTGGCTGCATTCTGGCGCATACGGGCCATTTCGCTCTCTTCACCTATATTCGGCCGTTTCTGGAAAGCACTGCCGGCGTGGGAACGACCGGGCTGGCGCTGATGCTGCTTGGCTTCGGCGTGGCGAATTTCGCAGGCACCATGCTCGCAGGCTGGTTGATGCAGCGCAGCCTATCTGTGACCTTGGCCCTCATGCCGGCCCTGGTCGGTGGCAGTGCCTTGGCGATGGCGCTTTTCCCCGCGTCCCTACCGGGTCAGGCAACGCTGATTGCGGCATGGGGCCTCGCGTTCGGTGGCGTGCCGGTTGCATGGTCAAACTGGGTCGCGCGCGCCGTGCCGGATCAGGCTGAAAGTGCCGGCGGAATGGTGGTGGCGTCGGTGCAATCCTCAATCGCCATGGGCGCCGCGGCAGGCGGTGCCATGTTCAGCCTGACAGGCATTGAGGGCGTTTTTGTTGCGGGAGGCTGTGTCATGCTGCTTGCCGGCTTGTTCATCTGGATGCGCGTAACAGTACCCGCGCCTTCGATCAGAGCAGCCGCAACACCCGCCGTTCATCTGTGACCCTGTCGCCATAAAAAGCCAACCCTCCTTGCTCAATGCAGCTTGTGTAGCTTGTGTAGCTGCCTTCGTCTCGGTTCGGATCATCTTGGCGACTCGACACCTGTCGACGCTATGATGCGTCCGACCGATCGAATGGAAAGTCCAGTTGCCCACCGCCAACACAACAATGTCCAACCAAACACATGCCCGGTTTTCTCAAGCACAACCCCGTCGTGGTACGTAAAGGCAAGGTCATCGTGGTGGGCGGCGGCATCATGGGCGCGTCGGCAGCTTGGCATCTGTCCAAAGCGGGCGCATCCGTCACGTTGATCGAACGTGCGCCCGATTGCCTCATCAGTGCAACCGCCTGTTCTTTCGGCTGGGTCGGTGGCAGCGCCAGCACGCCTTCTGACAACCAGGCAGCGTTCGCTGAAAGATTGAAGGCGCTGGAGGAGTTCGCGTATATCGAGCGCGAGCTCAGCCCGCTGCCGATCGCAGCGCGCGGCGCGCTTCTCTGGCGGTCCACGGAGGACGAAACGGCAGCCATGATCGCAGAGCATCGGGCCGCCGGCACCCGAATCGAGCGGCTCACTCGGTCCCAAATTGCCGAGAAGGAACCGACGATTTCGAATCCGCCATCGCTCGCCGCCTGGGCACCAAGCGACTTCGCACTGGAAGCGGGCGCATTGGCACGCCAGCTGCGGGCAGGAGCGCAGGCCGCCGGGGCTTGCGTCCGCCGGGGAACGGTTCAAGCCGTCAATGCCGCAGGAAATCGGATCACGGGAATCGTCGTGGACGGAAAGGAATTTCCGGCCGACATTGTCGTGCTCGCCAATGGCTATCGCTCGCGCGCCCTTGCTCTGACGGTCGGCGTGGACCTTCCGATCTATGAGTCGCCGGCAGTGTTGCTTCGATTCGGTACTGAAGTTGCCGGCCTTCTTCACCTGGTTTGCGCGGAAGAAATGGAGCTGCGCCCATCCTTGGCAGGCGGGCTCGTTTCTGCCGCTGACTATCCAGAATGCGGCGAAACCGGCCTTCCCGCACTAGCCGCGCAAACCGGAAACGCGATTGCCCGACTGTTTGGGACCGCGGCGGCGGCTTCCCTGCTTTCCATAACCGCTGCGATGCGTCCTATGACGACCGACAGCAAACCGCTTTGCGGCCAGGTGGGAAGAATGGAGGGCCTATTTGCATTGGTCGGACATCCCGGCGTCATCCTTGCCCCCCTGCTTGCTCGCCGTTGCGCCGAAGCGGTTCTGCGTTCTTGATTCGACTATCACGGCTCCGGAATATTTTCCCGGAAGATGACCTGAAGCCGCGGCAGGTAGCTGGGTTCGGGCGCGCCCTTCACGGCCGCCACCAGCAGCTTGACGATTTCGCGTGCCTCGACGCGCGGGTTCTGGTCGATCACGGCGTCCATGGTGCGATCGAGCAACAGTCGGCGCGTGGCTTCGGTGAGGTCGTGACCCACGAAGACAATGCGATGAGCCGAGGCTGCCTGGTTTGAGCGAGCCTCGTTGGGCCATGCCTCGGTAAGCCGCGCCTCGGCCGGCCGCGCCTCTGCCGGCCGCGCCTCTTTCAGCGCCCGCGCGATGCCTTGATTGCCGGCGCCGATGTTGTAAATCGCGTGCGGCGGCTCGTTGCGCAGCAGCTCCTGCGTGACGGCAAAGGCGCGGTCGCGGTCGTCGCCGATCTCAAGAATGTGCGCAATGCGCAGGTGCGGAAACTCTTCGCTCAGCAGTGAGCGAAAGCCCATCTCGCGCTCTTCATGGCCGCGATACGCCAGTGACCCCACGAACACCGCGACCTTGCGCTCCGTATGCTGTGGCAGAAATCGGCCCAGCAACAGCGCGGCCAGGCGGCCCGCGGCGCGGTTGTCGATGCCCACGTAACCCAGGCGCGCCGAGATCGGAATGTCCGACACCAGGGTGCTCACATGCACGCCGCTGTCGCGCAGCGCCATGATGGCGTCGCGCACCTGTGGATGGTCCAGCCCGACCAGGCCAACGGCCTGGGTCTGGCCGCGCAGCTCGTAGAGCTTTTGCGCGAGCTTATTGGCGTCGAATCCCTCGATCAAATGCAGGCGTGCGCGCACATCGGGGCGGGTGGCGGCTTCTTCAAGCAGGTGCTGACCCAACGCGGTCATGAAGCTGTTGGTGCCGGCGGGCAACACGAAATCGACCCGCACATCCTGGCTTGCGGCATCGGCGCCCTGGACGAAGTAGCCAAGGCGATTGGCGATTGCCAGCACGCGGTCGCGTGTCTTGCCGCGCACGCCGTCGCGGTCGTTCAGCACCCGGTCCACGGTGGCGGTGGACATGCCGGCTTCACGGGCAATGAGGGAAATGGTGGGGCGCATGCGGGACCAGGCTGTCAAGACACCATCAGGACGATGGCAGCGAGGCGATCATAACCCATCATTTGCAATCATTCTGGATCAAAAAGGTAACGTTGCTGCCCTATGGGCGCCAGCCGCCTTTACCCCTGATTGTTTTGATGTGATTATCGCGGCTCAATAACATCAAACACAGCACGGCAGGATGCCAGGCAGTCGACAGTGCATACCAAGCCGGCAGGAGGAGCACATGTCGCACCCTACCCTGGTGCCCGACCCGCCCATTCGGGAACGGCGCTTTCGCATCGGCTGCATCGGCGCCGGCATGATCATGGCCGAATGCCATCTGGCGGCCTATCAGCAGGCCGGCTTCACGGTGGCGGCAATTGCGTCACGTACTCGCAGCAAAGCGGCCAAGGTCGCCGAACGCTACGGCATCCCGCTAGTGCATGAGAATCCCCTGGCCCTGATCGCCGATCCGCGGATCGAAATCGTGGACATCGCGTATCCGCCCGATATGCAGCCCGAGCTGATCCGCGCCGCCTTGCGCGCCCCGCACGTGCGCGGCGTGCTGGCGCAGAAGCCGCTTGCCCTCTCGCTGGATGAAGCCCGCGCCCTGCGCGACGAGGCTCGTGCCGCCGGCAAGATCCTGTCGGTCAACCAGAACATGCGTTACGACCAATCGATGCGCACGCTCAAGCAGCTGCTGGACCAGGGCGTGCTGGGCACGCCGGTGTTCGCGCAGATCGACATGCACGCGATCCCGCACTGGCAGGACTTTTTGCGCGGCTATGACCGGCTGACGCTCTCGAACATGAGCGTGCATCACCTTGATGCCCTGCGGTATCTGTTTGGCGAGCCCACCGAGATCACCAGCATCACCCGCCCCGATCCGCGCACCCAGTTCGCGCATCAGGATGGGCTGGTGAGCACCACGCTGCGCTTTGGCAACGGCCTGCTGGCGCTGTCGCTTGAAGATGTGTGGTCGGGCCCACGGGCCGAGGGATACCCCGACGACCAGCACATTCGCTGGCGCGTGGAAGGCACGGAGGGCGTCGCGCGCGGCACCATCGGCTGGCCCACCGGCGAGCCGTCGACCCTGAGCTACGCCTCACGCGCGGCCCAGGGCCATACCGACGGGCGCTGGGTAACCCCCACGTGGGACACGATGTGGTTTCCGCATGCCTTCATCGGCGTGATGGAGCAGTTGCAGTACGCGCTGGCCAGCGGCACCGAGCCTGCGTTGAGCGTGACCGACAACGTACGCACCATGGCGCTGGTCGAGGCCGCGTATACGTCCATCGCCGAAGGCCGCACAGTACGGCTGCCGGCTGTTGAATAACCAGACAAAAAACAGACGGAGACAAGCATCATGATCCAGACCGGAATCTTCTCGGGCTACTTTCCCTATGAGCTGGAGCGCACCGCCAAGGTGATCCGCTCGCACGGCTTCAACACCGTGCAGCTGGACCTGCATTTCAAGGACATGGAACTCGGCCCGGGGCAGTTGACCGCGCAGAAATGCACGCAGATCCGCGACACCTTCCGCCACTACAACCTGCCGGTGTCCTGCATCTCGGCCTATACCAATATCGTTCACCCGGATCCCGCCGAGCGCCAACGCCGCAACGGCTATCTCAAAGAGATCCTCACGCACGCGCGCCAGCTCGGTTCGCCTTACGTGATATCGGAAACCGGCACGTTTGCCACCGACAGCGACTGGGTGCATCACCCCAAGAACAAGACCGAGGAAGGCTGGGACCAGTGCCGCACGGTGATCGCCGAGCTATCCCAACATGCCTATGACCATGGCGCGGTGTTCCTGCTTGAAACCTACGTGAACAACGTGGTGGGATCCGTCGAGGAAACGCTGCGCATGTTCGCCGAGGTGGATCACCCCGGCCTGGGCCTCTTGATGGACCCGACGAACTACTTCGAAGCGCACAACATCGACCAGATGGACCGCACGCTGAATCAGGTGTTCGACGCGCTTTCCGACAAGATCTGCATCGCGCATGCCAAGGACGTGAAGCGTTCGGGCGATGACAAGTCGGAAAAGCACAGCGACATTGGTGACGACGGCGCGGCCGAAAGCCATACCTTCCGTGGCGTGGGCGAGATCGAGCTGCCGGCGCCGGGCCTGGGCGCGCTCAATTACGACCTTTACCTGCAACGCCTGGCCAAGAAGCACCCCAACATTCCCATCATCATCGAACACCTGACCGAAGACGACGTGCCGCGCGCCAAGACCTTCCTGGACGAGCGGCTGCGCGCGAACGGCCTGTAGGCCGCCCGCCGCAACAGAGGCGCGCCGCGATGCATCTTTGCATAAGGTCCCCGGCACGCCCGCGAACACGACTGCGAACACGATTCTGAACACCGACACCGGCAAACGCGCACCCGCGCCTTTGCCAGGGAGAACTCATGCCTGACATTTACGGAACCTGGATGACGCGCCGCGACGTGGAGGCGCGCACCGGGCAGCTTGCGCAGTTTGCCGGCGTACGCCTGATGACGCTGGACGACGGGCTGGAGCGCGGTATCCGCATGCTGGAGTTCCGCAGCGGTACGGGCCTGCGTTTCACGGTGCTGGTGGATCGCGCGATGGACATCGCCGATTGCGACTACCGCGGCTTCGCCATGGGATGGCAGTCGCCGTCGGGCTTTCGCCATCCCGGCCTGCATGACTACGAAGGCGAAGGCGGACTGGGCTGGATGCGCTCGTTTTCGGGCCTCATGATTACCTGCGGACTGGACCACATTCTGTTCATGTACGACGCGCCGGCCGACAACTACGTGTACGGCCCGCGCAAGACCGCCAAGCAGTCCATCCACGGCCGCGTGGGGACCATTCCGGCGCGCCTGACCGGCTACGGCGAACGCTGGGACGGCGATCGCTGCGTGCTGTGGGCAGAGGGAATCGTCAGCCAGGGCACCGTGTTCGGCGAGCACCTGGAGTTGCACCGCCGCATCGAGATCGAGGTGGGCACCAACGATATCCAACTGTCTGACCGCGTGGTCAATCGCGGCTTCTACCGCACGCCCCACATGCTCTGCTATCACATCAACCTGGGCTATCCGGTGCTGGACGCCGACTCGCGCTATCTGGCGCCGATCCGCGATGTGGTGTGGGCCGCGCACGAGCAAACCTACCGCAAGCAGGGCGTGGGCTACCGCCGCATGCCGGCGCCGCAGTTGGGCTTTCATGAGCAAGTGTGGCAGCACGAGATGGCCGCCGCCGCCGACGGCAGCGTCCCGGTGGCCCTGGTCAACGACAAGCTGGGCCTGGGCATGCAGGTCAGCACCTTCAAGCATCAATTCCCTTGCCAGTATCAATGGCAGAACCTGCAATCGGGCCAGTATGCGATGGGCATCGAACCCTCGACCAACCATGTGCTGGGCCAGGGCGCGGCGCGTGAGCGCAACGAGCTCATCTGGCTTGAGCATGGTGAAGAGCGCCGCTACGACACCACGTTCAGCGTGCTGGGCTCGCCCGCCGATATCGCGGCATGCGAAGCCCGCATCCGCGCGATCGCGGTGCAGCCCGAGGCCGATTATCCGCCGTTGTCGGGGCGCTTTGCGCCCATCGCGGGGCGCACATGAGCGCGCGCTTCTCATTGCAAGGCCGCCGCGTTTTGGTCACGGGCGCGGCGGGCGGCTTCGGTGTGGACACCACGATTGCGCTGCTGGAAGCGGGCGCCCGCGTGATCGCGCTCGACAACCACGCCGGGCATATCGATCGCCTGCGCAGCACCGTGCCCGCGCGGTTTTCCGGCCAGCTTCACATCGTGCAGGTCGATCTGGCCGACGCCCGCGCGCTGCAATCGCAGCTTGAGCAGCTGACGGCCCAGGGCCCGATTGATGTGGTCATCAACAACGCGGCCATCTACCCCTCGCGCCCGTTCGAGGAGTACAGCGACGCAGAGCTGGCGCGCGTACACCGCGTGAATGTGGAGGCGGCGATTCAGATCGTCCGCGCGGCGCTGCCCGGCATGCGCGAGCAGCAATGGGGCCGCGTGATCAACATCTCGTCGATCACGCTGTCCGGCGGCTGGGAAAACCTGCTGCCCTACGTGCAATCCAAGGGCGCGATGGTGGGCGCCACGCGCGCATTCGCCCGCGAGTTCGGCAAGTGGGGCATCACGGTCAACGCCATTTCGCCGGGCGCGTTTCCCACCGACGCCGAGAAGATTCATCCCGATCCCGAGGGCTACAACCGCATGGTGCTGGAACGCCAGTCGGTAAAGCGCCGTGGGCACGCGGGCGACATCGCCGCGGCCATCGTTTTCCTTGCCTCGGACGAGGCGGGTTTCATTTCCGGACAGACGCTGGCGGTTGACGGCGGCTGGGTCATGCATTGAAGCGCATCGGCGCACGCAGAGGGTAGAAGCATGAGTATTCTTTCTGGCTACAAGGTTCTGGACTGCTCCATCGCCATGGCGGGGCCGTTCGCGGCGCAGCGCCTGGGCGACCTGGGCGCCGACGTGATCAAGATCGAGCCGCCCACCGGCGAATGGCAGCGGCACGCGCCGGCCGGCGGCATCACGGGCAACAAGATCAACGTGTCCTTTCTTTCGCTGAACCGCAACAAGCGCTCGCTGGCGATCGATCTGAAGAGTGCCGGCGGCAAGGAGATCATCCACAAACTCGCGGCGCAGGCCGATGTGTTTATCCAGAACTACCGTCCGGGTGTCGCCGGCCGTCTGGGCGTTGACTACGAGACCCTGTCGGCGCTGAACCCGCGCCTGATCTATGTATCGATGTCGGGCTTCGGCGAAGACGGCCCCTATGCCACGCGCCCCGGTCAGGACCTGCTGTTGCAGGCGATGTCGGGCGCCATGCTGTCGTCGGGCCGTGCGGGCGAAGCGCCACGCGCGGCAGGCCAGTATGTGGTCGACGCCGTCACCGCGTACTGCGCCTTCGAAGGCGTGCTGGCCGCGCTGCTGCACCGCGAGCGTACCGGCGAAGGCCAGAAAGTCGAGGTCAATATGCTGGATGCGATCACCACGATCCAGATGCAGGAGCTCTCGGTCTACACCGTGGGGCACAAGCCGCAGGTGCGCAGTGCCGAGCCGCATGCCCACGTGTATATCCGCGCCCCCTATGGCACCTTCGCGACGACCGACGGCTATCTGGCGCTGGCCATGCCCGACATGAATGTGCTGGCGCGCGTGACCGAAGAGCCGCGCCTGGGGCAGTACACCGACGAGCGCGACGGCTGGGAAAAGCGCGACGAGATCTATGCGCTGGTGCGCGACACCCTCGCCAAGGCTTCCACGGCCGACTGGTTCGCCGAGCTTGATGCCGCCGGCATCTGGTGCAGCCCCGTCTATGGATACGCCGATCTGGTCGACGACCCGCAGATCGCGCACAACGGCACCTTCGTCGAGTACGAGCATCCGACCGAAGGCAAGATCAAGACACCGGGCTTTCCGATCCGTTTTTCCAAGACGCCAAGCCAGGTCGTGCGCGGGGCACCGCTGACCGGCCAGCACACCGACGAAGTCCTGCGCGATTTCGGCTTCAGCGCCGACGAGATCGCCGCGCATGCCGCCTCAGGCGCGGTGCTGCGTGGAGCCTCTGAATGAGCGAGCGCGCCCTGCCCTACCGCGGCCTGACCTGGGACCACCCGCGCGGCTTCAATGCGCTGCACGCTGCCACCGCGCACGCGCCACTTGTGCACTGGGACAAGCAGTCGCTTGAAGGCTTCGAATCGGCGCCCATCGCCGAACTCTGCGCCCGCTATGACCTGGTGGTGCTGGATCATCCCCATCTGGGCGAGGCCCTGGCGCACGACTGCCTGCAAGCGCTAGACACCGTGTTCGCGCCCGACGAGCTGGCGCGGATTGCGCGGGACAGCATCGGGCTGTCGTACGACAGCTATCGCATGGACGATCGCCAATGGGCGCTACCGCTGGACGCCGCCACGCAGGTCATGGCCACGCGCGCCGATCGGCTGGACGGCCCCGTGCCGCGCACCTGGCGCGAGGTGCTGACGCTGTCGCAACGCAGCGGCGCGGTCGCGCTCAGTTGGGGCGGTCCGCACCCGTTGTTGTCGCTGCTGTCGATTGCGGCCGCCATCGCGCCCGATACCGACCTGCGTCCGCACGGCGCCTGGCACGACGAGGCGACGCTAGCCGATGCGTGCGAGGTGCTCAGCGAATTGGCGCGGCTCACGCCCGCGCACGCCCTGGCGTACAACCCGATTGCGCTGCTTGGCCACATGAGCTCGCGCGATGACATCGCGCTCTGCCCGCTGGTCTATGGCTATGTGAATTACGCCACCTTGGCGGTCGCGAAACCGCTGACGTTCCGCGACGCGCCCGAGGCTGACGCGGGCACGCCCGGCTCGATCCTCGGCGGCACCGGCATTGCGATTTCACGGCGCTGCATCGTGGGGCCGGAATTGCGCGCGCATCTGTTGTGGTTGCTCGCAGCCGATACCCAAAGCCGCTTCATCCCGCAGCACGAAGGACAGCCCAGCCATCGCGACAGCTGGGCGGATGCGAACGTCAATGCAGCCAGCGGCAACTTCTATGTCAACACGGCCCGCACGCTTGAGGCTGCGTCGATCCGCCCCCGGCACGATGGTTACATCGCCTTCCAGGCCGAGGCCTCGCAATTCCTGCGTGACGGCGTCGCCGCCCGCGCATCCTCCCACTTATTGGCGCGCGGCCTGACCCAGCGTTTCCAGGCCAGCCTGGCCCGCGCCCCCAAGCACACCGCAACCTAAGGATTCCGACGTGAGCGCACTCGTCAACCTCAGTATCGATGGCCATGTCGCCATCATCGAACTCAATCGCCCCGAGAAGCTGAACGCGATGACGCCCGAGATGGCCGACCTGCTGATCGCCGCGGTGCAGCAATGCAACACCGACTCGCAGGTGCGCGCGGTGATCCTGACCGGCGCGGGCCCCAAGGCCTTCTGCGCCGGCTCGGACATTACCGAGCTTGACCGCTACGCCACCCCGTGGGATTTCCGCAATCGGCTTGACTACTGCGACTGCGTGCGCATGTTGAAAAAGCCCACGGTGGCGGCGATCAATGGCTATACCTTCGGCGGCGGCCTGGAGATGGCGTTGGCCTGCGATATCCGCATCGCCTCCGACAACGCGCGCCTGGGCGCGCCCGAGATCAAGCTAGGCTGGATTGGCGGCGGCGGCATGACGGCCCAGCTTGTCCATGCGGTAGGCCCGAGCAACGCGGCGCTGATGGTGCTGACCGGCGACCCCATCCGCGCCGAGCAGGCGCTGGCCTGGGGCCTGGTAAGCGAGGTGGTGCCGCAAGAGCAGTTGCGCGAACGCGCGCAAGCGCTTGCTGCCACCATTGCCTCGCGCGCGCCGATCGCGGCCGAGACGGCACGCGTCAATCTGCGCGCCGCGCTGTCGATGCCGCTTGAGAAGGCCGTGGAATACGAGCGCGACCTACAGGCGATCTGCTTTGCCACCGCCGACGCCAAGGAAGGCCGGCGGGCGTTCGAAGAAAAGCGCGCGCCGACGTTCGAGCGGCGCTGACCAGGGCGCTCAGGCAGTCAGGAAGCGCAAGACTTCGGCCCAGTCGTTCGTCGACAGGGCCACGTCCTCGAAGTCGCCCTCTTCCTCGTCGTAGCGGGACACACAGAAGCGCTGGCTCCTGCCGGACGGACGGTCGGCATAGTTGGCGTAGTCGATAAACACCTTCAAGCCGCGCTCTTTGTTCTCGAATGATGGCGCTGCATCGATATAGCTGGACGCGTCGAAATACCCTTCGGGAAGGGTCGGCAGGGTTGTGATGTCGTAGTCGGGAAATTCGCGACGGAGTCGTTCAAGGTTCATGTGGGAAGCACGTAGAAGGTGGAAGCCTGACATTTTACGTTGCTCGGCGCCGGCCACGGGGCCGGCACGCCACTTGCTACACCTTCCGCATGCGCTGGGGGTGTGGAAATGGCTATCAAAGGGTTCTATGCGTTAGTTAAGCAAACGGTGACGAACTGGCTGGACGACTACGCGCCCAGCATGGGTGCCGCCATCGCGTTCTACACGGTTTTCTCGCTGGCGCCACTTCTTATTATCGTGATCGGTATCGCCGGCTTCTTTTGGGGCCACGAAGCCGCGCAGGGGCAGTTGCTGGAGCAGGTCAGCGCCTTGGTTGGCGCAGAGGGCGGGAAGGCGGTGGAAAGTGTCGTATTGGGCGCGCAAGAACCCGCGCAGGGCATCGCGGCCACGGTCATCAGCGTCGTGGTGCTGGTGGTCGGGGCGACGACAGTATTTTCGGAACTGCAAAGCGCGCTGGACCGGATCTGGAAGGTCAACGCCAAGAAGCAGTCCGGCATCTGGGCCGTCATCCGCGCGCGTCTGCTTTCGTTTGGCCTGATTTTGACCTTGGCATTTCTATTGCTGGTCTCGCTGGTCGTCAGCACCGTGCTGGCGGCATTGGGCAGTTGGGTGGGTAGCGGCATCCCCGGCTGGGGGGTGCTTCTGCAAGTGCTCAACGAGGCAATTACGTTGGGCATACTCACCCTGCTCTTTGGGATGATCTACCGATTCATGCCCCAGGTCTCGGTCGCGTGGCGAGACGTCTGGGCAGGGGCGTTCGTCACCGCCGTGATGTTCGAAATCGGAAAGTTCCTGATCGGGCTGTACATGGCCAAGGCATCCGTCGCCTCGTCGTATGCGGCGGCGGGGTCGCTGGTGATCGTGCTGATCTGGGTTTATTACGCGGCCCAGGTGTTTCTGCTGGGCGCGGAATTCACCCGCGTTTATGCCCAAGCGCATGGATCGCGCAGAGAACGCAGCTAAAGACCCAAAAACCCGCCGTAGGGTCGGGTCGCCACGCGCACGAAGATCGAATCGGCTAGGATATGCGGCCCTACTGCTGCGCAAACCTGCCACTCATCATGGGCCGTGTCATTCCCGGGTGCCGAGGGCTGGGCGTATACACCAAGAATCCACATGCATCGACGTTTTCCAAATGCCCTGTTGGTCGCCCTTATTATCAGCTTCGGCACTGTTAGCGCTCCGACGTACGCTCAGGCCCCCTCCTCGCCCAGGATGCAAACTGGAAACGGGCACCCCTACGAGATCCCCGATAGCGAGGTATGGGACGTGCCCGATCCCATTTCCAAACGCGGCTACCAGGTCTTCGTCGCATTGCCGCCGTCCTATGCCACGCACCCGCAGCGGCACTACCCCGTGCTGTATGCGACCGACGCCGACTACGCTTTTCCGATCATCCGCCAGCTAGCGCGCCGCCTGAATGTTGAAGGCCCCCAGGTCGAGGAGTTCATTCTGATCGGCCTGTCCTATGGGAAAGGCGAGAACGGGGGTGTCAGCCGCCAGCGCGACTACACGCCGACACCAAACGGCCCGAGCACGGCATCGCCCAACGCCATCCACGGTCAGGCACAGGCTTATCAACAGTATCTGCGCGATCAGGTAAAGCCCTTTGTCAACGCTCAGTACCGGGCGGACCCTGCCAAAGCAATATTTCTGGGCCACTCCTACGGCGCACTGCTTGGGACACAAATCCTGTTCACCGAACCTGGCCTGTTCAGCAGTTATATCCTTGGCAGTCCATCGCTTTGGTACGACAAGCGACATGCGTTGAAGCTGGAAGCGAGCTATGCCAAGAAAAATCAGGATCTGAATGCGAAGGTCTATCTTTATGTCGGCGAGTATGAGGCCTTGCGCAAGGGTGATCGACGCTATAACCAGACCGTGGACATGGTCGCCGACAACCGGGCGTTGGAAGCGGCGCTGCAAAGCAGGAAGTACCCGAGCTTGACATTGAAATCAGCGGTCTTGAACGACGAGGATCATCTCACCGTCGCACCACGAGGCTTCATGCAGGCGATGAAATATCTACTGCCGGCGCGCTGAACCATCACATAGAGCCCAGCCCAACTCGCCCCCCGACCGGACCCTGAAAATGCCCCTGGATTTTGCACTGATCGAAGACGGATTCATGGACGTCTTGCGCCCTCACCCCGCGTTCGCCGGTTGGCGCAAAAAGCGTAAGCGTTGCCTGTGGCGCATGGTTGGCGAGGTGGAACAGGGGCTGGTGCTGAACCGCTACAAGGATTCCTTCGAGAATCGGCAGTTGGTCTCGATCGGCGTTTATGTTTCCGTGCCGCATGAAGGTGGCTGGCCGGTCTATGTACCCCCCGAAATCTGGGACAAGGGCCGCCTCTATCGCCGCGCCTACCTGGTGCCCGGAAAGGGCCTGGTCCCGGAAGACACGCTTGCCAGCGGCGCGCCGGGGGTGCTGTGCGAACCCGAAGATTTACGCGCATGGCTGGCAACGCTGCCGCAGGATATCGAGCAGTACATGGCGCCTTGGTTCGCCCGGTACCAAACGCTGGACGCCGCCCGATACGAATATCAGATCCCGAAGTGGCGGCTACAGCAAGCCGGGCACGCGCCGGTAGTGCATGGCGACGGCGCCGCCTCGTAGCGGCTTGGCGGAAATCAGCTCAAGCCGTCGCGAGCCGGGCGGCCCGCCCTCGAACAGAGTGGGACCGTGCCCGGCGATTATCGGGTGCACCAGGAATTGGTATTCGTCGATCAGGTCCAGCCGGTCCAACTCGGTGGCAAGCCGGCCGCTGCCCAGCAATACGCCGTCCGGCGTGGCGTTCTTCAGCTTCTGTACGCCGGCGCGCAGCTCGTCCGCCAGGTGGTGGCTGTTGGTCCACGGGTAGTCTTTTCGCGTCGAGGACGCCACGTATTTCGGCTTGGCCTGTAGCTTGATGGCCCACTCGCGCATGGCCGGTGATGCGTCCACGTCGCCCCGGGCGACCGCCGGCCAGTAGGCTTCCATCATCTCGTAGGTGACGCGGCCCCACAGCATCGCCCCGCACTCGTCCATCAGCCGGGTGAAGAAGGCATGCGTTTCCTCGTTAACGATGCCTTCTCGGTGGTCTACGCAGCCGTCAAGAGTGACGTTGAAAGCGAAAGTCAGCATTCCCATGATGTCGGTTTCCGAAAATAGGCGCCGTCACGCTCGCCGGGGTGCTGGAATGAATCCGCACCGCGAAGGCGGCCGGATGCACGCCTTCGCGGTGCCCTGCTCTGCTCCCCATTGCCTACGCCAGCCCTGGGGTCGATGCTTTGATTCTGACGTTAGGCGCCGACCGGAAAGTTCGGAAGAATCGTTGCCAGCACGTGATGCGTCTGCGTGGCCTTGGCGCGCAGGTAGCCGACGTTATGCGGGTTGGCGTGTACGCCCGTCAGCCGGCTTGCCACCTGGATGCCGTGCTGCTCCAGCTGCGACGACTTGTCGGGATTGTTGCTAAGCAGCTCGATACGCTGGAGCCCCAAGGCGCGCAGCATCTGCGCGGCCGCTGTGTAGTCGCGGGCATCCGTGCCGTGGCCCAGCTCGCGGTCGGCGGCGTAGGTATCGCGCCCCTGCTCTTGCAGGCGATACGCATCAAGCTTGGAATACAGGCCGATGCCGCGCCCTTCCTGGCGCAGGTACAGCAGGTAACCGCCTTCGTTGTTCAGCAGGCGCAGCGCTTCGTGCAGCTGCGGGCCGCAATCACAGCGCAGGGATCCGAACACGTCGCCGGTCAGGCATTCGGAATGCAGGCGCACCAGGGGCGCCGCGCCCGGCTTGCCGAACTTCAGGGCGATGTGCTCTTTGCCGTCGGCAAGACCATGAAAGGTGTAAACCTGCGCCTGGACGTCCCGCCCGTCCAGCAGCCGCATCGGCAAGCACACCTCTGTCCGCACTGTGGCCCCATCCAGCAAGGCAGCGGTGGGGGTATTTGATGTGTCGCTCACTACGGGGAACTCGCGTGTTAAAGGGTTGCCGACGATTGTATACCCGACGTCATCCCCCGGAAGCTGGCGCGCAAAGCCGGGCGGCGGGGCGATCAGGGGATTTTTTGTTCACGTTCAAGGCGGGATCGGCGTAGATTCTTAGCGTAACTCCGACGGGGATGTCGACCCCGGACCCGGACCCGGACCCGAACCCCGACACGAACCGACCCCAGGCCCAAAGCTGGAGCTTCCATGAACGTGTTGCTTCGCTACCCTCTCGCGCTGATCGTCGTGGCGGAACTATGCGGTACATCGTTGTGGTTCAGCCCGAATAGCGCGGCGGCCAGCCTTTCGGCCGAATGGGCGCTTAGCACTGCCCAGTTCGGCCAACTGACGGGCGCAACGCAGATCGGTTTCATTCTGGGCACATTGGTCCTGGCCGCCAGCGGCGTGGCGGACCGCTACCCGGCCAGCAGACTGTTCGCCGGCGCCTGTTATCTGGGCGCCATATTGAACGCCTGCTTCGCCTGGTTCGCGTCGGATTTCACGGAAGGCCTGGCGCTACGCTTTGCCGTCGGTATCTGCCTGGCGGGAATCTACCCCCTGGGCATGAAAATGGTGATCGGCTGGACCCAGACCGCCGCCGGATCCACATTGGGTTTACTGGTGGGCATGCTGACGCTGGGCACCGCCCTGCCCCACGCCGTGCGGGCCGGCGGCGGCGCCCTGTCCTGGCACGAGGTGGTGCTGGCTTCCAGTCTGCTGGCCATTGCCGGCGGCGCGTTGGTTCAGGCCTTGGGGGACGGGCCGTATCTGCCCCGCGCGCAAGCGTCGCGGGTGGGATGGGGCATGGCGCTCACCGCTTTCAAGGGCAGGCAGTTTCGTGCGTCGGCGCTAGGCTACTTCGGGCACATGTGGGAGCTGTACGCGTTTTGGACCTTGGTTCCCTTTTTCGTGCACGACTTGATAAGCACGACGGAGGTCGCCGCCGATACACGGCCTGCACTGGCACCGGCCTTGTCGTTTTCCATTATCGGCATCGGCGCATTGGGCAGCATCATCGGCGGCCGATTAAGCCAACGCGTGGGCAGCCCGATCGTGGCAGCGGCATCGTTGGGCGTATCCGGCTTGATGTGTCTTGCCTATCCGTTTGCCAGGCCCTTCGGCATGGGGCTTTGTGTTCCGATATTGCTGCTATGGGGCCTGACGGTCGTGTCTGACTCGCCGCAGTTCTCCGCGATATCCGCGCGCGCCTGCCCGCCGGAACTGGTGGGCGGGGCGCTGGCAATCCAGAACAGCATCGGCTTTTTGATCACCGTATTTTCAATCACCTTGGTGACGCATGGCTTTCCGATGCTGGGCGCAAGCGTGGCCTGGTATCTGCTGCCTGGCCCGCTATTGGGTCTGGCGTGCTTCATACCGGTCATGCTGCGGCGCAAACCCGCTGCCCTACCCTAAATGCCCGCCCGCCACGTACATCACCTGCCCCGTGATGTACGACGCTTCCGGCGCCGCCATGAAGCAGATGGCGGCGGCGACCTCTTCCATGCTGCCCATGCGGTGCATCGGCGTGGTCGCCAGGCAATCCGTATACATCTCGCGTTGCCAGGCCTGGTCTTGTTCCGACGGCGGCTCGGTGTTGCGCGGGATGGCGCGCACGCCGTTGTCCAGCGCGCCGGGCGACACGCAATTGACGCGGACGCCGCTTTCGGCAAGCTCCAGCGCCATGCAAATGGTGGCGGCGTGCACGCCGCCCTTGGACGCCGAGTACGGCACGCGGTAGATGCCGCGCGTGGCGTTCGAGCCCACGTTGACGATGGCGCCGCGGCCTTGCTTGCGCATCACCGGAATGACTTCGCGGCATGACCATAGCGTCGGCCACAGCGAGCGGTTGACCTCGCGCTGCATCTCGTCCGGGGTGTATTCCCAGAACGGTTTCATCCAGATGGTGCCGCCCACGTTGTGCACCGACACGTCGATGCGGCCGTGAGTGTCCAGCGTGTACTCCACCATCGCCTGCGCACCGGCATGGGTCTCCAGGTCGGCGCTGATGAAGGAAGCGCGGCCGCCCGCCTCGCGGATCTCGCGGGCCACGGCCGCGCCCAGGTCGGCGGCGCGGTCAACAAGGACCACGCTGGCGCCCTCGGCGGCGAGCCGCCGCGCCGTCGCGCGCCCCACCCCCTGGGCGGCGCCCGTCACCAATGCAATCTGATCTTCAAAACGGTTCATGAAACGCCTTTTTATTTAGTGGGCGCGCGACAGTTCGCCCGGCACGGGCCGCGACGTTTTCGTGTCGACAAGCAGCACGGCCAGCAAGGCGCCCGCCAGCGGAACGGCCAGCGCCAGGAAGAAGCCCGACGGGCCGAACCAGCCCAGGAAGCTGCCGCCGATGGCCGAGCCGATGATGGCGCCGGCACGTCCCACGCCGATGGACCAGCCCGTGGCCGTGGCGCGCAGCGCGGTGGGATAAGCGCCAATCACCAGGTAGTTCAGCGCCAGTTGCTGGCCGCCGATACCCAGGCCGGCTGCCCCCACCAGAATGAAGACCATCGTCCAGTCGGTGCCCGCGTAGCCCAGGCCCAACGACACCGCGATACCCAACGCGAACATGGCGATGAGCAACGAACGCGTCGGCACGCGCGGCATCAGGTAAGACAAGGGAATCGCGCAGACGATGAACACCAGGTTCACGGTGAACGTGCCCATGGGCGCCTGGTCGGCGGGCAGCCCGGCGGCCTTGAGCACGGTGGGCAACCACGACAGCAGCATGAACCACGCCACCCAATTAAGCAGATAGATGGACCAGATTGCGATGGTCTTGCGCGCATAGCCATCGGCGAACAACGCCTTGACGCTGGCGCGGATCGTGGCGTCTTCCGGCACGGTAAAGCGCGTGCCAGCAGGCAGCGGCTGGCCCGAGATCCTGGCAAGGATGCGGGCCACATAGCTTTGTCCGGCGGCATCGCCGCGCATGGCCTTGAATTGCAACGATTCGGGCAGCAGCACGAACAACGCAAGCAGCAACAGCAACGGCGCAACGCCGCCCACGATGAAGATGCCTTGCCAGCCAATCACGGGCAGCATGCGCGCGGCCAGCAGGCCGCCCAGCATGGCGCCGGCGGGCAGGCCCAGCAGCACGCCGGTGATGACGGTGCCGCGCAAGCGCGCGGGGGCATACTCGGCAGCCAACGCCAGCACGATAGGCGTGCAGCCGCCCATGCCCAGGCCGGCAATGAAGCGCAGCGCCAGGATCTGCCAGGTCTCGGTGGCACCGGCCGTCATCAGCGTCGCCACACCAAATACGGCAACACCCATCAAGGCGGCGGGCCGTCGGCCGATGCGGTCGCCCACCAGGCCCAACAGCATGGCGCCCACGGTCATGCCCACGATGCCGGCAGTAAGAATGGGCGCCAGTTCGCCCGACTGAAGCTTGAAGGCCACCAGAATCGCGGGGCCGGTAAAGGCCATGGCCTGCGTGTCAAAGCCGTCGAACAGGGCAATCAAAAAACACAGAATCAAGACGCGCCATTGGAAGGCGCTCATTCGATTCTTATCGATCAGGCTGGGTATGGATAGCGTTGCTGACATGAAAGTCCCCTCGTGATTTCGCTTGGTGCGTTATGCGTTATTGGTATGTGGTCAAGACTGCACTGCAATGCGGAAATAAAAGGCCCCGCGCATCGCCGCGCGAGGCCGTGGGCGATTACGCCTGGGCGCTGGCGCGCAGGCGGTTCACGATCTGGTTGTCCTTGCCTTGCAACAGGCTGGTCAACGCAAAGTTGAATTCGATTTCCTTGTAGGTATCGGCCTTCAAACCCAGCTTGTCGCCGCCGGCTTTTTCAACCACCGGCGGAATCAGGCCTTCACGCGTGGCATAGGCAAAGTCGTCCCAGATGAGCGGGTCGCCTTCGATGTTGAATTGCGTGGTCAGCTTGCGGTGCTGGTCGGCGCTGACGAAGAAGTGCACGTGCGCGGGGCGGTTGCCGTGGCGGCCCAGCGAGTCCAGCAGTTGCTGGGTGGCGCCCTGCGGCGGACAGCCGTAGCCGACGGGCATCAGCGTGCGGAATTCGTATTCGCCATTGGGGCCGGTCTTGACGGCGCCGCGCAGGTTGAAATCGGTTTGCGCGCCGGTGGGGTCGAAGTGCGAGTAGAAGCCGTTGGAGTTGGCGTGCCAGCATTCGACGACCGCATTGGCCAGCGGCGCGCCATTGGTATCGGTGACCACGCCGCGAATCACCAGCGGGCCGGCGGCGTCGTCCGGGTCCAGATCTATGCGCGACACACCGTCGCGCAGCGGCGCACCCGCTACATACAACGGGCCTTCAATGGTGCGCGGCGTGCCGCCGTCCAGGCCCGCCCGCTTGTCCTCTTCGTCCATGCGGATGTCCAGGTACTTTTCCAGGCCCAACCCGGCCGCCAGCAACGCGGCTTCGCCGTCGCTGCCCAGCTTGTTCAGGTAGTTCACGCCCGCCCAGACCTCGTCCGGCGTGATGTCCAGGTCGTCAATGGCCTTGAAAAGATCGCTTAACAGGCGGTGCACGATCTGCTTGAAGCGCGGCGTGCCCTCGCCGCCTTCCACGTTCGAGGCGGCGGTCAGCAGGTCCTGCACTTCCTTGCTGTTAAAAATGTTGAGGCTCATGATTTTGTCTCCGTTTGGGTATCGCTGGGGTATCGCTGGGGTATCGCTAGCGTTTCGCTGCACGCGGGGCACAACGCCCGCGATCAATGCCGTTTGTCCGTCACCTTGATCAGCCCGTCACGCGTAAAGCGTTTGATGCGGGCTTCGTCCAGTTCAATGCCCAGGCCGGGGCCCTTGGGCACGGTCAGTTCGAAGTCGCTGTAATCCAGCGGCTGCGTCAAAATCTCTTCGGTGATGAGCAAGGGGCCGAACAATTCCGTGCCCCATTGCAGTTGCGCAAAGGTGGCGAACAGATGCGCGGCGGCAATGGTGCTGACGGCGCCTTCCAGCATCGTGCCGCCGTACAGTTCTATACCCGCCGCATCGGCAATCGCGGCGACGCGCTGGGCGGCAAACAGGCCGCCGTTCTGTTCGATCTTGATAGCGAACACATCCGCGCCGTGCCCCCGCGCGATCTCGAAAGCGCTTTCGGGGCCTTGCAGCACTTCGTCGGCCATCAAGGCGACGGGAAAGCGGCGCATCAATCGCGCCAACGACACGGCGCTGGCCACGGGCTGCTCGACCAGTTCACAGCCCACTTGCGCAAGCGCCGGGATGGCCCATGCGGCCTGCGTCTCGCTCCACGCCATGTTGACGTCCACCCGCACCGACGCCCGGTCGCCCAGCGCGCTTTTGATATCGGCCACATGCTGGATGTCGACCTTCGGGTCCCTGCTGCCAATCTTCAACTTGAAAATCCGATGTCGCCGCGTATCCAGCATTTGCTCGGCTTCGGCGATGTCGCGGGCGGTATCGCCCGAGGCCAGCGTCCAGGCCACCGGCAGGCGGTCACGGCGGCGCCCGCCCAGCAGTTCGCTGACGGGCACACCCAGGCGCTTGCCTTGCGCATCCAGCAACGCCGTTTCCAGCGCGCTCTTGGCAAAGTGGTTCACCTTGACCAGCTTGCCCACGTGCGCCATCAGCGCCTGAATGCGGGTGGCGTCCTGGCCGATCATCGCGGGCGCGAAGTAGGCGTCGATGGCCAGCTTCATGGCCTCGGGGCTTTCCGGCCCGTACGCCATGCCGGCAATGGTGGTGCCTTCACCGATACCCTCGACGCCATCGCTGCACACCACGCGAACAAGCATCAGCGTCTGCCCGTGCATCGTGGCCACGGACAGCTTGTGAGGCCGAATGGTCGGGAGGTCGACAAGAGACGTTTCGATGCGTTCGATAGTTGCTACGGGCATGTTCGGCACAGGAATGGTTAAGGGTCGGGATGTGGATTTATAGGTCCGACGCACTTTTATCGTCCAATACTTTGAACGTCCAAATTGATACCTTGACGGTATATATGGCGGAATTTCCTGGGTGAACCGGATGCTTCACCGCTACGGAATTCCGGGATCCATACGGGTTTACCATCAGTGAAAATCGATGACTCACACGCGAAACGCACGCGCGCCATACCCAGGCGTCTCATACCTTTCTGATATGCACGCCCACACCGCAGCCCTTTGAAAGGAAAAAACGGTGACGCCGATCCAGTTAATAATGCGGGTCCTCGAAACCAAGACAGAGAGACCCTGCGATATGAGTCAGAACACCCCCGGCCTTTGGCATCGACTGCGCCGCCCGTTCTTCGCGCTGCTTCTGGGCATGCTGCCTTTCTGGCTATTCATGGGTACGACCCAGCAGGCTTCGGTGAACGGCATGGTGGTGCAGGACACCCGTTTCAATATCCTGGGCCTGATCCTGGCTATTGCCGGTTTGGTGATGGCGGCAAAGATGCTCAAGAACGACGGCTCGTACGGCGAGCCCGCGCGCGGGTGGCCGCGCACGGTGCTGTGCGTGGCGGCGGGTCTGCTGTGCATTTTCCAGATCGGCCAAAGCGCCGGCCTGTACAACGTCAACGTCGGCCAGTCGATTGAAAACCTGCAAAGCCGGCTGTTCGGCCCCAGCGAGCCGCGTCCGAAATCCCTGGCAAGCGAGCTGGACAAGGACGTGCGCGCACGCACCGAGCAACGCTCGGCCACGGTCAGCCAGGTGCTGCTGCGTGATGACATCGCCACGTCGCTGGCGCGTATCCACGCCAACGCCACGCTTTACAACCTGTATGCCGAAAAGTGCAACAACCCCGGCAAACGTTTCGTGCTGGACGAGATCCCCGCGCTGCTGACCGATAAAGACAAGGCCTACGTCGAAAAAGCGCAGCAACTGGCGGCGCGCAACGCGTCGGACCGCTTTGACTGCCAAGGCGAGCCGATGCGCGACTTCATGAGCAACTGGCTGGCCGGCGACGTTCTGCGCGACCGCGCCAACCTGGCCGTGCAAACCGCCGCCTATCGCGAACGCTTTGGCGACAAACCGGCAGGCGCGGGCGACGACACGCTGGTGACGACCGGCCTGGGCGTGTGGCTGGGCGATTCGATCAGCCAGGTGCAAACGGCCTTTGGCACCACGGCCATGCCCGTGCCCGCGGGCAAGTCCGGCAAAACCAAGCTGGACTTTTCGGATCGGGGCATGGAGCTGGTGTTCGACTTTGCCGGCAAGGTGGACACCATCACCGTGCGCGCGCCGTTCACGGGCAGCATCGTCGGCCTGAAAATCGGCGATGGCCGTCGCACGGTCAACCGCCTGCTGGGCGAAAGCTGGATCGATGTGCGCCTGCCTTACGACAACGCCGCCGCCGATTACGACATCCAGTTCCGCAAAAAGACGCCGGGGACCCAATCGCAATGGATCGACCGGCGCCAGGGCAACCCGCAAACGGTGCTGCTGCTGCAAGGCGCCAGCTATGCCAGCCAGATCGACGAGATCAAGCTGGTAACGCCGCGCCCGCCGGGCTAGCACCGGTACGGCTGAGGGCTTGGCTTACTTGGCCAGCGCCCCCATCGCCTGCCGCATGAACGTCAGCGTCGCCCCGTCGGCCCAGGTGCCGGCGGTCAACTCGGGCTCGGTCATCAACGCCTGCCGGAACTTGGCGTGTGTGGCCGGGTCCTTGCCCGCGTACGAACTGAACAGTTCCAGCCACTGCCGCGCCAGAGCCTGGCCGGTTTCCGAATCGGGCGCCACGCCCGCATCGATGGCGTTTCGGACCTCAGCGATCAGCGACGGCCATTCCGAGATCCGGTCGCCGTAATGTTCGCGCATGAACCGGGCTTCGTCCGGCGCCAGGTGTTTTTCGTAGATCAGCAGTTTGCTTTCCGAGAAGGCGCGCAGCACATAGTCGCGCATGGCTTTGGAAATGCCGACGTGCGTCTGCATGCCGGGTTCCTGCTCGTGCATGCGATTGAGCTTCACCAACAAGCGCGGATCGCCGTTGGTATCGCGCAGCAGCAGTTCCATCCAGCGCCGGGCAAGCTCGCGTGGCTTGGCGTCCTCGGGCGCCACGCCCTGATCCATCTGCTGGCGCACTTGCTGAACCAACGCAAGCCAGTCCGGGTCGCCGTCCGGCCCACGCGTGTACATGGGCAGGCGCGCCAGTTCTTCAGGCGAAAAATAGTTATCGTACATAGTCATCATTTCCAGAGTTTTTAGCCAATCGGCCAGCTCGGGCTCCGTGCCGTCCGTCAACTGCCCGTGCAGTTGCGCCAAGCGCTCGCGCAAGCACGCGGCCTGCTGCATCTGACGGTCCAGCATGGCAATCTGCCGAGAGATCACGTCCGCCAAGGGAACGCCGGGCTGGTCCAGGTAGGCGCCGATTTCCGCCAACGCCAATCCGAAGCAACGCAATGCCTGAATCTGATGCAGACGGGCAATTTCGTCGCGACCGTACAGGCGATAGCCGTTGTCGGCGCGCGCTGAAGGCGTCAGCAAACCAATCGCGTGATAGTGGTGAAGCGTGCGCACGGTCAGCCCGCTACGCTTTGCCAGTTCTCCTACGGTCAGCTGCATGTTCCCTCCTTCGAATGCGCAGGCCAAACTCTGGGCCATCACGTTACGTGAGGGTCAAGCCGTGCTGCAAGTCCTGTGGCGACATGGGTGCTGTATGTACTGCCGGCCGCCGAAACGTGCCGGAAACGTCACACGCGGGGTGACCGCGCAACGCCGCCGGGCGATATCATGGCGGCCCAACGAATCGAGACACGAGGAGAGACGATGGAAGATAAATCGTACCGAGCGCGCCTGGTCCCGGAGCTGATGGTTCGAGACATGGCGCAAAGCCGGCGCTTCTGGATCGACCTGTGTGGATTCGAGGTCGTCTACCAGCGCGAGGAAGAGGGTTTTGTGTTTCTGGATCGGGACGGCGCGCAGTTCATGCTGGACGAGATCCGGGGAGACGATGGCTGGATCACCGCCCCGCTGCAAGCGCCATTGGGGCGGGGTGTGAATTTTGAGATCAAGGTGAAGTCCATCGGGCCGTTATACGAACGGCTGCTGGCGGCGGACTGGCCGATGTACCGGGCGATGCAGCAACGTTGGTATCGAAACGGGCAGATCGAGATCGGGGTCCAGCAATTCCTGGTGCAGGACCCCGACGGCTATCTGCTGCGTTTTTCCGAATGGATAGGCGACCGGCCCGTGGCGACCGTTGCGCTATCTGTTGCAGCGGCGGCTTGACCTGACGTTGATCCTATTGCGGCGCGGTGGCGGGTTGCTGGGGGGAGCCTGGGCTGGGGGCTGGGCCGGAGCTTGGGGCTGAGCTTGGGGTTGGGGCCGCGCTTGGGCTGGAACCGGAGCCTGTGCCTGTGCCTGTGCCTGTGCCTGTGCCTGTGCCTGTGCCTGTGCCTGTGCCGGTTCCTGAGCCCGGGCCTTTGCCTGCCCCGGCCCCCGCTTCCGACGTCGGCGTGATACGCCAGATCACGTTTGCCAGGTCGTCCGCCACGATCAGCGCGCCCTTCGGGTCTACCGTCACGCCTACCGGGCGGCCGCGCGTGGTGCCGTCGCTATCCCGAAAGCCTGCCACAAAGTCCTGCGGCGGACCGGACGGGCGCCCGTCGCGGAACGGCACAAAGACGACCTTGTAGCCCACCGGGTCGCTGCGGTTCCAGCTGCCGTGTTCGCCGACGAACACGCCATTGGCGAATTTTGCGCCCATCGCCTCGGACGAAAAATCAACGCCCAGGGCCGCCACGTGCGCGCCCAGGCTGTAGTCCGGTTTGATGGCGGCCGCCACCTTGTCCGGGTTTTGCGGGCGCACGCGGTCATCGATATTCTGCCCCCAGTAGCTATACGGCCAACCGTAGAAGGCACCCGCCTGCACGGCGGTCAAATAGTCGGGAACCAGGTTCGGACCCAGCTCGTCGCGCTCGTTCACCACGGCCCACAGCTGCCCGGAGCCCGGTTCAATCGTCAACGCGGTGGGATTGCGCAGCCCCGTGGCGTAGACCTTGTGTTCGCCCGTGCGGGCGTTGATCTGCCAGATTCGCGCGCGGTCCGCTTCCACGTCCATGCCGCGTTCCGTGATGTTGCTGTTAGAGCCGATGCCCACGTACAAATGCTGACCGTCGGCGCTGGCGGCCAGCGCTTTGGTCCAGTGGTGATTGATCTCGGACGGCAACTCGGTCACGGTTTCAGGCGGGCCGCTGGCCCGTGTCTGGCCCGGTTGGTAGTCAAAGCGAACCAAGGCGCCCTGGTTGGCGACATAAAGCTTGTTGTCGATCAATGCCAGGCCATAGGGCGCGTCCAGATTTTCCGCGAACGTCGAGGCCGAGTAGGTGCCGTCACCATCGGCATCGCGCAGCAAGGTCAGGCGGTTGCCGCCTTTTACCGAACTGGTGCCGCGCGCCTTGATGATGCCGGCAATGACGTCCTTGGGCTTGAGCTTGGGCGCATTGCCTCCCCTGCCCTCTGCCACCAGGATGTCGCCATTGGGCAATACCAGCGTCTGGCGCGGTATTTTCAGGTCCTTGGCGATGGCGGTGATCTTGTAGCCCTCTGGCACCGTGGGCATCTTGTCGCCCCAGTCCGCGGGTTTGGCGATGACCATGTCAGGCAGCAGCCCCTGCTCGGGCTTGGGTAGTTCCGGCGCGGGTCCGACCTGAGACGGCTGGCCCTGGGCCAGGCAAATTCCGGCTGCGGCGGCAAGCGGGATAACGGCAAGCAAGCTGGCGTGTTTCATTTGGCCCCTCTGATGTGCGGCGTGCGAAAGCCCAGCCAGATCGCGGCGCACGCAAGCACCGCCACGATCACCGACAGAATCAAGCCCAGCGGCATGCTCGCCCAGGCATCGCGCGCGTGGATCAAGGCGTTGATAATGCCCAACACCCAGGTGGCCAACAGCACCACCGTGTACGGAACGATGCCGCGTGCGCGCTGATAGGCCCGGAAAAGATCCACGATGGCGAACAGCAGCGCGATGCCGCCGAACACCAGGCCGCCGATGATCAGCCACGACGCGAAATTATTCCACTGGATGTGAAAAGACTGCGCATAGGCGGCATCGGCCAGCGCGGCGCCTAGAAACCACGGGAACATGCCCGCCAGGAAGACTGCCGGCACGGGGTGCACGGTCAGGGCATATCTGTTTTCGATAAGTTGGGTCACGTCTGATCGCCTCTTAAAGTAGCGGACTCACGCGCGGAAACATCGACGTCGGCAGCAATTGCCGTTCCCGGCTTCACAACAAAAAAGCCCAGCATCGGCTGGGCGTTTTCAGAAATCGGTGTGCGGCGCCGCGTGTCGTGGCGGCGCTGGGTCGATCAGTTGCTGTTGACCCAGTCCTGCGTATCCTGGATGAACCAAGGCAGATTCAACCTTTCGCCTTCTCCAGACTGTATGGTCAAGCGCTGGCCTGATGAACCCGGGTTACCGGTTGCGGACTGCGTCGTGGAAGACGGCCGGCTGTGATAGTCCATATCGGTTTGCCGCGCAGGCTGACTCGTGCAAGCGGCCATTGCCCCGAAACAAAGCGGGGCAATGACGCACCGTACTGCTGAACGAAGAATCTTCATGATGATCGGTTTCCTGCTGGCGGCACAGGCCGATGTGCCGGGCAATCAGGCCTTAAGCGTGTAAACCGCTACCTTACTCGCAATGCCGGGCTGCGTCAGCGCGCAGAGGCCGCCAACGGCCGCCCGCAACGCGCAATCATCCGGCGATAATGTTCCACCGTTGCCTCCAACCGCCCAAAGAAAAAGCCATGCAGCCCTTCGTTTTCCAAGGCCTATTGTTCCGTGAATTTCGCGATACCGACGCCCAAGATTTCGCGAATGCCGCGCGGGAATCCGTCGATACCGTCGGCCGCTGGATGCCGTGGTGCACGGCTTCGTTTTCCGAGCAAAACGCGCTGGACTGGTTTGCGATGTGCCGCGCCAGCCGCGATGCGCAGACGGGCCATGAGTTCGGCGTGTTCTCGGAAGACGCTGGCCGGCTGCTGGGTGGCGTGGGACTGAACGCGATCAATCAGCAGAACCTGTTCTGTAATCTGGGCTACTGGGTAAGGCAGTCGGCCCAACGGCAAGGCGTCGCGCATCGCACGGTGCGGGCGATGCTGCCCTACGCCTTTAACACCCTGGGCATGCACCGCGTGGAGATCGTGATTGCAGCGGGCAACGTGGCAAGCGAGGCGGTGGCGCGCAAGGCAGGCGCGCAATTTGAATGCACCGCGCGCAATCGGCTGCAACTGCACGGAGGCCCGGTGCCGGCGTCCATCTACTCGGTCATCCCCTAGCCCGCGCGTTGCGATCAGGGGCGGCGGGCCGCATGGGTCTCCAACAGATGCGCCTGGAAAGCCGCCACGCTACGGTTGCGCGGTTCGGTACGGCTGACCAGGCCCAACGGCGGCAAGGTGTCGGCCAGCGTGCAATCCAGCCGCGCCAGCGCGCCGGAATCCAGGCCCTCGCGCACGAAGCTCAAGGGGCCCATCATCAGGGCCTGGCTGGCGCGCAGGTAATGCACCATGGTGGCAAATGAGCGCGTGCTGAGCGGTTGCTGAGGCGGCAGTTCCCCGCATTCGGCAAACAGCGCCTCGAACGCGCGATAGGTCTGGCTATCCAGCGGTGGGCTGGCCCAGGGGTAGGCCAGCAGATCGGCGGGTTGCAGATTGCGGCGGCCCAGCAGCGGGTGCCCGGGCCCCGAGGCCACCACGCAGATATCGGCCAGCAATGCCTGGAATTGGGAATCGGGCGCCAGCTGCGCGGGTTCGCGCGCAACCAGAAAATCCAGTTCGCCATCCGCATAACGACCCAGCAATACCGGCAACGCGTCTTCGAACAATTCCAGACGAACCTGCGGCTGCCGGGCAAAGAACTCGGGCAGCGCGGGGTTGATGACGCCGCTGACGCCAGCCGTGATCGCGCCCACGCGCACCGTGCCTTCAAAGCCCGCGCCCGCCGCCGCCAGGGACTCCGCGCAACCGGTCAGGCTGTTCATCACGTTGCGCAGCAACGGCAGCAAATCCCGGCAGGCAAAGGTGGGCCGCATGCCGCGCGCGTGTCGTTCGAACAAGCGCGCTTCCAGCACGCGCTCTACTTCCAGCACCATCTTGGTGGCGGCCGACTGGGTCAGGCCGATCTGCGCGGCTGCGTGCTGCACGCTGCCCAATTCGGCCACCAGCACGATCAGCTGCAAATGCCGCAGCCGGGTGCGCGCGATCAGGCGGTTAAAGAGCGTGGCGGCAGAAGACGGGCTGCCGGGGGTGGGGGTGGGGGTGGGGGTGGGGGTGGCGTTACGCATGGATTCAGCTATTCCGAAACGGCATATCTTTTATTGATATTTCACTTTTCAAGTATAGCTATTCAAGGCGCAATAGCGGCCTGACACCAACAAAACAAGGGGTTTGAAATGCTGCACTTTTTCCGTCGGGCGCGGGTTCGCGCCGCGCTGTCCGCGGCGCTGATCGCGGGGGCCTGGTTGGCGCCCGTGCAAGCGCAAACCTGGCCCGACAAGCCGGTCACCATCATCATCCCCTTCCCAGCCGGCGGATCGATCGACGCCGTGATGCGGGCGATTTCCCCGCAACTGAGCGAACGCCTGGGCCAAACCGTAGTCATTGAGAACGTGGGCGGCGCCAGCGGCGCTATCGGCGCGGGCCGCGTGGCGCAGGCCAAGCCCGACGGCACGACGCTGCTGGCCGGCAGCATCAACGACGTGGTCTTGCAGCCGCTGGTCAATCGCAACCTGCGGTATGCCACGGACAGTTTCGACCCGGTGTCGCTAGTGTTCACGTCGCCGCTGATTCTGGTGGCCCGCAAGGATCTTCCCCAATCGAATATCGACCAGGTCGTGCAGGCGCTGCGCGCCGCCCCGGAAAGCCTGAGCTATGGCAGCCCGGGCCAAGGCACGTTTCAGCAAGTGGTGGTTGAAGACCTGCAACGCCGCACCGACACCAAGATGCTGCACGTGCCGTACAAGGGCGCGTCGCCGCTGGTCAATGACCTGCTGGGCGGGCAGATCGACATGGCCGTCATGGCGCCGCCCACCGCGCTGCCGCATCTGCAACAAGGCCGCATCAAATCGCTGGGCGTGATCAGCCGCCAGCGCCTGGCGGCCTACCCCGACCTGGCCACCATCAACGAAAGCCAGACGGTCAAGGGCATGGAGATGGTCGGCTGGGTGGGCGTGCTGGCCCCCAAGGGCGTGCCGCCCGAGCGCCTGCAACGCGTGCGCGACGCGCTTGCGGCCGTGATGGACAAGCCCGAGGTGCGCGAACGCGTACTGGCCATGGGCATGGAATCGGCAACCGCCTACGACAAAGCCAGCTTCGATGCCCGCATCCGTGACGACGTCACCGCGTTGCGCGCCTTGAACCTTCCGACGCAGCCTTGAGGAACCGCATGACGACCCACCAAGACCCCGACGCCGGCCGCGACAACATTGGCATTGCCCTCGCCGACGCCGCCGACGCCGCCGACATACTTGCCACCATCAGCGCCAACCCGGCGTTTCGGGCCATCCGCCGCGATGTGCACGCGCATCCGGAAATCGGCTTTGAAGAACACCGCACCGCATCGCTCGTCGCCCGCGAACTGGCCGCCTGGGGCTGGCAAGTATCGACCGGCATCGGGGGCACCGGCGTGGTCGGCACGCTGACGCGCGGCACGGGCGCGCGCCGCATCGGCCTGCGCGCCGACATGGACGCCCTGGCGATGCCCGAAGCCAACGCCTTCGCGCACAAGTCGCAACACCAGAACCGCATGCACGCCTGCGGTCACGACGGCCATACCGCCATCCTGCTGGCCACGGCCTGGTACCTGGCGCGGCACGCGCAGTTCGACGGCACCATCCACTGCATCTTCCAGCCCGCCGAAGAAGGCGGCCAGGCCGGCGCGCGCGCCATGATCGAAGACGGCTTGTTCGACCGCTTCCCCTGCGATGCGGTGTTCGCGCTGCATAACTGGCCGGACCTGCCCGTGGGCAGCTTCGGCGTGCGGGCCGGGCCTTTCATGGGGTCCAGCAACCGCTTTCGCATCGACATCACGGGCAAGGGCGCGCACGCCTCGCAGCCGGAACTGGGCGTCGACCCGTTGGTCTGCGCCGGCCACATCCTGCTGGCGCTGCAAACCGTGATCTCGCGCAACCGGGCGCCCGACGAACCGGCGGTGCTGTCCGTCACGCAGATCCACGGCGGCGACGCGGTCAACGTCATCCCGCAGGCGGCGTGGCTGGGCGGCACGGTGCGCACGCACCGCGACGACACGCTGGACATGATCCAGCGGCGCATCGAAGAAATCACCAACGGTGCCGCCACCACGTTCGGCTGCACGGCCACGCTGACATTCGAACGCTGCTATCCGTCGCTGGTGAACGACCCGGAACAGACGCGCTTTGCGGTCGAGGTCATGCGTGAAGTCGCGGGCCAAGAGCGCGTGTCGGATGACCTTGCCCGGCTGATGGGGTCCGAGGACTTCTCTTTCATGCTGGCCGAACGACCGGGCTGCTACGTGCTGCTGGGCAACGGCGCGGGCGCGCATCGGGACGCGGGGCACGGGCCCGGGCCTTGCCGCTTGCACAACCCGTCGTATGACTTCAACGATGAAGCAATCCCGCTGGGGGCCGCGTATTTCGTGCGCCTGGCGCAGCGGTTCCTGGGTAATGCAGACGCGCGGGCCTAGCGCGCGCCCCCTTCACTGGCGCGGTTCCGGCGCGATGGCATCCAGCGCCTGGATGTCATCGTCGCTCAGGCGCAACGCGGCGGCATCGACGTTTTCGCGCAGGTGCTTCACCGACGAGGTACCCGGAATCAACAGGATGTTGGGCGAACGCTGTAGCAACCAGGCCAGCGCCACCTGCATCGGCGTGGCTTGCACCTTGTTCGCCACGTCCGACAACACCGCCGACTGTAGCGGCGAGAAACCACCCAGCGGGAAGAACGGCACGTAGGCAATGCCGTCGCGGGCCAGTGCATCGATCAGCGCGCCGTCGCCGCGATGGGCCAGGTTGTATTGGTTCTGCACGCAAACGATGTCGGCAATGCCGCGCGCCTGCTCCACTTGCCGCGCGGTGGCGTTGCTAAGGCCGATGTGACGCACCAGGCCCTTGCGTTGCAGTTCGGCCATCGTGGTCATGGATGCTTCGATGTCGCCTTCCGCCGGGCCGGCCACGTCGAACATCAAGCGCAGGTTGACGACGTCCATCACGTCGCGCCCCAGATTACGCAGGTTGTCGTGCACGGCCGACTCCAGTTCAGCGGCAGAAAAGGCGGGTATCCAGGACGCATCGGCGCCGCGTCGCGCCCCCACTTTTGTCACGATGACCAGGTCGTCGCGATACGGATGCAGTGCTTCGCGGATCAGTTGGTTGGTGATGTGCGGCCCGTAGAAATCGCTGGTGTCCAGGTGGTTGATGCCCAGTTCCACGGTCTCCTTCAGGACGGCGATAGCCTGCTGTTTGTCCTTGGGCGGACCGTACACGTGTGGGCCGGCCAGTTGCATGGCGCCGTAGCCAAGGCGGTTGACGTTGAATTCGGCCAGGCGGTAGGTGCCGGCTTGTTGGGCGTGGGTCATGGGGTATTCCTTGAACGGGGGTGAATGCCTGGCAGTCTAGGCCTGGATTGGCCGTGCGACAATCGGGCACAATCGCACAGCTTGTGCGGAAATCCGAACAATCGAGAAACGCCGTGGTCGACCTTCAAGACATCAGCGCCTTTGTTGCCGTTGCCACGCATGGCGGCTTTCGTGGCGCTGCGCGCATGACCGGGGCCAGCGCATCGCAATTAAGCGAGGCCGTGCGCCGGTTGGAAACGCGGCTGGGTTTGCGGCTGCTTAACCGAACGACGCGCAGCGTGGCGCTGACGGTTGCCGGACAGCGCTTGCTGGAACAGCTGACGCCCGCGCTTAACGCGGTGGAATCGGCGCTGGACGTGGCTAATCACTTTCGTGATCGGCCGGCGGGCAGGCTGCGGCTGAATGTGCCGCTGGCGGCATCCAAGCTGGTGCTGCCGCGCATCGTCCCACCGTTTCTGGCCGCCTACCCGGAGATCTGCCTTGAGGTCGTTGTCGAGGACCGCTTTGTGGACCTGTTGCAATCGGATTGCGATGCGGGCATTCGCTACGAAGAAAGCATGGACCAGGACATGGTGGCGATTCCAATCGGCCCCAAGCGCCAGCGCATGGCCGTCGCGGCGTCGCCCGCGTATCTGGCCAAGCATGGGCGCCCGCGTCGCCCTGAAGATCTGCGCAAGCACATCTGCCTGCGCGGCCGCTTTTCCAGTGGCGCCATGCCCTCGTGGGACTTCGAGCAACAGGGCAAAACCGTCACGGTGGACGTGACGGGCCCCTTGATCGTGGGCCTGGGCGCTGCAGCCGACCTTGCCGTGGATGCGGCCGTTGCGGGCACCGGCGTGGTTTACCTTTTTGAGGAATGGCTGCAACCCTACATCGATCGTGGCGAGCTCGCGCCCGTGCTGGAACGCTGGTGGCCCGGCTTCAACGGCCCGTCGCTCTATTTCCCGGGGCGCCGCTATCTGCCGGCGCCGCTGCGCGCTTTCGTCGACTTTGTCCAAACCGTGCGCTGGTAGCGCAAACCTGAAATGACCACTCTTGAAGAACTTGGTCCACGCATCTGCCTGATGGGCCCATCAAACAGCGGAAAGTCCACGCTTGCCGAGGCGATGTCGCGCAAGCTGGGGTTACCCGCCATACATCTGGACCAGCTTTTTCACCAGCCGAATACCGATTGGGAGCCGCGCCCCCAGGCAGAATTTTTGCACTTGCACGGGCAGGCGATCTTGCAAGACCGCTGGATCATGGAAGGCAATTACACGGGCAGTCTTGCCTTGCGGCTGGAACGCGCCACGGGCTTTATTCTGTTGGAAGTACCGACCATGACGAGCCTTATCCGATACCTGCGCCGATCGTGGCTCGAACGTGATCGGCGCGGCGCGCTGGAAGGCGGAAAGGATTCGGTGAAGTGGGGAATGATCCGCCATATCACCGTGGTGACGCCGGCCAACCGCAAGCGATATGCCGAAATGTACGAGCGCATTGAGCTGCCGAAGATCAAGCTTGCATCGACCGATGCGTTGAATCGGTTTTACAAGATGGAAGGGCTTTCGGGTCGGGCGTAGCGCCGTGTTGCGGTAGCACCCGTAGTGCACGGGGCGCACGGGGGGCACGGGGGCGCACGGGGCGCACGGGGCGCACGTAATGGTGCCCGTCCGGCGCAATATCCGACGCGCCGCCCTACCCGCCCGACCGTTGCCGACCACGGCGATGCGGGTCGGCGCCGAACGCGTCGTCGGTACTGTGGCGCGGTTTTGCGGCGGTACCGACCGGCCCGACCCTCAACGGCGCCATGCCCGCTGCCGCCGTAAAAGGCGGCGGCAGCACGGCCGCCACGCCAGCGGAAAATCGATAGGCCTGGTACGGCAGCAGGCCTTGAATCGTGCCCAGGTCATGCGCCGCGTCGGCCCGCGCTTGCAAGGCGGTTTGCTCGTCGCGCAGCTGGCGATTGGCCGCGACGGAACGCGCATCCAGCCGGGCTTGCTGATCGTGGTAGGCCTGGATGGCGTTTTTAAGGCAATGGGCCGTGTATTGATCCCGCATCGCGTCGACGGACGCGGGGGGCTGAGCAGCATCAACGCCGGCGGGTCGATGGGCGGCGGGCGCGAGGGGCGCCCCTGCCGCCATCGCAACCGATCCCTGCGCGGCTTGGACCCGCGCGTAGGAGGCCGGGCGCAATTGCGTCGAAGGCGCGGCACGCGTTGGCGCCCGCAGGCGTTCGCTGCGGTAAGGGTCATGAATGTAGCGGTCTTGAACGTATGGACGCTGAAAATCGGCGATACGGACCTGGCCGGTCGGATCAATAGCGCGGGCAGTCATGGCGGCCTCCTTGGTGATGCGTGGGCGACGGGTCGTGCCCCGGCAATGTCGGCTTCGGTTGCACCGCTACGGTCGCCCGGCGGCATTGGCGGGCATGCGGCGTTGGGCTGCCATCCACAACAACTGCGCCGCCGACCCCACCACGAAAATCGCCAACCACACCCCTAGCGCGCCGCGCACCAGGGGCGATTGCGGGCCGTCGGCAAGCGGATGGGAAACGGGCAGGCGCGTCAGCGTTTCGGCAATGCCGGGCACCCACATCAAGAAAAAGCTGAACGAAAACCCCAGCTGCGACAGATAGGGACGCGACCACGACAACCAGGACAGGCGCGGCGCCAGCAACGCCCCCGACACCGCCAGCAACGCCAGGATTCCCAACGCATGCCCGGCATTGAAGCCACCAGAGCTGGACAGCCCGAACGACGTCAGCACGGCCAATAGCAGCCCGCCCAGATAAAGCTTGCCCGTGCGCGTTGCCGGGTCGATGCCTCGATACCGCGCAAAGCTGTACAGGCCGACAACGGCGGGGACAAGGCTGATGAGGGTGTGGGCGGCGCCCAAGGTGGAAATAGGATGTGGCATGGCAAGGACTCCAGACAGGAAACAAACCGACTAGTTGGTCGGCAACCAAGGCAAAAAAAAGCGGGATAAAGCGGCACTGCAAATGCGAGGGTGTTAACGGTCAACGGCGCGCACCCCGAGGTGCGCGCATTCCACTGTCAGCCCGCCGCGCTCAACTGCTTGATGGCGGCGCGTGAAATCGATTCGAATACCTTGGGGTCGCCAAACGCACGGGCGGTCAACATCGCGCCGTGCACCATCGACATGAACGCCTGCGCTTCGGCCTCGACCTTGTCGCGCAATTGGAATTGGCCCTTGGCCGCCCCGCTGGCCAGCACGGAACCGATCCAGGCTGCCAGCTCGGCAAAATAGGCGCGGACCTCAGCGGCGACGGCGCTGGGAATCAAGGGCGCCTCGGCAGCCAGCATGGCGCATATGCACATGGGCATGGTGCCCTCGCGGATGCACTTGGCCCAGTATTCCGTGTAGGCGGTCAAGCGGGCTTGCGGATCTTCAACGTGCTGGTCAAGCTTGGCCAGCCCCTGGCGCGCTTGTTCACGGTGCACGGTCACCACACTCAGGACCAGGTCTTCCTTTGTGGGGAAATGATGGTGGATGCTGGGTTTGCCGATGTGCACCTTTTCGGACACATCGGCATAGCTGAACCCGTGATAGCCGCCGGCGGCAAGCAGCAGTCGCGTCTGCTCGACAATTTCAAGGGCTCTGGGCGAGAGTTCCAAACTCATGGATTTCCAGTTCGGTTTACGAGTTGGCCCCTACTGGGATATTCGGCAGGGGCGCGCATGGCAGCCAATCTACTAGTTGGTCGGCTGCGAGTCAACAATTTCGTGCCGATGGATTCATGTCAGCAAGCGATTGGGCACCGCGCGCCTTCCTTGCCCGGGGTGCTTCAAACATCCCACCCGGCAGGAGCGCGCGTGTTCGTTAGGCTACAGTGCCGGGGGGCCGACAAAATTTTGGACGTCGAACCCCGAAATCCTGGAGAAACACCGCAGTGAACGACACCCGCCTACCCGATCCTGACAGCCCCGAAGACCGCAAGGAACAGGAGCCCAGGCTTTGGCGCGATGACGGCTGGACCGCCCGGATCATCAAGAACGAGGAAGACGACGGCTGGGCTGTCGAAATGACGATGGACGGGCAATCCGAGCCGGCCTTGGTCGGGCCATGGACCATGGGCCGCGACAAGAAAAACCCCAAGCCGCTGGATTCTCCCGCCTTCATCACCCTGGTCAAAACCGCCAACGAAGTGCTGCGCCGCCACGAACAGCAGCTGCATGCCACGCTGCACAAAAGCGTGAAGATCGACGCCGAGGCGGGCCGCTTGACGGTCAAGCTGGACATCGTGCCCGACGAAGACGAGCCTTACGCCGTGCTAAGCGCGTACGATGAATCCGGCGAACAACTGGCCCAGGTCAACGTGCCGCCGACGTACAAGCTGACCGTGCAGCGCGCATCGGAATGGGCCAGCGGCGGTTTCGGCAAACAGGGCTGAAGGGTCGTACCGGCGTTCCGGCGGTCCGGCGTTCCGGCGGTCCGGCGTTCCGGCGGTCCGGCGATCCGGCGATTAGCGGTTCGGCGTCTCATCCCCCCTCTGCAAAGGACTTCTCATGCCTAAATTCGTGACGATAGGATATGGCGACCAGGCAGGTTACGACCGCACCCCGGTCGCCCTGCGAGACGCCGCGCACGCGCACGACGCGCAATTGCAGAAAGAAGGTGTGCTGATGGGCATTGCGGGCACGCCGGTTCAGGTGCGCAACACCGGCGCGGCCGGGGTGGAAACCACGGACGGCCCCTACTTGCAGTCGCCCTTGCCCGTGGCCGGCTTTGCCATCATCGAAGCCGCTGACCTGGCCCAGGCCATCGCCATCGTGTCGCAAACACCATGCGCGGTGGCGCACGGCGTGGTCGAAGTCTGGCCGCTGGAACAAACCTAGCGCATCGCCCGCCGGGTGGGGCTTGTTCACGGCAACGGCCTCTTGCCGGCAGCCGCGGACCAGGCCGGATGACGTCAAGCCTTGCGGCCTGGCGCTGCGTTCACGCCCAGGGCGATCGTTTCGGCCAGGGCCGCCACCGCCCCAATCGCCCAGATGGCGCCGGCGCCCAACACCGCCGCGCCTAAAGCGCTGCCCACCGAAAACCCGAAGTACATGGTCGAAGTGTTAAGCGCCAACGCGACAGGCGCTTGCGACGGCATGCCCGCCCCGATCAGCCTTGCCATCTGCGCCGGAAAGAACGACCACACGGTGAAGCCCCACAAAGCGACGGCAAGCAGCACCAGGCCCAGCAAGACGCCCCTGGACAACGCCGTCGCCATCGGCAACGCCACAATCGCCAGCACCACAAACGCCAGCCCCAGCAATATCAGCGATGCGCGCACCACGCGGCCAGGTCCGAAGCGGTCGTTCAGGACCCCGCCCGTCATGACACCGGCCGCCGCCGACAGCCCCCACAACGACACCGACGCGGTGATCTCCAACGGCCCGAAGCCCAACACGGCGTTCAAGTATTCGGCGAGGTACGGATAGGCGGTAAACGCGCCGATGGACCAGAACAAGCTCACCGCCAGCAAACGCAGCACGGCGGGCTGGCGCACCACGGACGCGCGCTGGCGCAGGCTTGCGACCGCGATTCCCTGCCCCGCGTCGCGCTCGATGCCGGTCAGGATGCCCGCGATTGCCACGACGCTCATCGCGCCCACCAGCAGGAAGGTGGCGCGCCAGCCGAAGGCATGCCCGATCAGCCCCCCCAGAGGCAGACCCAGCGCAATGGCCAGCGTCTGCCCTGCGCTGACGATGGCAAGGGCGCGCCCGCGCATCGCCACCGGCACGATGACGCCGGCAAGCCCGTTGGCGGCCGGCACATACAGCCCCGCCGCAATCGCCATCAGCACGCGCGCCAGCATCAGCACGGCGAACGACGACGACAGCGCGGCCACAACGTTGCCGATGGCGAACAAGCTCATGGCGGCCAGCAGCACCTGCTTGCGCGCCATACGCCCGGTTGCCACCGTGGCCACGGGCGATGACAAGGCCAGCACCAATGTGAAGATGATGACCAGCAAGGCGACGGTGGGCACGGGCAGCGCAAAGTCCTGCGCCATGACCGGCAGCAGCGGCGCAATCATGAAGCCTTCGGTGCCGATGGCGAATGTGCCAAGGGCCAGGAAGCCGGCGGGCAGCAAGACGGCGCGCGAGTCTTGCGCAAGTGACGCGGACATAACGCGGTGCTCCTGATAGGCGCTGCCGCCGGAGTCGCGCAAACGCGGCCCCGGCAGCAGACATGCCTTGCCTTAGACGGGAATGGGATTGGCGGCGATTTCGGCGTTGAAGCCGTGTACCAACGCGTGTTCACCCAGGCCGGGGTTGTCGCGCAAGGCGCGGATTGCCTCGACGAACACTTCCGGGGCATCCGTTGCCAGCCCGGTCATCGTCTCGGCGATAAAGGCGTCCAGCGGCATGGCGCGCGGGTCGCCGCTCTTTTTGATCAGGTCGGTATCGACCCACGGCGGCGCAATTTCCTGCACGGTGACGCTGGTGTCGCGCAGCATGAAGCGTTGCGACAGCGCGTACGAATGCAACGCCGCCTTGGACGCCGAGTAGACCGCGTTGGTGGCGATGGGCACGTAGGCCAGCACCGAGGTGTTATGGATGATGGTGGCGCGCGGCTGGGCCTTCAGATGCTCGACCAGTGCCGAGGTCAGTCGGATTGGCCCAAGCAGGTTCGTGTCCAGGATCTGGCGCGAGACGGCGTCGTCGATCCGGCCCGAGGGATCGTCAAACGGCATGATGCCCGCGTTGTTGATCACGACGTTCAGCGTGGGATAGTCGCGGACCAGTTGCGCGGCCACGCGTTCGATATCGGCGGCATCGGAAATGTCCAGCGCCACGCCGTCGATCCCGGGGTTGGCGGCGGCCACTTCGTCAAGCAGCGCCTGGCGCCGCCCGGCGACGATGACCTTATTGCCCAGCGAATGAAACTGTTCCGCCAGCGCCCGGCCAATGCCCGAGGTGCCGCCGGTGATGAAGATCGTATTGCCCGTCATTTGCATGATTTGTCCTTGAGTGGCACCTGAATGGCGCCTTCCATGGACGAACTATGCGCGGTTCGGATGAAGTCTTAAATGTCGTAGATCCGGCATTTACGGACATGACGACCGCAGCCCGCCCCCACGCGCTGAGGTGGTTGGGCGGTCAGGCGGCATCCTGCATCAACGCCAGGCCGCGCTTGACGCTGGCCGGCGGCTGGCCCAGGTTGCGCAAGAACGCGCGCCGCATCCGGTCGCGGTCAGCAAACCCGGTGTCGCGCGCGACGACTTCCAGCGGGTACCGCCCGTCTTCCAGCATGACGCGCGCGGCCTCCAGCCGCAGCATCTCGACGGCTTTAGCCGGCGACCGCCCCGTCTCTTCCCGAAATACGCGGCTGAACTGACGCGGCGACAAGCTGGCCGCTTCGGCCAATTCCTCGACAGACAGGGCGTTGCGCAGGTTTTCGCGGGCATAGGCCAGCGCGCGCTTGACCCGATCAGAGCGAGGCTCCAGCGCCAGCAGCGCCGAAAATTGCGACTGACCGCCGTGGCGGCGGTGGTACACGACCAGCTTGCGAGCCAGCAGGCGGGACAGGGTCGACCCGTGGTCCTCTTCAATCAACGCCAGCGTCAGGTCGATGGCCGACGACATGCCCGCCGATGTCCAGACGTTGCCATCACGAACGAAGATGCGATCTTCATCCACCCGCACCTTTGGAAAGCGCGCCTGTAGCGTGCGCGCATGAGCCCAATGGGTGGTGGCGGCGCGGCCATCCAGCAAGCCGGCTTGCGCCAGCACAAACGCGCCCGTGCAGACTCCGGCAACCCGCCGGGCGTCTATGCCCGCCCGCGCCACATACGCCCGCACGCCGGGCGAAATTTCCTGAGGCACCAGTTGCCCCGCCACCATCAGCGTGTCCGGTATGACCCCGAACGGCGTCGTTTCAATGCCCGCATTCATCGACGACCGAATGGTGCCGCCCTGCTCGGACAACACCGTCAACCGATATCCGTCATCGCCCAACTCGGCATTGGCCAGTTCAAACGCCGACAGCGCCGCCAGGCCCATCAGCTGGAAGCCGTCTTCAAGGATCAAACCCACCTGCCGCATCGCGCTTCCTTCGAATAATGGAGGGCACAGGCATTCAATAAAACGAGATTAATTTGTGCTTCCCTCGACAATTTGCGCATATTACTATCGGTCATCGCACGGCTTATCGCTGACGTTCGGATACAGGCGCAGCGCCGGGATTTATACAGAATGTATAGCGCTGACCGTGCGGCGTCAGTCAATTCGATCTGGTTGTTAGCGGCGGTTAACGGCGGCTTGCCTGTGGCGTCCGATCCAGCCCGAACGTCGGCTCGCCGACGGTGGCAAGCGCTTGTCAGTCACTCGGCCGGTATATCCGGCGAAGGAGTTGGCGTGGCGCAACATCTGAACGACGAAAGCCCGCAAGCCCACCCTCTTCGCAGCACGCTATCGCTGATGTTGATGGGGGTCGGCCTTTTGGCGGACGGCGCTGCACAGGCCCAACCTTGCGGCACGATTCCAGCGGGGACCTATTCAACGGCCGTATTGTGCGGCCCCCCGGCGGGCACCGACGCGGTCATCACCACGACGCCCGGCACCCGCCTGAACATCACGGTTTCCCCCGCGCTACGCGCCTTGGCAAATGGGGCTGCGGCATCGGTAGCTATCAATGGCAACACCGACGTCCAGATGACGCCTTCGTCGGCGTCCAGCGCCGTGCTGGCGCAAACCAATGCCACCGGCACGTCGGCGTCCGTGTCCATCCTGCAAGGCGTGAACAACATCACGCTGGGCGGCAACGCACACGATGGCGTGGCAATCATCAACGCCGGCGCGGGCCCGTCGACCATCACCGTGGCGCCAGGCGCCGCGCTCAATATCACCCATAACGTCGTCGGCAATGAACATGATGGCATTGACGTCAATGCCAGCGGCGGCGGCAATATCAACGTGGATCATCAGGGCACGGGCACCATCTTCGTGCGCGGCGGCAACGCCATCTGGCTGAAAGCGCAAAGCACGGGGTCGGCCAACGCCACCATCGGCAGCGGCGTGACGCTACAGGTGGACAGCAGCGACGCGAGTTCCGCCGGCAATCACGCCGGCATCCACTTGCGCGCGCTAGGCACCGGCAGCGTATCGGTGAACTCGGCCGCGGCCATATCCGCCGTCGGTACGAACGGCTTCGGCGTGTTCACGGAGTCGGCCAGCGGAGCGAACACCGTACAAAACAGCGGCGCCATCACCACCACGGGCTTGAATGGTTTCGGCGTGCGCGCCCAGGCTAATGGGGGCGACATCACGGTGGTGAACTTGGGCGCCATCACCACCCGGGGGCCCGGCGCACACGGCATCTATGCCACGGGCGCGTCCACCACGGCGCAGTCCAACGTCAACATTACGAATCAGGGCGCGCTATCTGTGGGCCTGGACGGCGACCTTGTCGGCTCCCGCGCCATATACGTGATTGCGCGAAGCACCGGCAACGTTGCGATTTCCGGTTCCGGTCCCATCACCGTCAATGGCAATCCGAACGCCCTGCGCGCCTACGGCATTATCGTCAGCGCGGACCAAGGCGCCATCAACATTGACTATGGTGGCAGCATTTCGGTACGCGGCCAGGGCGCGGGCGGCATCCGCGCGGATTCGGTGGGCGGGAATGTGGACGTGCGCTTTACCGGCGCACGGATCGAAACCTGGCAAGCGGATGCCAACGGCATCTACGCCACCACGGCGTCGCCCACCGGCACGTTAATGTGGCGGCTCAAGGCGTCATCGTTACCCACGCCGACGCGGGCGGCGGCGACGGCAGCGGCGGGGGGGCATTCGGGTTGCAAGGCCTGACCCGCGGCGGTGACGTCAAGGTGGCGTTCACCGGGTCATCGATAGACGTCAATGGCGCCGGCGCCGCCATCCTGGCTGATCGCGGCGCCGCGATCACCCGTCACCCTTCAGAACACAGGTACGTGGAACTTGCGCCATTTTTCGGATGCGAATGGCGACGGGGTACGCGAACGCTGGACGAACGCCGTCAATACGCTAAGCGCGCTGCCCAACAATACCGTCACCAACAGCGGCACGATACGCTTGTCACCGCAGACGGCCGGCATTACCGACTACGACGCCAGCGGCGCCTATCTGCCGTTTGCAAACCCCGTCAATACGCCCGCCCTGGGCGGCCCCGTGCAGGCGCAGTTGTTGAACGTCAGCGAATTCCGAAACTCGGGCGGCCTGGATATCGGGGGTGGGAGTAACGCGGTGGGCAACGTACTGGTGATCTCCGGTGGCACCGTGCCCGGCGCGGACGGCGGCGGCGTATTCATCGCCAATGGCGGCGTCGTCAGGTTGAACACCGTGCTGAACGAAGGCGGCGCCAACAGCAAGTCCGACATCCTTGTTGTGGATTCAACCCGTGCCGAGGGCGCGCCCACGGGCATCCGTGTCCGAAATGTAGGCGGCGACGGTGCGCTGACCCAGGGTAACGGCATTGCCGTCGTCGAAGTCGCCAACAAAAGCCCAGCCGCGAGCGCACCGGGCGCCTTTGCGCTGGACGGCCGCGCGGTGGCGGGCGCGTATGAATATCGGCTGTACCGTGGCGCGCAAGACGGCACGGCCACCGACGCGTGGTATCTCAGGTCGGACCGCGAACCCTCGCCTCCGGACCCTTACCCCCCCGGCCCGACGCCAACGCCGCGCCTGGCGTTGTTCAGGCCCGAGGTGGCGGCGTATCTGGCCAACCAGCGCCTGGCGGCGCAAATGTTCGTGCACAGTCTGCACGACCGGCTGGGCGAACCGCAGTACATCGAAAAGCAGACGTTCCAGGACGACAACGAACGCCGCAAGTCCACGTGGATGCGCGTCGTTGGGAAATGGGAAGGATCGACCAGCGCCAACGACATCTACAGCGTCAGCACGGATTCGGTCTTGATCCAAGGCGGCGGCGATCTTGCCCAATGGAAGCTCGGCAAAGAAGATGACCGACTGCATCTGGGCGCCATGCTGGGCTATGGCAACGCGCGCAGTTCGGCGCGTGCCGAAGGCAATCCCTACAAGGCCGTCGGGCGTGTCGAAGGCTATCTGGCGGGCCTTTATGCCACCTGGTTCCAAAACGACGCCGATCGCCTGGGCGCCTATGTCGATAGCTGGCTGCAATATGGCTGGTTCCGCCAAAAGGTCGACGGGCAACTGCTGGAAAGCGTGTCTTATAACGGCCGGGGCTGGGCCGTGTCGGGGGAAACGGGCTACGCCTTCAAGGCACGGGGCGACTGGGTGCTGGAACCGCAAGCGCAACTGATTTACGTCAGCTATGACCCGGATGGCGTCACGGAACCGAACGGCACCCGGGTCACTGCGGGACGGTCGGATGGCACGATCTGGCGGTTGGGGCTACGCACCTATCGAACCTACGAGATGAAGGACGGGCGACACATCCAGCCTTACGCCACCGTGAACTGGTGGCGCTCGGACACGCGCAGCGGTATGACCTTCAACACCTTGCCGCAAGGCACGCTGTACCCGAAGGACCGGTATGAGCTCAAACTTGGGATGAACGCGCTATTCAAGGACGGGTGGTCCGGCTGGCTTAACGTGGCCGGGGCCTGGGGAGCTCAGGATTACCACCAATACGCCGGCAGGATCGGGGTGAAGTACACGTGGTAATGCGTCTTCGGAAACGTCCGCACGCGAAGCTTTTGGAAAGCAAAACTCTGTGCGAATATGGCGAAATACCTGACGCTTGTGCGTCGCAGCCACGGCATGTCCTTGCGGTCTAGTTAGTTATAACGGAGCACAGCAACATGGGCGGTTTGATGTTCAAGGGCGAACCCGCAACAGACCGCCCCGGTCGCCCCGCGGCCACGGTACGTTGCCCCCTGCGCCCGGCAGCCCGCACGCGGCATGCAGCAACGTTGGTTTCTTGCAGCGCGGCCGTTTGCGCCTTAGTGGCGCTGGCCTTGCCGGGTGCGGTTTTTGCCACCGAAGGCGCGCTGGGACGTCAGGTCACGGGCACCAATGTGCAGCCCAATGCGGGCATCGTGTCACCCGAACCCATCTGGGCCGTCAACCTGTCGCAGCTGTACCTGGACGGCACCATCGGCGGCAGCCGCGAGGTGCCGGTAAGCGGACGCACCTCGTTAGGGTTGGATGCCAAGGTCGCGTTCACGCTGGCCACCGTGCTCAAGACCTGGGACACGGGGCCGGGCCGCTGGAACTTCGCGTCCAGCTTCACGCTGCCGTACGTCTGGACAAAGGTCAATTCCAAGGTGACCGGCGCGGGTGGCAGCTCCATAGGCGAGACCGACACAGCCTCGGGCCTGTTCGACTTGTATTTCACGCCGGTTATCGCGGGCTACCATTTCTCGCAAACCTCGCACATGGCGCTAAGTCTGAACATCTGGGCCCCTACCGGCAAATACAACGCCAACGACATGGCCAACCCCAGTCTGAACAACTGGACGTTCATTCCCCAGGTGGCCTACACCAAGATCTTTCCGGAATCCGGCTATCAGCTGGATACCGTCGCCGCCGTGCAGTTCTACACCCGCAACAACGCCACGGACTACCAGAACGCGCCCGTCTTCAGCTGGGACGTCATGGGCCGCAAGACCTTCAGCAACGGCATCAGCGCTGGGCTGGTGTTGGGGACCCAGCAACAACTAGGCAACGACACCGGGCCAACGGCCGACCGGCTCAACGGTTTCAAGGGCCACGATTGGGCGCTGGGGCCCATCGTTACGTACGACAGGAAGCTGGCGGACAAGCGATCCCTGTCGCTGAGCCTGCGCTGGGTGCCCACCATCAGCAGCAAAAACAGGCTGGACAGCAATAGCACGGCCATGGCCACCGCGACCTTGGTGTTCTGAAACTTGCTGGCAACGCCAGCGCATGGACCCAGTCGGTCGGGTCCATGCACGACGGATCGGCAGGAGTATGCTACGCCGCTTCGTCCCTATCAGACTCACCCATCGCTATGCGCGGCAATCCCGACGCCAGACAAGGCGCCATCGCGTTGCACGGATTCTATTTCCTGTATTACGGCTTGCAGGGCGTCAGCATCCCCTTTCTTCCCCTTTGGCTGGCCAGCCGTGGCCTGGACCCGGCGATGATCGGGCTGATCGTCGCCACGTCGTTCCTGCCCAAGATTTTGTCCACGCCGGTGGTCGCGCACGTGGCCGACCAGACGGGCCGCGCGCACGCCTTGATTGCATCCGCGTTGGCGGCGTCGCTGCTGCTGTTCATCTGCTATCCGTTCATGCACGCGCCGGGCTGGCTGCTGGGCGTCACCCTGCTCTTGAACGCGGTGTTTCCCGCGGTGCTGCCGTTAATGGACCGCATGGCCATTGCCAGCGGCCGCGCGCAGGGCAATTCGTACACCATCATGCGGGCATGCGGATCGCTGGGTTTTGCGACGGTGACGGTGGCAGGCGGCTATCTGATCAAGACCTTCGATGCCAACTGGGTGATGTGGCTGTCGATGCTGCTGATCGTTGCGTGCCTGGCATGTGTTCGGCTGCTGCCGCAGGCGGCGCAGCCCGGTTCCGGGACGCCGACGCAGGCCATGGCCGCACCCCGCGCGCGCCTGCCCATGCTGGAGGTCGTGCGTGATCGGCCGTTGCTGATGTGTATCGGCGCTGCCTCGCTGGTGCAGGCCAGCAATGGGTTCCTGTATTCCTATTCCACGCTCTACTGGACGGCCAGCGGCCTGTCGACCGCATTGATCTCATTGCTTTGGGTGGTTGGCGTGGGCAGCGAAGTGCTGTTCTTCTTCCTGGCGCCCAAGATCCTGGCGCGCAGCGGCGCCCAGTGGCTGATCCTGGCGTCGGCGTTCATGTCGGCCATCCGTTGGGCGGGCTTGTCCGTCACCACGGACCCGACGCTGATCGGCGTCTTGCAGCTGTTGCAGTGCTTCACGCTGGCCGGCAACAACGCAGCCATCATGTGGTACATCACGCGACACGTGCCCGCCGCGCACAAGACGTCGGCAATCGCCCTGTACGCGCTGTTGTCCGGCGGAGTGTTCATGTTTGCCAGCATCCAATTGGGCGGCGCGCTGTATCGCAGTTATGCGCCGGGCGGCTTCATGGTCATGGCAGCCTGCGCGGCCTGCGCAATTCCGCTCGTCGTGTATGCGGAGCGCTTGCGGCGAAACCTGCAACCGGGCCAGATCTGACCCGATCGGGCCAAATCTGGCCCGTCGTAAGCCGTTGATAAGACGCGGGTTCTTTGGAATCGAGTCATATCTGGCTCGCTTTGTTGTGGAAAACGGGGGTTTTTCTGGGCGGCGGCGGGATTCGCCTTGGGCGCGGAAAGCCATTTTTTTCGTAAGCCATTGATAGCGTTGGTCTATTTTCTTGGACTGACCACGTGGCACGGTTATTGCATTACCCCGATATTGACCGAGCCCGGCGCATGGCTTCATGAACAATCGCCGGCAGCCGGTGCGGGCGTTTGACGGCAGCACCGACCGACGCCCCGGTATTCGCGTTAGGCCAACCAGGGGAGTTGCATCATGGGTGCGCATGCGGGTTCGTTCGCCTATCAGGCTCGGCTGGCGGTATTGGAAACCATGGCGGTGCCGGTCGGTACTTGCCGCGCGTGCGAGCGCAGCGGGATGCCGATCCTGTTGCTGCGCGAGGCGGCATTGCCGCCGGGGCCATCCCCCTTCGATCCCGAACAAGACCGCGTACGCATCGATATGCAGCCGGGCAACTATCGCGTACTGCGCGAAGGGTTTGTGTATGTGCTGCTGGATCAGGAAATCTGGCACGCGTACCAAGTCACCGCCGACGGGCACATGCGCCAATATGACCCGTACCGAATGCCCGAGGGCGCTCCCCGCCCTTTGTCCAAGGCTTGCACAGGTGTAGGGCATGACGTGCGCGCTTCGTTCATACACGTCGACACCAAGGCCTACAAGGAAGCGTGGATCGCGTTCTCGCAAGACCGGTGGCCTGAGCCGGTGTTGGATGCCTACAAGGCGCAGACGGCGCCATCCGCGCGGTTCTTGAAAGTGGATCTGACGACGTTGCGAGAAACGCCCCAAACGGTATTGCACGGGTTGAAATTCGCCGATGGGTTTCTGACCGATCACGTGTGGGAATACCGTTACGACGGCGAGGATTTCGGCAGCCGGCATGCGGTGCGTACACGTACCCCCAGGTTTGTGCCGATAAATGATTACGTCGACGACATCGCAAAGACGCAAGGCCTGCCGCAAGGTGTGCCGGTATTGGCGTTGCCCGATCCGGTGGGCGCGGTGTTGGAATTCAATCAACAACGCCATTTGCTGATTAACGACCGGCTCGCATGGGCGGGCAATGCCGAACGGCAGTATCTGCTTTTTACATCGGCGGCGCTGGTGCGGATCAGAGAGTTGGAGAAGACCTGGGCACACACGCAAGCGGTACAGGAAGTCGAAAAAGAGATCGAATACCGCCGACA
>NZ_JCBAMR010000006.1:0-216286 GCF_059760425.1 Achromobacter sp. RT286_PF
GGGATGCGGCACATCCCCGCGCGCCTTGGGCACTGGCCGGGGCTTACTTGCCGCGGTTGATCGTGCCCATGTAGCTGTCATAGCTGCCTTCGGCAACACGGAACCAGGGCAGTTCGTTGTCGCGGAAGTTCTTCATGCTTTCGTAGACCTTCTTGAACACCGGATTCTTGGCGCTCATTTCGTCGTACAGCTTGACCGATTCCGCAAAGCACGCGTCCATGACGGGCTTGGGGAACGATTGCAGCTTGGCGCCCTGGGCGATCAGGCGGCGCAACGCGGCCGGGTTCTCGGCGTCGTACTTGGCGATCATGTCGTTGGTCGCCGCGGCCGATGCCTGCGCCAGGATGGCCTGGTAGTGCTTGGGCAGCTTGTTGTAGGCGTCCTGGTTGACGTACAGCGACACTTGCAGCGTGCCTTCCCACCAGCCCGGGTAGTAGTAGTGCGGGGCCACCTTGTTAAAGCCCAGCTTTTCATCGTCGTAGGGGCCGATCCATTCGGCCGCGTCGATGGTGCCCTTTTCCAGCGCCGGGTAGATGTCGCCGCCGGCGATCTGCTGCGGCACCACGCCCAGGCGCGACAGCACCGCGCCCGCGAACGCGCTGACGCGGAACTTCAGGCCCTTCAGGTCGTCCACCGTCTTGATTTCCTTGCGGAACCAGCCGCCCATCTGCGTACCCGTATAGCCGCAGGGGAAGTTGACGATGTTGTAGGTCTTGAAGACGTCGCGCAGCAGCGACAGGCCGTCGCCGTGGCGCATCCAAGAATTCATCTGGCGGGTGTTCAGGCCGAACGGCACGGCGGCGTCAAAGCTCAGGACCGGGTCCTTGCCGTAGTAGTAGTACGAGGCGCTGTGGCCGCATTCGATCGTGCCGTTTTGCACGCCGTCCAGTACTTGCAGCGCCGGAACAATTTCACCGGCCGGGAACACGCGGATGGAAAACTTGCCGCCCGTGGCTTCCGACACGTACTTGGCGACGCTTTCGCCGCCCGAGAAAATGGCGTCGGCACTGCGGGGGAAGCTGGAGGCCAGGCGCCAGTTCAGCGTGGGGGCTTCCTGCGCGATGGCGGGCACCGCCAGGGTGGCGCCGCCGGCAGCGGCTCCCAAAGTGGCTTTCTTCAAAAACGAACGGCGTTGCATGCAAGTCTCCCAACTTGGATAAAGTTCTTTTCCGGGTCCTGGGGCGAATTGGTGGAGCCCCGTGGGCGCGATCCCATGGGTAACAAATGGTCGCGCTTTTGATTTTGGGTGCGATGCTATGGGAAAAATAAACGCCGTACGTAGCGGGAAAACCCTTGCCGTAAGTTTCGTGAAATTTTTGTGCGTCACGGCACTGGTATGACCAGCACCGCTTTCAGGGCCGCGTCATTGCCTTCTGCACGGGTACGGGGACCGGATCAGATGGCGCGATGCCGGGTTCGACCGGCGAATAAAAACACCGGCTTATATAACCAAAAAATATTTAGCGCACGGCGCATTCCGACGCCCTGCCCTTGCCCTGCCCCCTACCCCCTAACCCTTGCCGGCTTCAGGGTAGGTGCGCGGGTCCGGCCCTTGTTCGGGCCATTGCTGCGGCACGCGGCGCAGCAATGCCGGGTCGTAGCCCAGCTCGCGCACCTTGTCGACCAGGCGCGCATAGTCGGCATCCGGCAAGGTGGGCGTGCGCGCCATGATCCAGACGTAGTCGCGCTTGCTGCGGCCGATGATCGTCTGCTGATAGGCGTCGTCCACATAGGCAATGACGTATTCCGCCTGGATCGGCCAGATGAACTGCATGCCCCACACCGCGTTGCCGGTGCCCGGTTGCACCGTGCCTTCGGGCCGCATCGTTTTCACCTTGGCGTCAAAACCGCCGTGGCGATAGCGGAACGTGGTCTGGATGCCGCCGTCAGGCAGCAAGGCGTAGGTTTCCACCGCGTTGAACGAGGCGCGCTCGGGCCAGGTCGGAATGCCGGCGATGACGTACCAATCGCCCATGAAGCGCGGGATGTCCACCTGCGCCACGGGCGGCATGGGCGTGGGGCTGCCGCAGCCCGTCAAGGCGGCAATCAACGCCAAGTCGGCAACGCGTAAGGTCTTGCGCATGGGCAGTGCCCTCCTTCAGTCTGGCCGCGCAAAGCGGTAGTGGGCCACCATCCAGGCCTGCCCGTTCTGATAGCCGAACAACTCGGCGCACGCCATCCAGAACATGCGCCAGCGGTTGAACCACAGGCGGGCCAGCGGCGCGCCGTACGCCTTTTCCAGCACCGTCAGCACCTGGGCGCGACTGGCGTCCTGGTTGGCCAGCCAGTGGTTCGCGGTGCGCTGGTAGTGGCTGCCGTCAACCAGCCAGCGCGCTTCGATGCGCAGGTCGCCCTGAAACCACAGCAAGGTGTCTGCCGACGGCATGAGGCCGCCCGTGAAGAAATGCCGGCCCATCCAGTTGTCGTCGCCCTCGGTCTCAAACGGGTACATCAGGCTGCGGTGTGCAAACAGGTGCACGAACAGCTTGCCGCCCGGACGCAGCCATGACGCGATCCGCGCCAGCAGCGCCTGGTAATTACGCATGTGCTCGAACATTTCCACGGACACGCAGCGGTCGAAGGTCTGCGGATGCAATTGCAGCGTGTTGACGTCGCAGGTGATGACCTCGACGTTGTCCAGCCCGCGCGCGCGACACTGCGCCTGGATGTGCTGGCGCTGCGAGGCGGAGTTCGACACGGCGGTGATGCGCGCCGTCGGATAGCGTTCGGCCATCCATAGGGTCAACGAGCCCCAGCCGCAACCCAGTTCCAGAATGCGCTGGCCGTCCGCCAGTTCGGCGCGCACGCCATAAAGCTCCAGCATGGCGGCTTCGGCCTGGTCCAGCGTTTCCCGCCCCGTGGCGTAATAGCAGCCGGAATACTTCAATTGACGGCCCAGGCACAGCGTGAAGAATTCAGCGGGCAGTTCGTAGTGCTGGGCGTTGGCGTCGTCGGTGTGTATGGCCACGGGGCTGGCGCGCAGTTCATCGATCAAATGTTGGTAGCGCCGCGCCTGGGCGGCGGGACCCCCGGCGCTTTCGTCGCGCAGGCGTTGTGCGCACAGGCGCCGGATGCCCAGGCGCAAAAGCGCGTCGGGCACCAGGCCGCGTTCAGCCAGCCCCAGCAGGCCGGGCGCGGCCCGGTCGGAAGCCAGGCGCGATTCAGTCAACGTGGCAGCGTTCATGATTATTCCTCTGGCGTCGGGGTGCGGTGATGCGGTGATCCGGCGCAATCGCGCTTCGGAAACCACGGAAACAGCATCGGCGTGGTGCGTTGATACTGGCGATAGTCTTCGCCCCGGCTGCGCAGCGCTTGCGCCTCGGTGTAGGGAATGCCGCTGATCCAGCGCAGGAAGATGTACATGGCGATGGGGCCCACCCACGCCAGCCAGGCCAAGCCGCTGCCCGCCGCCAGCGCCACGTAGCTGAACCAGTGCAACCATTCGAAGAAATAATTGGGATGCCGCGATACGCGCCACAGGCCGGCACGGCAGGTGCGGCCACGGTTGGCGGGGTCTGCGCGAAAGGCGTCCAATTGGCGGTCGGCCACGGTTTCGCCCGCCACCGACACCGCCCACACCAGCACGCCCAGCCAGGCCCAAGGCGTCATGCCGGGCACGGGGTTGGCGGCCACCGCAATGAACGGCAAGGACATGAAGACGACCAGCCCCGCCTGCGCCAGGAAGAACAGCGCGAATTTGCCCTGGCTGCCGTTCCAGTGCTCGCGCAGGGCACGGTAGCGGCCGTCTTCTTCGCCGTGGCGCACGCGCTTCCAGATGTGCAGCGCCAGCCGTCCCGCCCAGACGCCGCCCAACACGGCCAGCAGCACGCGCGGGGTGGCCGCGCCCGGGCCGGTCCAGGCCAGCAGGACGGCGGCCACGGCCATGCCGGATGCCCACATCGCGTCGACGATGCCCGCGTTGTGATGGCGCCGCTGCCACAGCCAGCCGCCGGCCATCAGCAACGCGGCCACGGCGGCCACCATCAGGGCTTGCATGATGGGGGGCATGGCGGAGGTCATGGTGGGCGTCATGTCGGGCGTCATGGCGCCGCCCACCGCGCCGCTGCCGGCGTGGCGCCGGGCCGCGCCAACAGCAGGTGCGACACGCCGATGGCGCGTTCGCGAAAGCCGCCTTCGCAGTAGGCCAGGTAAAACTCCCACAGGCGGATGAAGCGGTCGTCAAAGCCCTGCCCGCGCACCGCGTCCAGGTTGGCCATGAAGCGCTCGCGCCACGCTGCCAGCGTGCGCGCGTAAGACAGGCCAAAGTCCTCCAGATGCACCAGGCTCAGGTCGCTGGCGCGCGTCTTGGCTTGCAGCATCGCCTGGATGGACGGCATGAAGCTGCCGGGAAAGATATGCCGCTTGATGTAGTCCACCGCCTTGAGCGCCTGCGCATAACGGTGGTCTTCGATGGTGATGGCCTGGATCAGCGCCATCCCATCGGGCTTGAGCAGCTGGCCCACCTTGCCGAAATACGTGGGCAGGTAGTCGGCCCCGATCGCCTCGATCATTTCTATGGACACGAGCTTGTCGAACTGGCCGTGCAGGTCGCGATAGTCTTGCAGCAGCACGTCCACGCGGTATTGCAGGCCGGCGCGGCGGATGCGTTCGGTGGCCAGCGCGTGCTGCTCGCGCGAGATCGTCGTGGTGGTGACGCGGCAGCCGTAGTGGCGCGCCGCGTGCAGCGCAAAACCGCCCCACCCCGTGCCGATCTCGACCACATGCTGGCCGGGTTGCAGGTCCAGCTTGCGGCAGATCACATCCAGCTTGCGGGTGGACGCCTGCTCCAGCGTGTCGTCCTCGCCTGCCCACATGGCGGACGAATACATCATGTCTTGCGACAGGAACAGGCCGAAAAAATCGTTGCCCAGATCGTAGTGGGCGGCAATGTTGCGGCGGCTGCCGGCGCGCGTGTTGCGGCGGCACGCGTGCAAGGCCCGCATCGCCACGCCGCCCAACCGCGCCACGCCACGCTCCATGCCGTCAAGCAGGTCGCGGTTGCGCACCAGCAGCCGGATCAGGCCGGTCAGATCGTCGCAGTGCCAATGGCCGTCGCCATAGGACTCGCCCCCGCCCACGCTGCCGTTGGCGGCAATGGCGCGGTAGAAGGCGGGATCTCGCACGCGCAGGCGCAACGGCCGGCCCGCCGTGGCGTCCTGCCCGCCCAGTTCAACGCTGCCCATTGCGTCGTCAATCACCAACCGTCCGCCTTGCAATTGCGCCAGTTGTCCCAGCAAGCGCCGACGCAACAGGCGCTCGGTCAGCGACAGGGGCTGCGCCGCCTGGGGCGCGCACGCCTTGTCCAGCGCCAGGCGTTCGGAGTCAGAGGGAGATCTCATCGGTCTTCTCCTGGTTCGGAGGGTTAAGCGCAGGGGTTTCGGTGGGCGTCGGAATTCCCGGCTGCGCGTGTGGATGCCGTATATACGTAGACCCGGATGCATTGGATTCATCGGGGAAAACCCGTAGCACCGGGTCGGTATGCGACCCATGCGCTACTTGAACGCGCTATGGGTCCGACCGCAGCGGCCCGCCCGACGCATCCAAGACAAAACCCGCCAAGTCGTCCAGCACCGGCGCCCGCCAGCGCAAGGGACGCGCCAGCGCGCCGGCCAGCAGTGCGTGCCCCAGGCCGTCGTAACGCACCAGCGTCACGGGCACATGGGCGGCCTGCAAGGCGGCGGCCAGGCCTTCGGTGTTGCGATGCGGGTCGACCGTGGTGTCCGCCATGCCGACCATCAGCAAGGTGGGCGGCGCGTTGGCCGTGACGTGGGTAATCGGCTGGGAGTCGGGCGGCGTGCCCGGAAAATGGAAGACCGGCTTCAGGCTGGCCGCCACGATCGGCAGGAAGTCATAGGGGCCGGCCATGCCGATCCACCCGCGCAGCATCGACGGTGAGGCGCCCTGACGCTGTAGCCAGCGCGGGTCCAGCGCGATCATGGCGGCGTTGTAGCCCCCCGCGCTGTGGCCCGCCACGAAGACGCGCGCGGGGTCGCCGCCGTAGTCGGCCACGTGGCGCAGCGTCCACGCGACGGCGCGCGCGCAATCGTCCAGGAAGTCGGGATAGGCGGCGTCGGGGTATAGGCGGTAATCGGCGATCACGGCCAGGATGCCGCGCGAGGCCAGCGCGTCGCCTACGAATTTGTAGTCGGCGCGCGAGCCATTGCGCCAACTGCCGCCATAGAAGAAAACCACCACGGGCGGGTTCCGCACCCCGGGTGGCGCGTAGATATCGACGCGCTGGCGCGGGTCGTCGCCATAGGCCACATCGCTGACGATGCGGCTGGCGTTGTCGGGCACCGCCCCGTTAAGCACCGTCAGCGGCGAGCAGGCCGTCAAGCCCAGGATCAGCAAGCCGGCCAGCAGCATCGCCAGCAAAGACGCCACGGGCACGCTACGCATCGCCGCGCGCCCGCGCGATCAGTGAAAAGTGTGGCACCGCCGTCTCCTGTCGCATCGTGGGAAGGGTCTACCCGGCGGGGGCAGCCCGCGGGGTGTCATCCCATATACGAAGCAAACGGCGAAATGGATGCCTAGGGCCGGGTCATCAGTTTTTTCCAGCCTTCCAGGCCCAGCTTTTTCATCGTGTCGATGTTCTTTTCATAGATGTCCGAGGCGTCCGGAAACGACTCCACCGCGCGGTCGATGCTGTCTTCCCGCAGCAGGTGCAGGATGGGGTACGGCGCGCGGTTGGTGTAGTTCTCGATGTCGTCCGGCTGCGTGTCGGCAAACTGGAATTGCGGGTGGAACGTGGCCACCTGCAATTCCCCCACCAGCCGCATGCGCTTGAGCAGGCGGTCAGACAGGTCCTCGAAATCGTTGAAATCCAGGAAGTCGTCCAGCGCGTCGGGAATGATCAACAAGGTGGTGTCGATCTTCTCGGGGTCGGTCTCGGCCAGCAGGGCAAGCTCGTCCTGCAAGTCGGTCAGCACCCCTTCGGCGTCGGTGGCGTCGCTGACGGCAAAGCGGATCTGGTCCTTGACCTGAACCGCCTTGGCGAACGGGCAAAGGTTCAGGCCGATCACGGCCTGATTCAGCCAGTGGCGGGTTTCAGCCACCACGTTGGCATAAGCGTCGGAAGTCGAAATCATGCCGGCATGGCCGCCATGGTTTGCGCAACGGCGGCCGTCAGCTTCTTGCCATAGGGCACGTGCAGGAATTCATTGGGGCCGTGCGCGTTCGACTTGGGACCCAACACGCCGCACACCATGAACTGCGCTTTCGGAAAGCCCTTTTGCAGGATGCTCATCAGCGGAATCGTGCCGCCCTGGCCGATATAGCCGCAAGGCTGGCCGTAGTACTGCTGGGACGCTGCGTCCAGCGCCTGCGTCAGCCAGGGCACGGAAGCCGGTGCGTTCCAGCCGGTGGCGGCGCCTTCGTTGGCCTTGAAGATGACCTTGGCGTTGTAGGGGGCGTCGGCTTCCAGCAGTTCCTTGATTTCCTGCGAGGCGGCCACGGCGTCGATCAGCGGCGGCAGGCGCAGTGACAGCTTGAATGCGGTGCGCGGACGCAGCACGTTGCCGGCGCTGGACAGCGGCGGCAGGCCTTCGGCGCCGGTCACCGACAAGGTCGGGCGCCACGTGCGGTTCAGCAGCGCCTGTTCGGGCTCGGTCGTCATCGGCAGCACAAAGCCGCCTTCGGCGCCGCAGCTCCAGGGGAAACGGCGCCACACTTCGTCGCCCAGAATGCGCGCGGTGGCGGCCACTTGTTCAACGCGTTCGGCGGGAATTTCGCAATGCAGGCTTTGCGGCAGCAGGCGGCCGGTGGCGCTGTCTTCAAGGCGGTCCAGCAGATGGCGCAGGATGCGGAACGACGACGGCACCACGCCGCTGGAATCGCCCGAATGCACGCCTTCGTCCAGCACCTGCACTTCCAGCGTGCCCGACACCATGCCGCGCAGCGAGGTCGTCATCCAGAGCTGGTCGTAGTTGCCCGCGCCCGAATCCAGGCACACCACCAGGGCGACGTTGCCCAGGCGGTCGCGCAGCGCGTCCACGTACGGCAGCAAGTCGTAGCTGCCCGATTCCTCACAGGTTTCCACGATGCCCACGCAGCGCGGGCGCGGAATGCCCTGCTTGTCCAGCGCCATGATGGCGGTCAGCGAGGCGTACACGGCGTAGCCGTCGTCCGCGCCGCCACGGCCATAGAGCTTGCCGTCTTCATACTTGGGGGTCCAGGGGCCCAGGCCCGCGCGCCAGCCCGAAAATTCCGGCTGCTTGTCCAGGTGGCCATACAGCAGCACGGTGTCGCCGTGGTCGCTACGCGTGGCGGGCGCGTCAAAGAAGATGACGGGCGTGCGGCCCGGCAGGCGCACCACTTCCAGCTTCAGGCCGGACACCTTTTGCGCTTCGACCCAGGCGGCGGCATCGCGCACCACGCGTTCGATGAACGCGTTCTTTTCCCAGTCGGCGTCAAACGCCGGGCTCTTGGCCGGGATGGCGATGTAGTCGGTCAGCGCGGGGATGATTTCGTTGTCCCACTTGTCGTCGACAAACGCCTGGAGGGCGTCGGGATCAAGGGTGGGCGGCAGGGCGTCGTCGGGGATACGGGCGTTCATGGCGCGGAATCCTGTAGGGTGCGTGGGGGGCGGGATTGGGGTAATCCGGTATTTTATGCCCGCGGCCGCCATCGCGGGGAGCGGGCGCGGCGTCGGCGGCTTCGGCTCGCTGTCATGTGTGGGAGCCCCCACCCCGCCCCGCCCCACACAATTGCGTCATCGAGCCGCGTACGCTTCGATACGCCCCCACACATCGCGCGCCAGGGGTTTGGCGTTGTCTACCGATTGATAAATCCGGATTTCCATATGGATATCATTGCGGGCGCTATCGGCGCGCACCAGGGTGCCTGCGCGCAGATCCGATTCGATCAATGTGTGCGGCAGCCAGGCCAGCCCGAACCCTTGGCGCGCCATGGCGTGTAGCGCGTCGGCCAGGTCCGATTCGTACATCGTCTGCAACTGCCCGATCAGGCACAAGCCGCGCAGCCGATCGTCCAGGATGCGCCCCAGCGACATGCTGTCGGCATAGGCCAAAAAAGGCACGGGCGGATCGGACGGCAGCTTGGGCACGGCGTAGCGCGGATGCCGCCCGCCCGCCGCCACCGGGGCGCTGACAGCCACCAGCTTGTCGGCGCCCACGCGGCGCCAGCGGTAGCCGGGGTTGTCGATCTTTGCATACAGCGGCTCGTGCGCATGGCACAGCAGAAAGTCCACTTCGCCATCGGCCAGCATGTCCACGCCGTAGTTCAGCGTGGTGGTGACCACCTTGAGCTGAAACGGCGCCATGCCCTGCTGCACGCGCGCCATCACGCCGGGCAGCACCGAATGCGCCAGCGTCTTGCCCGAGGCGATGGTGATTTTCCGATTGCGTTCCTGCTCGGGCTTTTGCAGGGCCTGGCGCGTGTCGCGCAGGATATCCAGCACATCGATCGCCGCCGCCAGCATGCTGCGCCCTGCCGCGTTCAGCGTCGACACCTGATGGCCGCGTTCCACCAGCGGCACGCCCGCCCATTCCTCCAGCGCCTTGATGCGGCGCCCGAACGCCGGGTGCGTCACGCTGCGCGCCTCGGCCGCCTGGAACATATTGCGCGACTTCGACAGCGCGACGAAGTCCTCCAGCCATTTCGTGTCCATCGGTATTGCTCCGTCCCAGCCCTGGTTCATCTGTGCCGATTCGGCACAGGCATTGCGCATTTTGCACAAGGCAGAAACATCTGGCAACTAACATCCCGGCATCGACTTCTGGAAAACCCTGATGCCCGACTCCCCCGTGTTGCTCAAGTCCATCCGCAGCCATTTCGTGGGCGGTGCCGAGGCCGTGGCCGGCGGCGTGCCCATGCAGCAAATGCAGGTCGTTGACAACGCGCCCCGCCTGATCGACATGAACGGCGGCTACCCCGTCGGCCAGTTGTACGTGCAGGAATACCGGCTGGCACAACCGCGCCACCCCTACCCCGTGCTGCTTTGGCACGGCGGCGGCATGACGGGCGCGCAATGGGAAAGCACGCCGGACGGACGCCAGGGCTGGCTGTGGCGGCTGCTGCAATCGGGCTATGACGTGTTTGTGTCCGACGCGCCCGAACGCGGCCGCGCGTCCTGGGCCATGTACCCGCAGGTGTACGACAGCGCGCCCATCTTCCGCTCCAAGGAAGAGGCGTGGCGCCTGTTTCGCATCGGCTCGGAAGCCGGCTATGCACCGGCCGGCCAGCCGCGCCGCGCTTATCCCGCGCAGCAATTCCCGGTAGAGGCCTTCGACACGTTCGCCAAGCAGTTCGTGCCGCGCTGGCTGACGCATGGCGAGATGGCGCTGGACGCCTACCGCGCCCTGCTCGACCTTACCGGCCCGTGCATCGTGGTCGGACACAGCCAGGGCGGCGGCTACGCCACGCTGTTGGCCCAGGAATACGCCAGCACGGTACGCGCCGTGGTGGCGCTGGAACCCACCGGCACGCCCGCCGCCGCCGCCCCCGGCCTGCCCCCGCAATTGCTGGTGTGGGGCGACCACTTTGGCGCCGACGACACCTGGCAGCGCTACCGCGCGCAAACCGATGCGTACTGGGCGGCGCTGCGCGCGGCCGGCCAGCGCGCCGACGTGCTGGACCTGCCCGCCACCGGCATCGCCGGCAATTCCCATTTCTGCATGCTGGACCGCAATAGCGACCAGATCGCCGAATTGATCGTCGATTGGCTCGCCCGCAGCCTCGACTAACCTTCGCCTGGAGACACTGATGACTTTCAAGAAAACCACCATCGCGCTGGCACTGCTGACCGGCGCCACGCTGGCCGCCGGCGCCGCGTCGGCCCAGCAAGCCGCCTACCCCGCCAAGCCTGTGCGCCTGATCGTGCCGTTTGCACCGGGCGGCACCGCCGACATCATCGGCCGCGTGTTCGCCGCGCAGCTGGGCACCGAGCTGGGCGCCACCGTGGTCGTTGAAAACAAGGCCGGCGCGGGCGGTTCGATCGGCACGCGCTTCGTGGCGGACTCCGCGCCCGACGGCTACATCCTGCTGCTGGCTTCGTCCAGCACGCACGGCACCAACCCGGCCGTGTACAAGTCGCTGACGTATGACCCCGTGCAGGACTTCACCGCCATCACGCAGCTGGTGACGGTGCCGGGCGTGCTGAGCGTGACCAAGGACTTTCCCGCCACCGACCTGAACGCGCTGATCGCCGCGTCCAAGGCCAACCCCGACAAGTACACCTACGCCTCGTCCGGCGCGGGCGGGCTGGGCAACCTGGCCATGGAGCTGATGAAGTCGATGACGGGCGCCAAGCTGATGCACATCGCCTACCGTGGCGCGGGCCCGGCGTTCACCGACGTGATCAGCGGCCAGGTGTCGATGATCTGGGAACCGGTGCCGGCGTCGCTGCCGTACATCAAGGGCGGCCAGATCCGGCCCATCGCCATCGCGGCCGACGCGCGTTCGCCCGAACTGCCCGACACGCCCACCTTCAAGGAAGCCGGCCTGCCGCGCTACGAAGCCAACGCCTGGAACGGTTTGCTGGCGCCCAAGGGGTTGCCGGATGACGTGAAGAAGGCGCTGCACGACGCGTCGGTCAAGGCCCTGAACACGCCGGAAGTGAAGGCCAAGCTGGCCAGCCTGGGCGGCACGGTGGTGGCCGGTTCGTCGGACGCATTCCAGCAAGTGATCGCCAGCGACGTGAAGAAGTGGAAGAACGTCGCCGCCGACGCCAATATTCAGCTGGACCAGTAAGACGGAAATGAGAAAAGCGCCCCGAGGGGCGCTTTTTTTTTTGGCCGACGGCGGTGTCGCGGTCGGCCGTGGGCAGGCTGGGAAAGGCTGGGTTGCGGTTCCCCGGTCGGGGGCCCGGCTAAGACGCCCCGGCTCGCCAGGACGAAAGCGCCCCGGCTATGGCATCCCGGCTATGGCGCCGCGGGCTTGGCGCCCCCGGCTCGGCGCCCCCGGCTCGGCGCTCCCGGCTACGCGCCCCGAGCTCGGCGCCCCCAGCTAGGCGCCCCAGCTAGGCGCCCCCCAGCAATAGCCACCCCGGCTCAGGCACCCAGCAGCGCCGGTTCGCCATTGCGGCCCAAGGCAGCGGCGTCGGCATCGATCACCTGTCCGCCGGCTTGCAGCTTGAACACCGCCACCGCTTCACGCAGCCGTTGCGCCTGGGCTTCCAGCGATGCGGCGGATGCGGCCGCCTGCTCGACCAGCGCGGCGTTTTGCTGCGTCACGCTGTCCATCTGCGACACCGCCTGGTTCACCTGCTGAATGCCTTGCGACTGCTCTTCCGACGCGCTGGAGATTTCGTTGATGATGTCCGTCACGCGGCGCACCGACGTCACGATCTCCTGCATGGTGGCGCCCGCGGCTTCCACCTGGTCCGAACCGATCGACACCTTTTGCACCGACTCGTCGATCAAGCCCTTGATTTCCTTGGCCGCCTGGCCGCTGCGCTGCGCCAAGGCGCGCACTTCGCTGGCCACCACCGCAAAGCCCTTGCCCTGCTCGCCCGCGCGCGCCGCTTCCACCGCCGCGTTCAGCGCCAGGATGTTGGTCTGGAAGGCGATGCCGTCGATCACGCCCACGATATCGGCGATGCGCTTGGAGCTATCCGCAATGCCGCGCATCGTGCCCACCACGTCGCCCACGGCCTTGCCGCCGCGCGTGGCCACTTCCGAAGCCGCCGACGCCAATTGCGAAGCGCTGCGCGAGCTGTCGGCATTGTTCTTCACCGTGGACGACAACTCGTCCATGCTGGCGGCCGTTTCTTCCAGCGACGCGGCCTGCTGCTCGGTGCGGGACGACAGGTCGATGTTGCCCGCCGCGATCTCGCGCGACCCGGTGTGGATTTCTTCCACGCCCAGGCGCACGGCCGACACGGTGCGCGACAAGCTGTCCTGCATGCGCTTGACGGCGGCATACAGCACGCCGATTTCGTTATTGCCACGCTGCTCGATGCGGTTGCTGAGGTCGCCGCCGGCAATGCGGTCAAACAAGCGGCCGGCCTCGTGCAGCGGACGGAACACCGAACGCGCAAAGATCGCGTACAGGCTGACCACCAACACCGCCACCACCACCAGCAAACAGATCAGCACGACGATCGCGCCGTTGATGCGCGTGGATGCCTCGCGCGCCACACGCTGGCCCACGTCGTCGGCGTAATCCACGTACTTCTGGATGGCCTGCGTGAACAGGATGCCCAGCGGCGTGACCTTTTCCAGGTTCAGGCGGCTGGCGTCCTGCGGCTTGCCCGCGCGAATGGCCGCCACCATCGGCGCAATGGCGTCGCGCACATAGACGTCGTAGGCGGCCAGCGCGCCGTCGAACAACGGCTTACCCACTTCCGTGGTTTCTGGAAGCTTGCGCGCGGCGTCGATCAAATCAGACGCCTTCTTGGTATAGCCATCCAGGCGCTGCATGCTGGCCATGTTGTCGATGGACTTGCCTTCCAGCAGCGCGCTCTGCGCGGCCAGCAGCACCAGGCGGGCGCGCAGCAGTTCGGCGCCCGCGCCATCCACCGCGTTGGCGCGGACCAGGTTGGTGTCCAGCAGCACTTCGATCGAGGTGCGGTTGGAGGTCAATTGTTGATAGACGGCCACGCCGGTCAATAGGAAAAGCGCGAAAAAGACGCCCAAGGCGGTCGTCAGGATTGCGCGAATACTTAGGTTCTTGAACATGAAAAGCCACTCCGGGTTGCATTACGCTCTACGGGTTTACGGCAGGTTGCAACGAAAAGTTAAATATCTCATTACGTTACAAAAGATTGTCAGCGAGCGATGCCTCGCAAGCCCCAATCGGCCTGCAAGCCGCGCCAGTGTTGAATCCGCATGCGCTGGACACGGCTGCGGCACCCTGCCCTTGCTTGCTACCTTGACAGCTAATGAACTACGGTCGGTCAGCACTTTGGATGAGTAGCCGGGGACCTTTCAGCAAGCTCGACTGAGCAATAGGGGGGCATCAACATGAAGTTGCAGCAGGTATTCGATTTTCTTGCCGTCACGCAACATGGCAGCGTGCACGCGGCAGCCCGCGCCACCGGACAAACCCAACCGGCAATGACCAAGTCCCTGCGGCGTCTTGAACGCACGCTGGGCTTGTCGTTATTCGACCGGCACGCCAAGGGGATGCGGCCCAACGACTACGGCAAGCGCTTCTTGCCGCACGCGCAATACCTGGTTCACGAAACCAAGCGCGCCCGCGACACCATGGCGCAAATGCGGGGCGAACGGCTGGGTACCGTTCAATACGGCATTTCGGCGGCGGCCTCGGTGCTGCTGGCGCCCACGGCGATTCAGCGCTTTCGGCAGCGCTACCCCGAGGTTGAACTGCACTGCCGCAGCGGCCTTTACCATTCCCTGATGCCGCTGCTGCGCGATGGGCAACTGGATTTCGCCATCTGCCCCGTCAACACGGACCAGGCCGACCCGAACCTGACCGCGCGCGCCTTGCTGACCTGCCCCTTGGTGGTCGCGGCGCGCCGCAACCACCCTTTGCGGCAAGCCCAGGCGTTGCAGGAACTGCGCGACGTGGTGTTCGCGGTGGCGGGGCCGCCCGGCCAGCCCGGCGCGTCGGTGTACGACGTGTTCTTGCAGGCCGGCCTGGGCACGCCGCGCGTGGACATGCACACGGACGGGGTGATCGACACGGCGGCACTGGTGGCCAACAGCGACCGCATGGCGTTGCTGCCGACCACGTTGATCGCCACCGGGATGCTGCGCGAACAACTGGACATCGTGCCCATCACCGACCCGCTGCCCGACTACGTGATCGGGCTGCTGCAACGCACATCGCAGCCGTTGACACCCGCGGCGGAAGAGCTGGCCAGCCAGTTCGAGCGCGAGGCGGGAACGCTGCGGGCGGCTGCCAGTTAAGCGTCACAGCGGACGCAGTGACAACAAAAAGGACGGGCAACGCCCGTCCGGCAACAACAAAAAAAGGACGGGCCGTGGCCCGTCCTTTTTGTCATACGGCGGCGGCATTGCCGCCCCCGAGCTTACTTCAGCCAGACGCGCGCATTGCGGAAGATGCGCATCCACGGGCTGTACGTGCCGCCCTGGTCGGCGCTGCCCCATTTCTCGGGCGCCCACGACATCATGACGTTGCGGGTCACGCGTTCCGGGTGCGGCATCATCACCGTGAAGCGGCCATCGGCGGTGGTGACGGAAGTCAGGCCGCCCGGGCTGCCGTTCGGGTTGAACGGGTAGGCTTCGGTGGCCAGTCCACGGTTGTCGATGTAGCGTGCGGCGGTCAGCACGCGGCCGGCATCGCCCTGCTGGGAAAAGTCGGCAAAGCCTTCGCCGTGCGCGACCGCGACCGGGATGCGGGCGCCTTCCATGCCGGCAAAGAAGATGGACGGCGACTTGGCCAGTTCCACCATCGACAGGCGTGCTTCGTACTTTTCCGACTGGTTGCGCGTGAAGCGCGGCCAGTGCTCGGCGCCCGGAATCATCGGAGCCAACGCCGCCATCATCTGGCAGCCGTTGCACACGCCCAGCGCAAACGTATCCGGACGCGCGAAGTACGCGGCGAACTGATCCGACAACTGGCTGTTGAAGCGGATGGTGCGCGCCCAGCCTTCGCCGGCGCCCAGCACGTCGCCGTAGCTGAAACCGCCTACGGCCACCAGGCCCTGCATCTGCGCCAGGTCCACGCGGCCGGCCAAGAGGTCGGTCATGTGGACGTCGATGGCTTCGAAGCCCGAAGTGTCGAACGCCCAGGCCATTTCCACCTGGCTGTTGCAACCCTGCTCGCGCAGGATGGCCACGCGCGGACGCTTGCCGGTGTTGATGAACGGCGCGGCGATGTCTTCTTGCGGGTCGAACGACACGTTCGGGCTCATGCCCGGGTCGGTCGTATCGTTCCAGACGTCCAGTTCGGCTTGCGCGCAAGCCGGGTTGTCGCGGCGGGCCATGATGCGGTAGGACACTTCGCTCCAGGCGCGGCCGAGTTCAGCGCGCGGCTGGCCCCAGACCTTCTTGCCATCGCGGTAGAACTCGACTTCGTCGGCGCCGTTCAGGCCGCCGATGACGTGCGAGTGAGCCGACAGGCCCGCGCCGCGCAGCACTTGCATGACCGCGTCGCGTTGCGCGGCGGGCACCTGGATGACGGCGCCGGCTTCTTCCGAGAACAGCGCCTTCAGCGTCAGTTCTTCGCGCTGCACCTTCACCTGGTCCGGGCGGATCTTGTAGTCGCCCCAGTCCGCCGATTGCGGATCGAACGTCAGCATGTCCAGGTTCACGGAAATACCGGTGCGGCCGGCGAAGGCCATTTCGGTCAACGTGGCGAACAGGCCGCCGTCGGAACGGTCGTGGTAGGCCAGGATGGTGCCGGCTTCGGCCAGCGTGCGGATGGTGATGAAGAACGCGCGCAGGTCTTGCGGCGCGTCGATGTCCGGCACGGTTTCGCCGATCTGGTTGTACGTCTGCGCCAGGATCGAGCCACCCATGCGGTGACGGCCACGGCCCAGGTCGATCAAAATCAGCACGCTGTCGCCCGCGTCGGTACGCAGTTGCGGGGTCAGGCTGGCGCGCACGTCGGCCACCGGCGCAAACGCCGTCACCACCAGCGACACGGGCGCGACCACCTGGCGCTGCTCGCCGTCCTGTTCCCAGGACGTTTTCATGGACAGGGAATCCTTGCCCACGGGGATGGACAGGCCGGTGGCCTGGCACAGTTCGCTGACGGCGGACACGGTGTCATACAGCGCGGCGTCCTGGCCATCGACGCCGCAAGCGGCCATCCAGTTGGCGGACAGCTTGATGTCTTCCAGGCGCGCCACGTCGGCGGCAGCCAGGTTGGTCAGCGCTTCGGCCACGGCCATGCGGCCGGACGCCGGGGCGTCAAGCATGGCGATGGGGGTGCGTTCGCCCATCGACATGGCTTCGCCACGGAAACCTTCGTAATCGGCCAGCGTCACGGCGCAGTCCGCCACCGGCACCTGCCACGGGCCAACCATCTGGTCGCGGCTGGACAGCCCGCCCACGGTGCGGTCGCCGATGGTGATCAGGAAGGACTTGTTGGCAACGGTGGGGTGACGCAGCACGCGGTAGGCCGCTTCCGTCAGGTCGATGCCGGCCAGGTCCAGCGGCGCGGACACGCCCGGCAGGCGGCGCACGTCGCGCGTCATGCGCGGCGGCTTGCCCAGGATGACGTCGATCGGCACGTCCACGGGGCGCACTTCGGCCTCGCCTTGCGGGCGGATCGTGTCCAGGCCGGGCAGGCCCTCGCCGTCCACCACGCGCAGCTGGCGCTCTTCAGTGGCCACGCCCACCACCGCATACGGGCAACGTTCGCGGCGGGCGATGGCGTCAAAGCGTTCCAGGTCTTTCGGCAGAATCGACAGGACGTAGCGTTCCTGCGATTCGTTGCTCCAGACTTCAGCGGGCGACAGGCCCGATTCTTCCAGCGGCACGCGCTTCAAGTCGAAGATGGCGCCACGGCCGGCGTCGTTGACCAATTCCGGGAAGGCATTGGACAAGCCGCCCGCGCCCACGTCGTGGATGGCGATGATGGGGTTGTTCTCGGCCTGCTGCCAGCAGCGGTCGATGACTTCTTGCGCGCGGCGTTCGATTTCCGGGTTGCCGCGCTGGACGGAATCAAAGTCCAGTTCGGCGGAGTTGCTGCCCATGCTGATGCTGGAGGCGGCGCCGCCGCCCATGCCGATACGGAAGCCCGGGCCGCCCAGCTGGATCAGCAGCGCGCCGGGGGGAATCACGTCTTTGTGGGTCAGGCCGGCGTCGATGCTGCCCAGGCCGCCCGCGATCATGATGGGCTTGTGATAGCCCCAGCGCGTGCCGCCTGCCGTCTGCTCGAACGAGCGGAAGTAGCCCAAGAGGTTGGGACGGCCGAATTCGTTGTTGAACGCCGCGCCGCCGATGGGGCCGTCGATCATGATGGACAAGGGCGAGGCGATGCGCTCGGGCAGGCCGTGGTGGTCGGCTTCCCAGGGTTGCAGCGCGTCGTCGAAACGCAGGTGCGACACGGTAAAACCAGTCAGGCCGGCCTTGGGCTTGGAGCCCCGGCCGGTGGCGCCTTCGTCGCGGATTTCGCCGCCCGCGCCGGTGGATGCGCCCGGGAACGGGGCAATCGCGGTCGGGTGGTTGTGCGTTTCCACCTTCATCAAGGTGTGCACGGTGGTGTCGCGGCGGATGTACCTGGCGCCGTCAGCGCCCTGCCCCGTGACGCCGGGCACGCCGGCCTGGAAGCGCTGCGCGGGGCCGCCTTCCATGATGGCGGCGTTGTCCGAATACGCCACGACCGTGCCTTCCGGCTGCGCCTTGTGGGTGGCGCGGATCATGCCGAACAGCGTGTTCGGTTGCGATTGGCCGTCGATGACCCATTCGGCGTTGAAGATCTTGTGGCGGCAGTGTTCGCTGTTGGCCTGCGCGAACATCATCAGTTCCACGTCGGTGGGGTCGCGCCCCAGGTCGGTGAAGGACTTGGCCAGATATTCGATTTCGTCTTCCGACAGGGCCAGGCCCAAGGACACGTTGGCTTCGGCCAGCGCCTTGACGCCATCGGCCTGCACGCCAACCGTGCGCATCGGCTTGCCGGCCAGCGTCTGGAACAGCGCCTGGCCGTCGAAGTTGGCGTCGACCACGGTTTCGGTCATGCGGTCGTGCAGGCAGTCGGCCGCGCGCGCCAGCATGGCGTCGTCAAACGACTTGGTGCCAAGCAGGCCGCGTTCGGGGGTGATGACATAGCGCACGCCGCGCTCGATGCGGTGCACCGACGACAGGCCGCAATTGTGGGCGATGTCGGTGGCCTTGCTGGCCCACGGGGAAATGGTGCCCAGGCGCGGAATGACCAGCAGCGACAGGCTCTTGGCCGGGGCGTCGGCTGTGCTGGGGGTGCCGTAATCCAGCAGTTGGGTCAGGTGTTGCTGCTGTTCGGCCGTCAAGGCGGCGTCGGTGCTGACGAAGTGCTCGTAGCGAGCGGAGATGTCGGCCACCGGCAGGCCGGCTTCCTTCAATTGCGCCAACAGGCGATCGCGACGAAAGGAGGACAGGACGGAGGAACCAGGCAGATGCTGAACTAGGGACACGATGCGGGCGCCGTATAAGGATGGGTGCAAAAAGTGATTTTACCTGTTTAGGGGGTTTTCCCGGAGCTGTTGTTCAAGAAGCTTGCCAAGCGGCCATTTCGGCCGATGTTACAAAAGAATTCCAACGCCGCCGCACAAAAATGGTGCACGGCAATATCGCGGTAAAGCCTTGGTGTCATCGCGCGCTGTCGCTGGCGACACGCGCCGCGCGGCCCCGAGGGCATGGCCGACTCTGACGCAACGCAGCATGTTGTTGCCGCCCCGCACCACGGGAAAACACGAAGACCGGCGCCTGCGGGCCGACGGTAGGATGCAGCGACCCCATGACTAGAACGCGCCAAGCGCCCTGCCGTCGCCGCACCCATGTCCCGCCCTGAAGCCCCCGCCGAACCCGTCGAACCGATCATCCCCGTTGAATCCGATCCCGCCGTCAAGGTGCCGCTTGCCATCGAAGACTGGCTGGCCGTCATCCTGCTGGCCACGCTGGCGCTGATCACCTTCGCCAACGTGCTGGTGCGCTACTTCACCGACCAGTCATTCGCCTGGACCGAAGAAATCTCGGTGTTCCTGTTGATCGTGCTGACCATGGCGGGCGGCAGCGTGGCGTTCGTGCGCAACCACCACATCCGCATCGAAATCCTGGCGGACAGCGGCTCGCCCCGCCGCCAGCGCATCCTGGCCTTGATCTCCAACGGCTGCGTGCTGGCCTTTTTCGTGCTGCTGACCGTGCTGTCGGTCAAGCTGGTGTCCGACGAATTCATCTACGAAGAAACGTCGCCGGCCATTGGCGTGCCTACCTGGTGGTATTCGATCTGGCTGCCCGTGATGGCCGCGGCGATCTCGCTGCGCACGCTGGGCACCCTCCGCCGCATCGCCCGGGGCGCCGACACGAAATGATCGCCACCCTGCTCTTCGTTGTCTTCATTGTGCTGATGCTGATCGGCGTGCCCGTGGGCGTGGCGCTGGGCATCGGCGGCACCGTCGCCATCGTGCTGTCCAACCTGGACACGCCCTGGTATGGCCTGCTGACCGTGCCGCAGAACTTCTACGCGGGGCTGGCCAAGTACCCGCTGCTGGCCATCCCCATGTTCGTGCTGGTGGGTTCCATCTTTGACCGATCGGGCGTGGCCAAGCGGCTGGTGGACTTTGCGATTGCCATCGTGGGCCGGGGCCCGGGCATGCTGCCGCTGGTGTCGATTGCGGTGGCCATGTTCCTGGGCGGCATTTCGGGTTCGGGCCCGGCATGCGCGGCAGCGGTGGGCGCGGTGATGATTGCCGCCATGTCGCGCGCCGGCTACCCGGGTTCGTTCTCGGCGGCCGTCGTTGCAGCCGGCGCCGCCACCGACATCCTGATTCCGCCGTCCGTCGCCTTCATCATCTATTCCGTGCTGGTGCCCGGCGCGTCGGTGCCGGCGCTGTTCGCAGCGGGCATGATCCCCGGCATCCTGGCCGGTTTCGCGCTGATCATTCCGGCCGTCTGGCTGTCGCGCAAATACAAGATGGGCGCGCTGGAGGCGCACTTGCCGCGCCCGCCCTTCTGGGCAAGCCTGCGCGAAGCGTCATGGGGCCTGGCCGCGCCGGTGCTGATTTTGGGCGGCATGCGCCTGGGCTGGTTCACGCCCACCGAGGCGGCGGTCGTGGCGGTGTTCTACGGCTTGTTCGTGGGCGGCTTCATCCACCGCACCATCAAGCTGCGCGACCTGTACACCATCTTGCGCGAGGCGGCCGAGCTGTCCGCCGTGATCATGCTGGTGGTGACGCTGGCGGGCATCTTCGCGTGGGCCTTGTCCACGCTTAGCGTGATTGACCCGATCACCAACGCCATCGTCAATTCCGGCCTGGGCGAATGGGGCGTGCTGTCGCTGCTGATTCTGCTGCTGATGACGGTGGGCATGTTCCTGGACGGCATTTCGATCTTCCTGATCTTCGTGCCGTTGCTAATGCCCATTGCCAATGCCTACGGCTGGGACCCGGTGTGGTTCGGCGTGATCCTGACCTTGAAGGTGGCGCTGGGCCAGTTCACCCCGCCGCTTGCCGTGAACCTGATGGTGTCGTGCCGCATTGCGCGCGTGCCGATGGAATCCACGGTGCGCTGGGTGGTGTGGCTATTGGGCGCCATGTTCCTGGTGCTGGTGGCGGTGCTGGTGTTTCCGCAGCTGGCGCTGTGGTTGCCGAAAAAGCTGGGCTATTGAAAGAGCAGGTTGCTGCACAACCATCAACGACCGACAACAAACAACCGACAACAACAACAGACACACTCAGAGAGAGGAGACACCCCATGAAATTCCGCAACCTGATCGGCGCCGCGCTGTGCGCCGCCGCCGTGGTCGGCATGACGCCGGCGCACGCGCAGAACTACAAGCCCGAATACAAGCTGTCCATCGTGGTGGGCACGACCTTCCCGTGGGGCCAGGGCGCCGAGATCTGGTCCAAGCTGGTGCGCGAACGCACCGATGGCCGCATCAACATCAAGGTGTACCCGGGCACGTCGCTGGTGCAGGGCGACCAGACGCGCGAATTCACCGCCATCCGCCAGGGCGTGATCGACATGGCCGTGGGGTCCACCATCAACTGGTCGCCGCAGGTCAAGCAGCTGAACCTGTTCTCGCTGCCCTTCCTGATGCCCGACTACGCCGCCATCGACGCGCTGGTGCAAGGCGACGTGGGCCGCGAAATGTTCAAGCTGATTGAAAAGGCCGGCGTCGTGCCGCTGGCCTGGGGCGAAAACGGCTATCGCCAGCTCAGCAATTCCAAGCGCGACATCAAAAAGCCCGAAGACATGAAGGGCATGAAGCTGCGCGTGGTGGGTTCGCCCCTGTACATCGACACGTTCACCGCGCTGGGCGCCAACCCCACGCAGATGAGCTGGGCCGATGCGCAACCGGCGCTGGCCAGCGGCGCGGTTGACGGGCAGGAAAATCCGCTGTCGATCTACACGGGTTCCAAGCTGTACACGGTGGGCCAGAAATACCTGACGCTGTGGAACTACGTGGCGGATCCGCTGATCTTCGTGGTGAACCGCGAAGTGTGGAATTCGTGGTCGGAAAAGGATCGCGACATTGTGCGCCAGGCCGCGCTGGATGCCGGCAAGCAGCAGATCGTGATTGCGCGCAAGGGCGTCACGCCCGAAGACCCGTCGCTGCTGAAGGAAATTGAAGGCCACGGCGTGACCGTGACATCCTTGTCCAAGGCCGAACACGACGCCTTCGCCAAGGTCACGCAACCCGTGTACGACAAGTGGAAGAAGCAGATCGGCGAAGACCTGGTCAACATGGCCGAAAAGTCCATCGCCGCGCGCAAGAAGTAAGGCCGGCTCGGTGAACGCCAACGCCAACGCCGACACCGACACCGACACCGACACCGACACCTACGCATCGATTTAAGCAGCAAGCCCCAGGGGAACGACGGCGCAAGCCGCCAAACCGAGGCAGGGACGTCAGAGCCCTCCCAACCAAACAGGCGCCAGTCAAAAGCTGGCGCCTGTTTCCTTTTTGGGCGGCGGGCAATGTTCCGGTTTGCGCGCGGACCCTGTTGCCCTTTCGCCCTTTTCCGGCTTTTGCCTTTTTCGGCCCGTCGCGCCTACGGGTAGCGCACTTCCAGAATATCCAGTTCTTCGATGCCACCCGGCGTGCGCAACACCACCGTGTCCCCTTCCCTGGCCTTGATCAGCGCGCGCGCCACCGGCGAAATCCAGCTGATCTTGCCGGCCAGCGGCTCGGCCTCGTCCACGCCCACGATGGTAACGGTGTGGTCTTCGCCGGCCTTGTCGCTATACAGCACCGTGGCGCCGAAAAAGACCTGGTCGCGGTTGGGCTGCAAGGCGGGGTCGACGACTTCGGCGATGTCCAGCCGCTTGGTCAAAAAGCGCATACGGCGGTCGATTTCCCGCAGGCGTTTCTTGCCGTAGAGGTAGTCGCCGTTTTCCGAGCGGTCGCCGTTGGACGCCGCCCACGACACCACTTGCACCACCGACGGACGCTCGACGTTCATCAGGTGCGTCAGTTCGGCGCGCAGGCGTTCGTAGCCCTCGGGGGTCATGTAGTTCTTTGTGCCCACGGGCAAAGCCTGGGCTTGCGGCAGGTCGTCGTCGTCCTCGTTGTCGGACTCTTTAACAAAGGCTTTATTCATGGCGATGCTCAAGCACTGGCGCCGTGACGGCGCAATCACATTAGTCGGGGCTGGCAGGCGGAGCGGCGCGGGCCGCCCGCGTCAGAACCAATCGTGCCAGACCGGCTTCAGGTCGGACGGCAGCGACGGCAGGCGGCCAAGGTCGATCCGGCTTTCCTTGGGGCTGTGAAAGTCAGACCCGCGCGATGCCAGGAAGCCGTAGCGGCGCGCAACCTCGGCATACTGGCGCGCTTCTTCGACGGTGTGGCTGCCGGTGGTGACTTCGATGCCCTCGCCGCCCAATTGCAGGAATTCGTCGAACAGCGCGGCGAATTGCAGCGGCGTGTACTTATAGCGGCCCGGGTGCGCGATGACCGCGCGTCCGCCCGCGCCGCGGATCCAGCCCACGGCTTCGGCCAGCGTGGCCCATTGCATGGGCACATGGCCGGGGCGATCGTCGCCCAGGTGCTTGGTGAATACGGTTTGCACGTCGGGGCAGTAGCCCGCTTCGACCAGGTAGCGCGCAAAGTGCGTGCGGCTGATCAGTTCGGGGTTGCCCGCGAACGGCAACGCGCCTTCGTAGGCGCCCGGCATGCCCATGTCGGCCAGCCGGTCGCCGATACGCTTGGCGCGTTCGGCGCGGCCCGAGCGGGTCTGGCGCAGGCCGGCCACCAAGTCGGCGTTGTTCGGGTCGAACTGCAAGCCCACGATGTGCACCGTCAAGCCCGCCCACGTGACCGAAATTTCAACGCCGGTGGAAAACCGCATGCCCAGGTCCTGGGCCGCGCTGGCCGCTTCGGCCAGCCCGCCTACCTCGTCGTGATCCGTCAATGCCCAGACGTCGACGCCGTTGGCGTGCGCGCGCTGCGCCACGTCGCGAGGCGCCAGCGCGCCGTCGGACACAGTGGAATGGCAATGCAGATCGATGTTCAGGGTGGGCGATGTCATCGGGCTATTGTAGAGAAGGCCCGCCGCGCTGAATAGCGCCGTGCCGTCCCCGTAATCGCACGGCGGACATTCAAGCCAACAGGAACGCCGCCACGGGTTCCACCTGGCTATCGGCGATCAGGGTAGGCGCGTGTCCCACGCCCGGCACTTCCAGCGCCTGCGCGCGCGGATTGCGTTTCAGCATTTCGTCAACCGTGGCGCGGGTCAGTAGATCGGACTTCTCGCCCCGCACGATCAGGATTGGGCACGGCGTGGCGTCATACGAGCGCCACAGGATCTGTTCGCCGGCGGCCAATTCGTCCGGCGTTTGCGCGGCCAGCGCCTGGGCCAGCGCCAGGTCGTAGTGCTTGACCCATTTGCCATCGAACTCCGGGTAAAGGAACCGGGCCAGCTCGGTCCATTGCGCGTCGGTGTGCGGGCCGAAGGTTTCGGAATTGGCGCGCATCGTAGCCACCGCCTCTTCAAACGTGGGGAATTCGCCCGGCTGACCGACGTATTGGCCGATGCGCGACAAGGCGCCCGTTTCCAGGCGCGGGCCCACGTCGTTCAGCACCAGCTTGTCCAGCTGGATGCCCTGACCGGGCGGCAACATGCCCGCGTGGGGCCGCATCGCCTGCATGGCGCCGGCGAATACCGCGGCGCCCGACAGCGCCAGCCCGATCAAGCCGCCCATCGACGTGCCCACCCAGGCGAGCCTTGCCGGTGCCAGCCGCGCAAGCAGCGTGACCATGTCGGATACGTACTGCGGCACGGTGTAGAAGGCGGGGTTGGCCAGCCAGTCCGACCGGCCACGGCCCACCACGTCGGGGCACACGACGCGGTAGCGCGACGCCAGGCGGCGGGCCAGCACGTCGAAATCCCGGCCGCTACGCGTCAGGCCGTGCACGCAGACCAGCACCTGGTCATTGGCCGGGTCGCCCCATTCCCAATACGCCATCCGGTGCAAGCCCGCCGGGCTGGCGCAGGTGACGAATTCCAAACGGGGTTGCAGGCTGGCGTCCACCATGTAAAGGCTCCACGTATCGAACGGATCGGCGCGCGCCGAAACGGCGGTTCACCAAGGCGGACTAGTGTAATCGCGCCAGCCGGACAAACGCACGACAGTTGCGCGGCCGCCCACTCTGAATTCGCCCGCGTGCCGCAGGCTGGACACTGCGCCCGCGCCTCGCTACGATCACCCCATTCTCACTGGCGCCCCCGGTTTGCACGGCAGGTAAATTGCCGTTGGCTATCAAGCCGATCCATTCATTAAATTGGAATCGGCCGTTCGTTGGGGCCAGAGTTATGAGCTTCAGGCATTGCCAGATCAGTCATCCCAAAATTGATATGGAGTCCGTATGCAGCAAAGCAGTCCTGTCTCTCCGCTGACCGCCGACCATTCTTCACCCGACGTCAGCCCCCCGCCCCCCGAACCGCCAAAAGTGCTTCAAGACGTGTTGTCTCGCGCCGACGTGCAGATCAACGGCACGCGCCCGTGGGACATCCAGGTACATGACAAACATATGTACGAACGCGTCTTCGCCAGCTGGTCGCTGGGGCTGGGCGAATCCTATATGGACGGCGAATGGGACTGCGAACGGCTCGACGAGCTGTTCACCCGACTGCTGCGCGCCGACATGGGCTCGGCCGCACTAGGCGTCGCGCGCATCAAGCTGATTGCCGAACACCTGCGGCACAAGCTGTTCAACCTGCAATCGAAGCATCGCGCCTTTGAAGTGGGCGAACAGCATTACGACGCCGGCAACGACGTGTTCGAAGCCATGCTGGACAGCCGCATGATCTATTCCTGCGCCTACTGGGAAAACGCCCAGACGCTTGAAGAAGCGCAGTTGGCCAAGCTGGACATGATCTGCCGCAAGCTGCAACTCAAGCCCGGTGAAACGCTGCTGGATATCGGCTGCGGCTGGGGCGGGCTGGCCAAGTTCGCGGCTGAGAACTACGGCGTGTCGGTCACCGGCGTGACGGTATCGAAAGAGCAGCTGGCGCTGGCGCAGGATCGCGTCAAGGGCCTGCCGGTGCAACTGCTGCTGCAAGACTACCGCGACCTGCAAGGCAACTTCGACAAGGTCGTGTCGGTGGGCATGTTTGAACATGTGGGGCCGAAGAACTACGACACGTACTTCAGCAACGTGCAGCGTTTGATGTCGCCGGACGGCATCTTTCTGCTGCACACCATCGGCATCGCGGCCACCAGCCAAAGCACCGACCCGTGGATCGACCGCTATGTGTTCCCGAACGGCAAGCTGCCGTCCGCGCGCGAAATCGCCGGCGCCGTCGAACACCGCTTCATCATCGAAGACTGGCATAACTTCGGCACCGACTACGACCGCACGCTGATGGCCTGGTGGGACCGCTTTGAACGCGCCTGGCCGTCGCTGCAAGCGCGTTACGGCACGCGCTTCTACCGCATGTGGAAATACTATTTGATGTGTTGCGCCGGGTTCTTCCGGTCACGCGAAGGGCAGCTGTGGCAAGTCATCCTGACGCACCCGCAGCGCCAGGACGTGTACCGCTCGCTGCGCTGACGCGGCGCCATTCGCCCACCTAACGCCGCATGTCGGCGTCCTCGCGGATCATGTCGGCGGCGCGCTCCGCGATCATGATGGTGGGCGAATTGGTGTTGCCCGACGTGATAAGCGGCATCACCGACGCGTCGGCGATGCGCAACCCCTCCAGCCCGAACACGCGCAGGCGCGCATCCACCACCGCGCCGCTGTCCGCGCTCTTGCCCATCGCGCACGTGCCCACCGGGTGAAAGATCGTGGTGCCGATTTTGCCGGCGGCCTCGCGCAGTTGCGCGTCCGTCTGGTAGTCCGGCCCCGGCAACCATTCCTCTGGGCGATAGCGCTGCAACGCCGGCGCGGCGGCAATGCGGCGGACCAGTCGGATGGAATCGGCCGCCACCTGGATGTCGGCCTCGGTGCTGAGGTAATTGGCGGCAATGACCGGCGCCGCGCCAGCGGGCGTGCCCGCCGCGCCTTGCGCATGCACGCTGCCGCGCGACGTCGGCCGCAGGTTGCACACGCTGGCCGTGAAGGCGTCGAAGGCGTGCAGCGGTTCGCCAAACGCGCCCAGCGACAAGGGCTGCACATGAAACTCTACATTCGCGCGCGCCTGGCCCGGGTCAGACTTGGCAAAGGCCCCCAGCTGCGACGGCGCCATGCTCATCGGGCCGCTACGGCGCAGCAGGTATTCCAGCCCGATGCCCGCCTTGCCCAACCAAGATCCCGCGATCCGGTTCAGCGTCTTGACGCCATTGACCTTCAGGATCACGCGCAATTGCAGATGGTCTTGCAGGTTTTCGCCCACGCCCGGCAAGGCATGGCGCAGCGCGATGCCGCTTTCGCGCAAGCGCGCGGGTTCGCCGATGCCCGACTGTTCAAGCAGATGCGGCGTGTTGACCGCGCCAGCCGCCATCACCACCTCGCGTCGCGCGCGCACGGTGACAAGGCGCGGCTCGCCCTTGCCCTGCCCTTTGCCCTGCCCCTGGCTTTGGACGCGCACCTGCACGCCCACGCAGCGCTTGCCTTCAAACACCAGCTGCTCGGCCTGCGCCCCCGTCATCACATGCAGGTTGGGCCGCTTTCGAATCGGGCGCAAAAATGCTTTGGCCGTATTCCAGCGCCAGCCGCTGCGCTGGTTCACTTCAAAATAGCCGCTGCCGAAGTTGTCGCCCCGGTTGAAGTCCTGCACGCGAGGGATGCCTTCCTGTTCGGCCGCTTGCGCGAAGGCTTCCAGGATGTCCCACCGCAAGCGCTGCGCCTCGACCCGCCATTCGCCCCCGGCGCCGTGAAATTCGTTGGCGCCCCGGTGGTGGTCTTCGCTACGCTTGAACACCGGCAGCACCTGGTCCCAGCCCCAGGCCGGGTCGCCCGACAGCGCAGCCCAGTCTTCATAGTCTTCACGCTGGCCGCGCATGTAGATCATGCCGTTGATGGACGAACACCCGCCCAGCACCCGGCCGCGCGGGTAGATCAGGGACCGGCCGCCCAGCCCCGGTTCTTTCACGGTGCGGTACATCCAGTCGGTGCGCGGGTTGCCGATGCAATACAGATAGCCCACCGGGATATGAATCCAGTGGTAGTTGTCGCGGCCGCCTGCCTCCAGCAGCAGCACCCGGGTACCGGGGTCCTGGCTGAGCCGGTTGGCCAGCACGCAGCCGGCCGAGCCCGCGCCCACGATGACGAAGTCGTATGTCTCCATAAGCTCTTCTTATCTGCTTGGCGGGGTTTACACCTGCCGCCACATTGAGCCGACCCGGCTTCGGCGTTGCCACGCACGCCGGGCATCTGGCGTGACTCTGGCGCAGCAGGCCGCCGCTGTCCAATGAAATGTTGAAAATCCGTTTATAAGCACCTTTAATAATGCTCACCCCATTTCGGACGGCGCCATGGACCTCAAGCATCTACGCACCTTTGCCGCCGTGGCGCGCGAAGGCAACCTGACCCGCGCGGCCGAACACCTGCACCTGACGCAGCCAGCGTTAAGCCTGCAACTGAAGAACTTTCAGGAATCGCTGGACCTGACGCTGTTTGCGCGCAGCGCCCAGGGCCTGGCGCCCAATGCCGACGGGCGCGCGCTGCTGCCCGCCGCGCAGCGCGTGCTGGACGCCATGGAAGACTTCCAGCGCGCCATCAGCGCCTTGCGTGACACCGTGCAGGGCGAACTGCGCATGGGCACGATCCTGGACCCGGAGTTCCTGCGGCTGGGGGCCACGCTGCAACACCTGATGGAGCACTATCCGAAAATCCGCCCCACGCTGCGCCACGGCATGTCCGGCTCGGTGGGACGGCAAGTGCGGGCGGGCGAGCTGGATGTGGGGTTTTTCCTGGGTCCGGCCGGGGCCACGGGCGGCCCACCGCTGCTGGACGTGTTGCCGCTGGCCACGTTCACGTACTACGTGGTGGCGCCCAAGGGATGGGGCGCGCAGGTGGCCGGGCGTGGATGGCAGGACATTGCCGCGCTGCCGTGGATCTGGACGCCGCCGGATTCGGTGCACCATCGGCTGCTGGCCACCCGGTTCGATGCGCTGGGCGTCACGCCGAACGCGGTGGCGCAGGTGGATCAGGAAGCCTCGATGCTGGACTTGGTGCGGTCGGGCGTGGGGCTGTCGCTGGTGCGCGATTCCATCGCGCTGCGTGAGTCCCAGGCGAACGGGCTGCTGTTGCTGCCCGGCCTGGCGATCCAGGCGGAACTGTCGTTTATCACGCAAGCCACCCGCCGCGCCGATCCTCTGGTCGCGGCGGCCTTCACGGCAGTCATGGCCGCGTTCGGGTAGTCGGCCGCAACGCCGCTGCGCAGCCGCAACGCCGGCCGCAACTCCCGGCCGCAACTCCCGGCCGCACCCCGGCCGCAGCCCGGTCGCCGGCCGTCCGCGCTAGCGCAGCCGGCCCGGTGCCATCAGGGACGGCGCAACGCCCTCGTCCACCAGCCACGTTGGCAGCGGCTGTCGGGCCAGCAACGCCGCCGCCATCGCCGACACGCCCGCCGCCGACTGGATGCCGTAGCCGCCTTGCGCCGCCAGCCAGAAAAACCCGGGCTGGGCCACGTCATAGCCCACCACCATGTCGCCGTCCGGCACGAACGAACGCAGCCCGGCCCACACGTGGGACGGCCGCCGGATGGTCAGCGTGGTGGCGGATTCGATGTGATAGATGCCGGTGGCCACGTCCAGTTCTTCGGCCACCACATCGTGCGGGGCAACCGGGTCCGCGTTGGCGGGCGAGCCCAGCAACTGACCCGCGTCCGGCTTGAAGTAGAAGCTTTCGTCGATGCCGACCACGGCAGGCCACGCGCTGCAATCCACGCCGTCGGGCGGCGCAAAAATGAAGGCGCTGCGCCGGCAGGGCTGCAAGCCCACGGGCGCCACGCCGCAGCGCCCGGCCAGGTCGTCGGCCCACGCGCCCGCCGCGTTGACCACCACGCCTGCGTGCAGCGTGGCGCCGTCCGTCAGCCGCAACGTCCACACGCCGTCGTCCGACCGTTGGCCGGCTTCCACCTCGGCATTGCAATGCACGACCGCGCCCTGCCGCCGCGCTGCCGCCAGAAAGCCCTGGTGCAACGCATGCACGTCCAGGTCGCGCGCGTCTGCTTCAAACAAGGCGCCGCCCGCCACCGCTTCGGGGCGGATACACGGCACACGTGCCATGGCCTGGGCGGCGTCCAGCAACTGCACGTTGCCCGCTTGCGCCGTCGCCGCCTCATAGCCTTGGATCAGCTGGTCGCGCTGCTCGGCACTGGCGATATACAGGCAGCCGCGTTCCTGCAGCAAAGGGTGTTCGGTGAAACCGGCGGGCGGGTTCTCATAGAAAGCGCGGCTGGCGCGCGTCAGCGCCTGGATCTGCGCCGTGCCATAGGTTTCCATGAACATCGCGGCCGAGCGGCCGGTGGAGTGGTAGCCAGGCTGCGACTCGCGTTCCAGCAAGATGACCCGCGTCTGTCCCGGTTTTTCGGCGGTCAGGCGATACGCCAACGACGCGCCGGCAATGCCCGCGCCTACAATCACCACGTCAAATTGCTGCGCTTTCGATGCGTGTTCCACTTGCAGTCCCAAAGTACGTGTCAATGTACGAGCCAATGTATGAAGCGGCTATTTCTCGTATTTGAGAATTCTCGGATATGACAAAATATCCGTCAACGAAAAAAACCGGCCAGCCTAGCGCTTGCCCCTGACGCCTAGGGAAAGCACCGACATGCCCATCATCCGACCGCCCGCCTCTACGCCCCCCGCCGCCTCGCCCGCCGACAACATCCTGGCCGACCGGACCAGCCTGGGCGTCCGATTGCGGGGCCTGCGCCGGGCGCGCTCAATGACATTAAAGGAACTGTCGGCCTTGACCGGCGTGGCGCTGTCTACGCTATCGAAGATGGAACTGGGCCAGGTGTCGATCAGCTACGCCAAGTTCGCCGCCGTGGCGCGTGCGCTTGACGTCGATATTGCCCACCTGTTCGGCCCCGTCACCCCCGCGGAAAACGGCCGCCCTGCCCCGGCCGCCCTGCGCTGCACCCTGGCCGAATCGCCCGGCTACATGACCGGCGCCTACGACTACAAACTGTTGGCCGGCCAGTATCCCCAGCGCAGCATGACGCCCATGTACGGCCGCATCCTGGCGCGCGACGCGTCGGAATTCGATGACTACATGCGCCACGCCGGCCAGGAATTCCTGGTGGTGCTGGAAGGCGAAATCGAAATTCGCTTTGAAAACGGGGAATCGCTGGTGCTGGCCAAGCACGAGACGGCCTATTTCGACAGCGGTGTGGGGCACATCTATTTAACGCGCAGCGCCCGGCCAGCCGAGATCATGGTGGTGATGACGGGCGGCAACTGACGGGCACGCGGCTTGCTGCTTGCCATGCGTCACTGTTCGCAGGCAGAGCTTCATGACCGCACCCAAGCCCGATGTGCGCACCGGCCAATACTCCGGACCACTTTCGCGCGACACCTTCCGGCTGCGCTTCATGCGCCGCTTCTATGACCCCGCCTTCCAGGCCGAACAAGCCGCGCTGGACCGGCTGGAAGCCATTGCGTGGGACGCCTACCAGGGCGGCCGCAAAGCGCCCATCACCGTCAAGGCCGGCGCGGCCTACGCCGATCCCGACTACGACTTGTCGGTGGAATGGAAAGACGCCCACGACCGCCTGGCGCAAGCCGCACAGAAGCAGCGCCGCGCGGATACGCCGTCGCGCGTGCTGGTCGTGGTGGGCGCATCGCGCAACGACGGCACCTGTCCGGGCGAGGTATCCAAAACGTGGCGTCTGGCGCAGATCGTGTGCGCCGAGCTGGAAGCCGCCCACGTCCAGGCCGACCTGCTGGACCTGAGCCGGCTCACGTCCGAATACCAATATCAGATCCATCCGTGCAAAGGCTGCGTGTCCACCGCCATGCCGCTTTGCCACTGGCCGTGCAGCTGCTATCCCAACCATTCGCTGGGCCAGGACAACGACGCCATGAATGACATCTACGAGCAGTGGGTGGCGGCGCACGGCGTGATCCTGCTGGCGCCCACCTATTGGTATCAGTCGCCCAGCCCGCTCAAGCTGATGATCGACCGGCTGGTGTGCGCCGACGGCGGCAACCCGGACCCCACCACCACGTCCGGCAAGGACGCGGCCAAGGCCAAGGCCATTGAACTGGACGGCTGGCCCTATCCGAAACACCTGGCGGGCCGGGCTTACGGCCTGGTGGTGCACGGCGACGTGGCCGGTATCGAGGGCCAACGGCGCGCGCTGAGCGATTGGCTGGACTGGATGGGCCTGATTGATGCCGGGTCGATGGCCCGGCTGGAGCGGTACATCGGCTACTACAAGCCCTACGCCACCAGCCACGCCGACCTGGACCTGGACACGGCGGTGCAGGAAGAGGTGCGCAACGTTGCGCGCGCCATGGCGAACTGCCTGCCGCGCCTGCGCGCCGGTGAATTGACCCCGCCCGATGCGGGGCTGCACGACCCGCGGCCCAAGTAGCCGGGACGGCGGCTTTGTAGATGCAATGCAATCAGACGATGAGGATTAGCAGGTGATGCTCATGAAGAACGATGTGGAAGCGAAGAAGACGGCGCCACAGCACGGCGACAAGCCGAGCGATAAGCAAAACGACAAGCCGGGCGACACGCCGGCCGACAAGCAAGGCAAGCAGCCGCAACCCGTGCCGAAGTCGAATGCCTTCACAAAATTCTTCGACCATTTTGCCGCGCGCGTCACGCATTGGGCGGGCTCGCCCATCGCGTTCGGCTCTGCCTTGTGCGCCGTGATCGTGTGGGCCGTCACCGGCCCTTTCTTCGGCTATTCGGAAACCTGGCAGCTGGTCATCAACACCGGCACCACCATCGTCACGTTCCTGATGGTGTTCTTGATTCAGCAAAGTCAGAACAAGGACGGCCGCGCGCTGCACCTGAAGCTGGACGAACTGCTGATCGCCTTGAAAGGCGCGGACGAACAACTGGTGGACGCCGAACAACTGGACGAAGACAAACTGCTGGCGCTGGCCGCGGCGTGCACCGCACGCGCGCGCGCCAAGGCACGCAGCGACCGCCCCAAGGGGACCAAGTCACGCCGATCGAAGTCGGTCAGGGGCAGCAAGACCACCGTCCGTAGCAGCCTGCGGGTACGACGCGGCGCGTTCCGCGCGGGCAAAGGCGCGAATCACTGACCCCGACGACGCCCTGCCGCCCGCCGCCACGCCGTACCCCATCGCGCCGCGCCAAAGCAGTGCGCGGCGCACAACAACTTGCACCGCTTTGACGCACCGCGCGGCCCGCCTGGAGGCCGCGTGTGTCGCCTGATGTCCCCACGCTTTCCCCCCTTTTCCCTATGACGCCGCGCGCAATCCCGCCCCGCGCGGCCGTCCTTTTCCAACCTGGCATGGTCTTTGCTTAAGTGTTCATGCAGGCCCCAACAGGCCCGCGGCACAATTTAAGCAGTACCGGCAAAGGCGCCCCGACCGACAGGTCCAGGGCGCTTTTTGTCTTTTGAAACCCAAACCACAAGCCTGGGGAAATTCATGAAAGCAACGGCCACTCCCGCCTCCTTGCAGACCTTGGTTGTCATCGGCAACGGCATGGTGGGCCACCATTGCGTCGAACAGTTGATTGCACGCGGCGCGCTGGAGCGCTATCGCATCCACGTCTATGGCGAGGAAACGCGCCGCGCTTACGACCGCGTGCATCTGTCCGAATACCTGAATGGCCGCGACGCCGAATCGATGTCGATGAGCGAGGCCGCCTTTTATGACCGCGACGGGCTGACCCTGCATCTGGGCGAACCGGTGCTGGACATCGACCGCCACGCGCGCGAAGTGGTCACGGCCAACGGCCGCGTCGGCTACGACAAGCTGGTGCTGGCCACGGGCTCTTACCCGTTCGTGCCGCCCATCGCCGGCGCCGAGGGCGCGTCGCGCCTGGTGTATCGCAGCATCGACGACCTGGACCTGATCCGCGCGGCCGCGCAAGGCGCGCGCCGTGGCGTCGTGGTGGGCGGCGGCCTGCTGGGGCTGGAGGCGGCCAACGCATTGAAGTCGCTGAACCTGGAAGCGCACGTGGTGGAATTCGCGCCGCGCCTGATGCCGGTGCAGTTGGACGAGGAAGGCGGCGCCGCGCTCAAGGCGCGCATCGAGGCGCTGGGCGTGGGCGTGCACCTGTCGCGCGCCACGCAAGACATCAAGCCCGGCACGCAGTACCGCTATCGCATGCGCTTTGCCGAAGGCGCGCCGCTGGAAACCGACCTGATCGTGTTTTCGGCCGGCATCCGCCCCCAGGTGTCGCTGGCACGCCGCGCCGGGCTGGCGCTGGCCGAACGTGGCGGCGTGGCCATCGACGACCATTGCCGCAGCAGCGATGAAAACATCTACGCCATTGGCGAATGCGCTGCCTGGAACGGCAGCGTGTTCGGCCTGGTGGCGCCGGGCTACCAGATGGCGCGCATCGCCGCCGCCGAGCTGTGCGGCGTGCCGGAACAGCCCTTTACCGGCGCCGACATGTCCACCAAGCTCAAGCTGTTGGGCGTGGACGTGGGTTCCATCGGCGACGCCCATGGCACGACGCCCGGCGCGCGCAGCTACCGCTACATCGACGAAGCCGGCGCCAGCTATCGCCGCCTGGTCGTATCGGCAGACGGCAAGCGCGTGTTGGGCGCGGTGCTGGTGGGCGACAACCGCTACTACGACACCTTGCTGCAATACGCGCAGAACGGCATCGCGCCGCCTGCCGACCCCGCCAGCCTGATCCTACCCGCCAGCAGCGCCGCGCCCGCGCTGGGCGTCGATGCGTTGCCCGCCACCGCCACGATCTGCTCCTGTCACAACGTCAGCAAAGGCGCCGTCAGCGCCGCCATCGACGGCGGCTGCACCGACCTGGCCGGCGTAAAAAGCTGCACCAAGGCGGCCTCGGGCTGCGGCGGTTGCGCCGCGCTGCTCAAGCAGGTGGTGGAACACGAACTGGCCAGTCGCGGCGTCGCCGTCGACAAAAGCCTGTGCGAACACTTTGCCTATACCCGCCAGGAGCTCTACGCCATCGTGCGCGTCGGCGGCATCGAAACGTTTGAAGAACTGTTGGCCAGCCATGGCAAGGGCCACGTCGGGTGCGACATCTGCAAGCCCGCCGTGGGGTCGATTCTGGCGTCGTGCTGGAACCGCCCCATTCAGGAACCGCGCCTGGTGCCGCTGCAAGACACCAACGACACCTTCATGGCGAACATGCAAAAGAACGGCACCTATTCGGTGGTGCCGCGCATACCGGCCGGCGAGATCACGCCCGACGGCCTGATCGCCATCGGCGCCGTCGCCAAGAAATACAAGCTGTACACCAAGATCACGGGCGGCCAGCGCATCGACCTGTTCGGCGCGCAGCTGCACGAACTGCCGGACATCTGGAGCGAACTGATCGCCGCCGGCTTTGAAACCGGCCATGCCTACGGCAAGTCCACCCGCACGGTGAAGTCCTGCGTGGGCAGCACGTGGTGCCGCTACGGCGTGCAGGACAGCGTGCGCATGGCGCTGGACATCGAACACCGCTACAAGGGCCTGCGGTCGCCGCACAAACTGAAGTTCGCGGTGTCCGGCTGCACCCGTGAATGCGCCGAGGCGCAAAGCAAGGACATCGGCGTCATCGCCACCGAAAACGGCTGGAACCTGTACGTGTGCGGCAACGGCGGCATGCGCCCGCGTCACGCCGAACTGTTCGCCACCGACCTGGACGACGCCACGCTGATCCGCATGATCGACCGCGTGCTGATGTTCTACATCCGCACCGCCGACAAGCTGCAACGCACATCCGTCTGGCGCGAGTCGCTGGAAGGCGGGCTGGACTATCTGAAGGACGTGGTGCTGAACGACAGCCTGGGCCTGGGCGCCGAGCTGGAAGCGCAAATGCAGTTGGTGGTGGACCGCTATGAATGCGAATGGGCCAACACCGTCAGCAGCCCGGAAAAGCTCAAGCGCTTCCGCACCTTCGTCAACGAGCGTGGCGGCGACCCGGACATTCAGTTTGTTCAAGAACGCGGCCAACCCCGGCCCGCCCCGGCCCCCTCGCCTGCACGCCCGGCGGCGCGCGTCATCCCCATCGCCGAGGAGATCGTCTGATGAACGCCCTGGCCCCCGCCCCCACTGGCGCCCGCACTGCCGCGCGCTCTGCCCCCCCCGCCTCCCGCGCACCGACCTGGCGCGCGGTCTGCACCCGCGATGACCTCGTTGCCGACTCCGGCGTGGTCGTCTTGCTGGATGGCCAGCAGATTGCCTTGTTCTACCTGCCCGACGCCGACGGCCCGGACTTATACGCGATTGAAAACCGCGATCCCAAATCCGGCGCCAACGTTATCGGGCGCGGCCTGCTTGCCCATCTGGGCGGCAATCTGGTCGTGGCCTCGCCGCTTTACAAGCAGCACTTCCGTCTGGCCGACGGCAGCTGCGTGCAGTACCCCGAACAGCAATTGCGCACCTGGCAGGCCCGCTTCAACGGCGACACCGTTGAAATCGCCTGACGCCGCGCCTCCTGATCACTGTCACCAACGCAAAAGGTAAATCATGTCCTACCTGGTCCCTTCCGAATTCGTCACCAAGATGGTGGACGCCGGCGAATCCAAAATCTACATGGCGACGCGCGACGTTCTGATCCGCGCCTTCATGGCGGGCGCCATCCTGGCCATTGCCGCCGTGTTCGCGGTGACCGTCACGGTGCAGACCGGCTCGCCCATCCTGGGCGCGGCGCTGTTCCCCGTGGGTTTTTGCATCCTGTACCTGATGGGCTTTGACCTGTTGACCGGCGTGTTCGTGCTGACGCCGCTGGCCCTCTTCGACAAGCGCCCGGGCGTGACCGCGAAGGCCATCCTCAAGCACTGGGGCGTTGTCTTCGTGGGCAATTTCCTGGGTGCGCTGACGGTGGCCGTGTTGATGTCGATTGTGTTTACCTACGGCTTTTCCGTACCGCCCAACAAGGTCGGTGAAGTCATTGCGCACATCGGTGAAAACCGCACGCTGGGCTACAAGGAATATGGCGCGGGCGGCATGCTGACGATCTTCATCCGAGGCGTGTTGTGCAACTGGATGGTGTCGCTGGGCGTGGTCGGCGCCATGATTTCGACGTCGGTCAGCGGCAAGGTCATCGCCATGTGGATGCCCGTGATGCTGTTCTTTGCGATGGGGTTTGAACATTCCATCGTGAACATGTTCCTGTTCCCGTCGGCGATGATCATGGGCGGCAAGTTCTCGATCATGGACTACATGATCTGGAACGAAATCCCCGTGGTGCTGGGCAACCTGATCGGCGGCATCTCGCTGACCGGCCTGACGCTGTACACCACGCACATGAAGACCGCGCCCAAGCGCCGCTTCAACTGATTGCGCATCGGGACGCCCACCGCAATGGACCGCCGCGAACCCGGCCCCAGCACCGCCGCTACGTTGCGGGTGGCGGTGGGCCAGCACACCGAGCCGGGCGTCAAACCCGTCAACCAGGATTTTCACGGCCTGTGCGTGCCCGGCGAGCCCTTGCTGCACACCAAGGGCATCGCAATTGCGCTGGCCGATGGCATCAGCAGCAGCCAGGTCAGCCACATCGCCAGCGAAACGGCGGTGGCTAGCTTTCTGGAAGACTATTACTGCACGCCCGAAACCTGGTCGGTGAAAAAGTCGGCGCACAAGGTATTAAGCGCGGCCAACAGCTGGCTGCACGGGCAAACGCGCCAACGCCATCACGCCGACCAGCCGCGCGATGCGGATCGGGGTTACGTCTGCACCATGACGGTGATGGTGCTGAAAGCCACCACCGCGCACATCCTGCACATTGGCGACGCGCGCATCTACCGTTTGCGCGCGGGCGTGATGGAGCAGCTGACCGACGACCATCGCGTCTGGATATCGCAAGACAAAAGCTATCTGGGCCGCGCGCTGGGCCTGGCGCCGCACCTGGAAGTGGACTACCACACGCAGCCGCTGGAAGCCGGCGACGTCTTTCTGCTGGCTACCGATGGCGTCTACGAACATATCAATGCGGACGACGTCGCCCAGGCCATCGCGGCCCACCCCGACGCACTGGACGCGGCGGCGCGCCGCCTGGCGCAGCGGGCGCTGGAACGCGGCAGCACCGACAACCTGACCGCGCAAATCGTCCGCATCGACGCCCTGCCTGCGCGCCGCGCCTTTGAACTGGCGCAATACAGCCTGAACCTGCCCTGCCCGCCGCTGCTGGCGGCCGGCATGGAATTCGAGGGCTTTCGCATCCAGGACGAGCTGCACGCCAGCCACCGCAGCCACGTCTATCTGGCGCATGACATCGACAGCGGCGACGCGGTGGTCATCAAGATTCCGTCGCTGGACCTGCGGCATGACCCCGCGTATCTGGAACGCCTGCTGACCGAGGAATGGATCGCCCGCCGCATCGACAGCCGCCATGTCGTGCGCGCCTGGGCCATGCCGCGCGAGCGCCGCACGCTGTACACCGTCAGCGAATACCTGCCCGGGCGCACGCTGACGCGCTGGATGGCGCAAAACCCTCGCCCCACGCTGGCGCAGGCGGTGACGCTGATTGAACAGGTTGCCCGTGGCCTGCAAGCGTTTCATCGCCTGGACATCGTGCACCAGGACCTGCGGCCCGACAACGTGCTGATCGGTGACGACGGCGTGGCGCGCATCATCGACCTGGGCTCGACCCAGGCGGCCGGGCTGTGGGACGCCGCCCCGCAGGGCGACGAGCCGCCCGCCATGCTGGGCACCGCCCAATACGCCGCGCCCGAATACTTTTTGGGCGAAGCCGGCACGCCGCGATCCGACCTGTATTCCCTGGCCGCCATGCTTTACCAGATGCTGTCCGGCCGGCTGCCCTATGGCGCCGACGTGGCGCGCGCGCGCAGCCGCGCCGCGCAGATGCGGCTGACCTATGTGTCGGTGCTGGACCGCGAGCGCGAGCTGCCCGCCTGGGTCGACGGAGTCCTGAGCCGGGCGCTGCACCCAGACCCCGCGCTGCGCACCGCCGAGCTATCGGAATTCACGCACGCGCTGCGCCATCCGCCCGAGGCCACGCACCGGGGCGAACGGCTGCCGCTGCTGGAACGCAACCCTTTGGCGTTCTGGAAAGGCCTGTGCCTGGTCCAGTTCGTGGTGGTAGTTTTTCTTTTGCTTGATCGCTGATCCCCTGCATCCCCTGGAGCCCATCATGAACCCTTCCGTCTGGCTGATCGGCGCCGGCCCCGGCGACCCCGAACTGCTCACGATCAAAGCCGTGCGGGCGTTGGGACAAGCCGACGTCGTCCTGGTCGATGACCTGGTCAACCCGCAAGTGCTGGACTACTGCCCGCAGGCGCGGCTGGTCTATGTGGGCAAGCGCGGTGGCTGCCGTTCAACCCCGCAGGAATTCATCCAGCGGCTGATGCTGCGCTATGCCCGCCAAGGGCTGCGCGTGGCGCGACTAAAGGGCGGCGACCCCTGCATCTTCGGACGCGGTGGCGAAGAAGCCCAATGGCTGAGCGACCACGGGGTGGCCTGTGAAATCGTCAACGGCATCACGGCCGGGCTGGCCGCCGCCACCGCTTGCGGCATCCCATTGACCCAACGCGGCATGGCCCAGGGCGTTACACTGATCACCGCCCATTCCCAGGACGGCGCCACGCCCGACTGGACGGGGCTGGCGCAAAGCGGCACGACGCTGGTGGTCTACATGGGGGTAGCCAAATTGCACGACATGAGCAGCCAGTTGCTGGCAGCCGGCATGGCGCCCGACACGCCCGTGGCGATGATCGAACGCGCTTCGCTGGCGGATCAACGTGAATGCCGCTCGACGCTGTCCGGCATGACGTCCGACGCCGCCGCCTTTCAGCTGCGCAGCCCCGCCGTGCTGGTCATCGGCGACGTCGCGGCATGCCACGTGCTTGACAGGGTTGATACCCCCCTGCCGCAAGCCGCCGAACCGCTGATGCGCCGCAGCGCCTGATCCTCCCTTTGCCCTTATGGTCGAACGCCACATCCCACCCCCGCTGCGTTTCCTGCTTGCCGCGCGGCGCAGTGAACTGCACGGCCTGGAAACCCTGGCCGTCACGTGCGAACTGGCCGTGCACGTCAGCGCGCTGGTGCACGCGCTGCAAAAAGAACGCGGCTACTCCAACCTGACGCTGTGCAGCGCACAGAACGGCGTGCCGCAAGACGGCAAGGCCCAGACGCTGAGCGGGCTGGCTCAGGAATCCGCCCGCGTCGAGGCCGACGTCCGCCGTTTTCTTGACGGGCTGGCGGCCACCGCCCCCCACGCCGGCGGTAAGGCCCGCCTGCTTAACTGCATTGCCTTCGCGCTGTTTCGGCTGGACGAATTGCCGGCGCTGCGCCGCCAGGTGCGTGATGTGTCCGTGCCCGCCGAAGACGCCGATGCCCGTTACACGCAAATCATCAGCAGCCTGCTGGCCGTGGTGTTCGAAGCCGCCGATTCCGCGCTGGACCCCGGCGTGACGCGCCTGCTGGTCGCGCTGCTGAACTTCATGCAGGGCAAGGAACTCAGCGGCCAGGAACGCGCCACCGGCGTCATCGGCTTCACCAACGGTTTCTTCACCGACCCGCAGAAGGCCCGCATGCTGGGCCTGGCCGCGCACCAGGCCCGCAGCTTCGACATCTACGCGCAATATGCCGAAGACGCCGCGCTGCAACGCTGGGAAAGCATCCAGCAACAAGGCCAGCCGGTCGAACGGCTACGCGACATGGCGCAACGCACGTCCGCCGACCAGCGCGTGGACGGCACGCTGGCCGAGTTGTGGTTCGAGCTGTGCACGGCCCGCATCGACGCCATGCGCGACGTTGAAAGCCTGTTGGCGCAGGCGCTGGCGCGGCAATGCGAACGCCGCATCGTCGAGACCCGCCAGGAGCTGGACGACCGACAACTGCTGCTGTCGCGCTACGCCGACCATGCCAGCGGCCGCGCGCCCAGCATGGTGTTCAGCGTGCAAAGCCGGCCCCTGGACACGCCGCCCGCCGATGGCGTGGGCAGCGTGCTGGAGCGGTCCATTCTTGAAATGATGCGCGAGCAGACGTTGCACATGCAGCGCACCGACGACGCCTTGAACACGGTGCGCGTCGCGCTGGAAGAAAGAAAGCGCATCGACCGCGCCAAGCGGCTGCTGATCAACCAATACGGCCTGACCGAGCAGGCCGCCCATGAACGCCTGCAACGCGCGGCCATGGACGGCGGCCTGTCCCTGGCCGATGTGGCGCGGCAGGTGATCGGGCAGCTGGGGCCGAACTGAGGGGCAGTGTCGGCGCGGCTGCGGGTTCGGGCGGGTGCGGGTTCGGGTGGCTGCGGGTTCGGAACATGCGCGGTACCGGAACCTGCGCGGTATCGGAACATGCGCGGTACCGGAACCTGCGCGGTATCGGAACATGCGCGGTACCGGAACCTGCGCGGTATCGAAACATGCGCGCCATCGGCACGGCCACGCTACCGGAACACCCGCTGCGTCCAGCTGATCAGCACGCCGGCCACTGCCAACACAGCCAGGGCGCGAAAGTGATCCAGATTGGCCAGCAGCGCCGACTGCTGATCCACCAGCTGCGCGATGCGCGCCAGCGCCATGCGCTGCGCCTGCACCGGATCGGCCACCGCGGCATACACGCCGCTTAGCGCGGCCTTCGCGGCTTCGACATTGATGTTGCCCTGCGTCACGCCCGCTTGCAGCACGTTGTAGTGCTTGGAGGTCAACCACTGCTGCCCCACGGTGGCCGCCATGATGCCCAGCGCCTGCCCCACCTGCGCCAGCATGTTCTTGACCTGCTGCGCATGCGCAAACACCGCCGGGTCATGCGTCAGCCCGGTGAACGTGTTCATGGCGGTAGCCGGCATCAAGATCATGATGAAGACGCCATAGCAAGCCAACGCGGGCAGCACATCGGCCCAGGGATCTGCCATTGGCGTCAGCCGAGCCATCAGCACACTGAACGCCGCCAGCGCCACAAACCCGGCCACGAAGAACTTGCGGGGCGACGGCCAACGCGGCAGCAGCTGGGCCATGACCGCAAAAGTCAGCACGCCCGCCCCCAACCCCATCGCGAAGAACATCCCCGTGTTGGCCCACGACAGGCCCAGCGCGCGTTGCAGCATCTGCGGCACCAGGTAGCCGTTGGCGCCCAACATCAAATAACAAAACATGAACAACGCCAGGCCGCACAGAAAGCGCACCTCGTTCATGCCGCCCAGCTTGAGCAGCGGCGCGCCGTTGCGCGTCTCGGCGCGGATGAAATACGCCAGCGCCAGCAAGCCGGCCAGGGCGAACAGCACCAGTCGATGGCGGTCGCTGAAAAAATCGTAGTAGGACCGCTGCAACGCATGCAGCAGCAGAAAACTGCCCACGCCCAACGCCGCAATCGGCGCCAGGCGTGCCTGCCCGGCCACCGTGGCGCCCGCCTGCTTGCCCGGCATGGCGCGCGCCACCGGCCACATCGCCAGCAGCGACAGCCCGGCCACCAACCAGAACATCAGCGGCCAGCCATCGTGGTCCACCGCCGCCGATGCCAGCAACGGCCCCAGCGCCGTGCCGGTGCACAGGCCCGTGGCAAGCGCCTTGATGCCATGAAAGCGCGCCGGCCCCGGCGCGATCAGGTTTACCGTCAAACGGGACGACGTCAGCATGGCCGCGCACCCCATCGCCATCATCACCCGGCCCGTCAGAAAGCCGGCCTCACCCCGAGACATCGCGCACACCACCGCGCCCGCTGCGGCCGCGCCCAGCGACGCCAGCAGATAACGGCGCAGGCCCAGGTGATGCACCAGCCAGCCTTGCAACGCAATCATCACCACGGCGACGCAGGCGTAGATGACGGCAACGGACGTGTATTCCTCGGGGCTGGCGCCGATTTCTCCCATGATGGGCGTGGCGGCAAACGTGACCATGCCGTTTTGCAGGAAGTCGATGAACGTCAGCGCGCCGATGGTGGCGAGCAAGGCGGGAGGGATTCGGGGTGTGGCTGGGGCGTCGCTGGAAAAGGCTTGCATGGCTTTGGCTTATTTTTATGCCCAGGCTGTATATGCCTAGGCAGATAAATGGATAAAAAAAATGCTGGGGAAAAGGGCCTACGGGTCGCTGCGCAGGGATCGCTGCGAACGGGTCGCTGCGTACGGGTCGCTGCGTACGGGCTGCCTACACCTCGTCCGCCTGCGCATTCATCAACACGCGCGACAACAGCTTGTGCAGCGTCTCAGCGTCCGCTTCAGAAAAGCCGGCCAGCAGACGGCGCATGGCGACTTCCGTGGCGGCCAGCGCCTGCGGCAATGCAGCCTGCCCCTGTTCGGTCAATTCGATCAGGTAGCTGCGCCGATCCGCTTCGTTTTCCACGCGGCGGATATAGCCCTTGGCCACAATGCGATCCAGCAGCCGCGTCATCGCGCCCGAGTCATACGCCAGCACCCGGCAAAAATCGCTAAGCGTGCGGCCCCACCCCTTGGCCAGGCAGTTCAGCACCACGTACTGCGGGGTCGTCAGGTCAAACGGCGCCAGTTCGCGCTCCAGCGCATCGTGAATGCTGCCGCGCACGGACGTGATCATGAAACCGAGCTCACCGGTGTAGAAGCGGTCCAGCACGGCGGGTTTGGCGGTGGCCATGGTTGTCTCGTGGGGTGGATGGCGATGGCGACCGCGATGGCGATTGCCGATAGCGGATTTTATCTGCCTAGGCAGTTAAATAGCAAGCATGTTGAAGCAAACTCCCCTCAGGGCAGGTTTTCCCGAAAAATCACCTGGCTGCGCGCCAGTTCCACGCCGTTCATCGGGCTGCGCTTGTCGCGCAAGTTGCTGAAGATGCGCACACAGCTCATCAGCGCCTCCATCGGGCTTTGCGTAATCACGGCGTCCATGGTGCCGTCAATCAACAGCGAGCGCGTGTCCGGCGTCAGCCCGTGGCCAATGAACACCACGCGATGCTGCAAGCCGGCCTCTTTCAACGCGCGCGCCACGCCGTCCGACGCCCCGCCGATGTTGTAGATGCCCGCCAGATTGGGATATTGCTCAAGCAACTGCCGCGTCTGCTCGTAGTTGCGCTGCGCATCGTCATAGCCTTCGCGCAGATCCACCACCTGCATCGCCTGGAACTGTTCGGCATACAGCTGCAAGAAGCCGCTTTCGCGTTCCTCGTGCGCGCGGTAATGGCGCGAGCCCGCAATCAGCGCCACGTGCGCCGCGCGCGGGCCGACAAAGCGCGCGATCAGGTAACCCGCCGTGCGCCCGGCGGCGCGATTGTCCAGCCCCACGTAAGCCGTGCGCGCGCTGTTGGCCAGGTCCGAAATCAGCGTCACCGTGGGCACGCCCTGCTGCGCCAGCGTGTTGACGGCTTCGCGCACCACCGGATGTTCCAGCGCCATGAAGGCAATGCCGTCGGCGCGCTTGCCGTGCTTGGCCAGCGCCTGGGCCAGCGCGTCGGGGTTGAAGCTTTCAACGTATTCGATCTGGCACTTGGCGTTCAGCGGGCCGAAGTGTTCATGCGCATAGCTGACGGTGTCGCCCAGCATGCGCAAGTACCGGTTGCTGCCACGCGGCAGCAAGAACACCAGCCGCATCGGCTCGGCCGGCAGGGCGGCGGCCAGTTCCTGTTCGGGCAGATAGTCCAGTTCCATGGCGGCCTTCAACACCTTCTGGGCGGTGTTGGCGCGCACGCCGGCCCGGCGATTCAACACACGATCGGCGGTGGCGGTAGACACACCGGCGCGTGCGGCCACATCGGCCAAACGGGCTAGCTTGCGGTCGGGCGACGTTCTATTCACATCAAAAACCATCATGAATAAGGTTTGACGATGATAGCGTCAATTCACTATTGTCCAGTCTGCCGCATGGTTATGGCGCTTTTGTGGCACATCAAAAAACATCATAAAACCGATTTTGGAGACAACCATGAAGCTGCTGACACGCCGTAGTGTTCTGCGCCGCCTTTGCGCGGTGCCCGCCGTTGCCCTGGCCGGCGGATTCCCGCTGATCGCCCGCGCGGCCGACTACACGCTCAAGTACGGCAACAACCTGCCGGTGACGCATCCGCTGAACATCCGCGCGCAAGAAGCCGCGGACCGCATCCTGAAGGAAAGCAACGGCCGCGTCGACATCAAGATTTTCCCGAACAACCAACTGGGCGGCGATACCGACATGCTGGCGCAAGTGCGCTCGGGCGGCATCGACTTCTTCACCCCGTCGGCGCTGGTCATTGCCACGCTGGTGCCGGTGGCCGCCATCAACGCCGTGGGCTTCGCATTCAAGGACTACAGCCAGGTCTGGGGCGCCATGGACGGGGCGCTGGGTGCGCACGTGCGCGCCGCCATCGCGCAGCGCAAGCTCTACGCGTTTGAAAAGATGTGGGACAACGGTTTCCGCCAAACCACCAGCAGCAAGGCGCCCGTGACCACGGCCGCCGACATGGACGGCTTGAAGATCCGCGTGCCGGTCAGCTCGCTGCCCATCTCGATGTTCAAGGGCCTGGGCGCCGCGCCCGCCAGCTTGCAGTTCAGCGAGGTGTATTCGTCGTTGCAAACCAAGGTGGTCGACGCCCAGGAAAACCCCCTGCCCATCATTCAGGTGGCCAAGCTGTACGAAGTGCAGAAGTATTGTTCGCTGACCAACCACATCTGGGACGGCTACTGGTTCATCGCCAACGGCCGCATGTGGGAAGGCCTGCCGCAAGACCTGAAGACCATCGTTGCGCGCGGCATCAACGAAGCCGGCCTGGCACAGCGTGAAGACATCAAGAAGCTGAACGCGTCGGTGCAGTCCGACCTGGAAGCCAAGGGCCTGAAATTCAACCAGCCGGCCCCGGACACCTTCCGCCAGGCGCTGCGCACCGCCGGCTTCTACAAGGAATGGCAGGGCCGCTTCGGCAACGAAGCCTGGTCGCTGCTGGAACAAAGCGTCGGCAAGCTGGCCTGAGGTCGCGCCATGTCTTCCTTGTCCGCCCCCCACGCCGCCACCCCGGTGCTGCCGGCCAACCCCTTGCGGCGCGCCGCCAACGCGCTGGACAGCGTGCTGGGCGGCGTGGTCGAGCACGTTGCGGCCGCCATCGTGCTGGTCGAGATCTGCGTGCTGTTCGCCGGCGTCGTCGCGCGCTACGCCTTCCACAGCCCCTTGGTCTGGTCCGACGAACTGGCTTCCATCCTGTTCCTGTGGCTGTCGATGCTGGGCGCCGTGGTTGCGTTGCGGCGCGGTGAACACATGCGGATGACGGCGCTGGTCAACAACGTCAGCCCGGCCCGGCGCGCGCAGCTGGAAACGGCGGCGCTGGCCGCGTCACTGGCGTTCCTGGTGCTGATCCTGTCGCCCGCGATCGAATACGCGCACGAAGAACACTTCATCATCACGCCCGCACTGGAACTGTCCAACGCCTGGCGCGCCGCCGCCATTCCCGTGGGCATGGCGCTGATGGGCGTGGTGGCCTTGCTGCGGCTGTTGCGCACGCAACCCCTGCGCCATGTGCTCGTGGCATTGGCCGGCGTGGCCGTGGTGGTTGCCCTGTTCTGGTTGGCGCAGCCCATGTTCAAGGGCCTGGGAAAGCTGAACCTGGTGATCTTCTTCGTGGGCATCGTCGCGGCCACCGTGTTCTCGGGCGTGCCGATTGCGTTTTCGTTCGCGCTGGCCACGTTTTCGTACCTGGCGTTGACGACCAACACGCCCATGGAAGTCATGGTGGGCCGGCTGGACGAAGGCATGTCGCACCTGATGCTGCTGGCCGTGCCGCTGTTCATCTTCCTGGGGTCGTTGATCGAGATGACCGGCATGGCACGCGCCATGATCCAGTTCCTGGCCAGCCTGCTGGGCCACGTGCGCGGCGGCTTGTCGTACGTGCTGATCGGCGCGATGTATCTGGTGTCGGGCATCTCGGGCTCGAAGATCGCCGACATGGCGGCCATCGCCCCCGTGCTGTTCCCGGAAATGCGCAAGCGCGGCGCCAAGCCGGGCGACCTGGTGGCGCTGCTGTCGGCCACCGGCGCGCAGACCGAGACCATACCGCCGTCGATTGTGCTGATCACCATCGGCTCGGTTACCGGCGTATCGATTGCCGCGCTGTTCACGGGCGGCCTGCTGCCCGCCGTGGTGCTGGGCCTGGCGCTGTGCTCGGTGGTGTGGTGGCGCTATCGCCGCGAAGACCTGAGCCTGGTGCAACGTTTCAGCTTCAAAGAGATCGGCCGCTTTTTCGTGATCGCCCTTCCCGCCGTGGCCCTGCCGTTTGTCATCCGCGCGGCAGTGGTGGAAGGCGTGGCCACCGCCACCGAAGTGTCCACCATCGGCATCGTGTATTCCGCGCTGATCGGCATTCTGATCTACCGCCGCTTCGACTGGGCGCGCCTGCGCCCCATGCTGATCGAAACCGCCTCGCTGTCCGGCGCCATCATGCTGATCGTGGGTTGCGCCACGGCCATGGCGTGGGCGTTGACGCAGTCCGGCTTCTCCGGCGATCTGGCCAAGTTGATGGCCGGCATGCCCGGCGGCAGCTACGGCTTTTTGGCCGTGTCCATCGTGGCGTTCATCATCCTGGGCAGCGTGCTGGAAGGCATACCCGCCATCGTGCTGTTCGGCCCCTTGCTGTTCCCGATCGCGGTGCAGGCCGGCGTGCACGAAGTGCATTACGCGATGGTCGTCATCTTCGCCATGGGCATCGGCCTGTTCGCGCCGCCCTTCGGCGTGGGCTATTACGGCGCCTGCGCCATCAGCCGCGTCGACCCCAACGAGGGCATCGGCCCCATCTGGGGTTACGTTGCGGCGCTGTTGATCGGCCTGATCATCGTGGCGGCCTTTCCCTGGTTCTCCATCGGCTTCCTGTGACCCGACGCGGCCCGCGCAGATCCGCGTCGGGCCGCCTCCCCCCTCTTTCGTCTTCCTTTTATAAAGATCCATCATGAGTCGTTTCCTGGGCGAAATCCGCCAACTCGGTTATGTGGTGCACGACATCGAAGCCGCCATGGAGTACTGGAGCACCACGCTGGGCGTAGGCCCGTGGTACTACAACCCGCGCGTGCCCATCGTCAATTACCAGTACGACGGCGAAAGCCACCAGCCGCACAATTCCGTGGCGCTGGCCAACTCCGGCTTCGTGCAGGTTGAACTGATCCAGACGCGCAACGACGTGCCGTCGATGTACCGCGACTTCCTGCAAGCCGGCCGCACCGGCCTGCAACACGTGGCCTACTGGACCGAAAGCTACGACGCCGATCTGGAACGCCTGCTGGCCCAGGGCTTCAAGCCCAAGATGAGCGGCGAAGTCGGCGAGAAAGGCCGCTTCATTTATTTCGACACCGAATACCACCCGGGCACCGTCATCGAACTGTCGGAAGTGGCCGGCCCCAAGGGCCGATTGTTCGACCTGATCCGAGAAAGCGCCAACGGCTGGGACGGCAAGGACCCGGTCCGCCCGTTCCCGGATTTGTCGCGCCTTTGATCTGCTGACGTCTGCTGGTGTCTGCTTAGTGCGTGCTTAGTGCCCGCTGATGCCTCTGTCGCATGCTGATCGCTACTGCCGCCCGCTGTCCCTTGCTGACCCAACATTGCCGCCCGCCGCCCCCTTTGAATTCCCAAGCCTATGAATTCCCAGTCCTTTAGCGCGACCTACCTGATCGAAACCCCGATGGACCCCGCGCGGGTCGCCGAAGTGATGGCGGGCGAGCAGTCCTGCGGCACCTTCACCCGCGTGCAAGGCGAAACCGACGAGCTGCGCGCCCGGGCCCGCGCGCGCATCGAAGCCATCGACCTGCTGGACACCACCGACACACCCAGCCTGCCCAACGCCTGGCTGGCGCGCCAAGCGGGCGGCATGCCGGGCAAGTACCAGCGCGCTCGCGTCCGCATCGCCTTTCCCGTGGCCAACGTCGGCGCCAACCTGCCCACGCTGGCAGCCACCGTCGGCGGCAACCTGTACGACCTGGGCGAAGTCACCGGCCTGCGCCTGGAAAGCATGGAGCTGCCCGCCAACTACCGCGCCCAGTTCGACATGCCGCAAGTGGGCATCGCCGGCACGCGGCAATTGACGGGCGTGGCAACGGGGCCGCTGGTAGGCACCATCATCAAGCCCAACGTGGGCCTGTCGCCCGAGCAGACCGCGCATCTGGTCGCCCAGCTGTGCGCGGCGGGCGTGGACTTCATCAAGGACGACGAGGTGTGCGCCAACCCCGCGCACGCGCCGCTGGCGCAACGCGTCGCCGCCGTCATGGCGGTGGTGCGCGCCCACCGCGAACGCACCGGCCGCCAGGTGATGGTGGCGTTCAACATCAGCGACGAAACCGATGCCATGCGCCGCCACGCCGACCTGATCGAACGCGAAGGCGGCACCTGCGTCATGGCCAGCCTGAACTGGTGCGGCTTTTCCGCCATCCAGACCCTGCGCCGCAGCACGCCGCTGGCCTTGCACGGCCATCGCAACGGCTTCGGCGCCCTGTCCCGCGCGCCCTTGCTGGGCATCGGCTTTCAGGCGTATCAAACGCTGTGGCGCCTGGCCGGCGTGGACCATATGCACGTGCACGGCCTGCAAGGCAAGTTCGCACAGGAAGACAGCGAAGTCGTCGAATCGGCGCGCGACTGCCTGGCCTCGCTCACGCCCGGCATCGACGACCCGGTCATGCCCGCGTTCTCGTCCGGCCAATGGGCCGGCACCGTGCCCGCCACGTGGGCAGCCGTGCGCACCGATGATTTGATGTTCATGTCCGGCGGCGGGATTTTGGCGCATCCGGATGGGCCAGCCGCGGGCGTGCAGAGCATTCGGCAAGCGTGGCAGGCGGTGCGGGACGGACAGGCGTTGGACGACTGTGCGCGGAACGCGCCCGAGTTGCAGCGGGCATTGGAATTTTTTGGTGGGCGGGCATGACTGCGGGGGTCGGTAGCGCCGGCGGTGGGGCGGGCAGCGCCAAAGATCACGACGGCCCAGGCCATGCCGATGACGCGAGCAGCGCAAATGCCGCAGTCAACCTGACCGCACCGAGCATCTGCTGGTACGGCGACGATTTCACCGGCGCCACCGACACGCTGGCCGAAGTCGCGCGCGCCGGCCTGCGCGGCTTGCTGTTCCTTGGCGTGCCCACGCCCGAACAACTGCGCCGCGCCGGCCCGCTGGACGCCATCGGCATCGCGGGCGCCGCGCGCGCCATGTCCCCCGCCGATATGGAAACGGAACTGCGTTCTGTCGGCCGCTTCATGGCCGGCACCGGCGCACGCGTGCTGCATTACAAGTGCTGTTCCACCTTCGACAGCGCCCCGCACGTCGGCAGCATCGGCGTCGCCATCCGCGAACTGCGGCGCCACCTGCCGAACCGGCTGGTACCGATTGTGGGCGGGCAACCCAGCATCGGACGCTATTGCAGCTTTGCCCAATTGTTCGCCCGCGCGGGGGCCGCGCCGGAGGTGTATCGCATTGACCGGCATCCGGTGATGAGCCAGCACCCGGTCACGCCGATGCATGAGGCAGACTTGCGACGGCATCTGGCCGCGCAGGGGCTGGAGGGGATTCGGTCGGTGCCGCATATTGCGTACCCGCGATTGCGGGGTGCTGGGGATGTAGGTGCGTCGGGTGCGCCTGGTGCGTCGGGTGCGCCCTGTGCGTCGAGTGCGGTGGGTGCGAACGACGTCGCCCAACTGGATGCCTGGATCGACGACCTGATCAGCACCAGTGACGGCCCGGTCCTGTTCGACGTGACGGACGACGAGCAGCTCGCCGTGATTGGCCGCCTGATCTGGCGCGCGGCGGCAAGTGCGCCGTTGTTGGCGGTTGGCCCAAGCAGCGTACAGCAGGCGCTGGCGCGCGCGGCGGCGTTCGAGCGCGACGCAAGCGTGTTTCAGCGTGACAAAGCGGCGGCTGGCCCAGACGGGCACGCGGCCGCGCACGGCGGCAAGATGGCTGCGCGTGATGCCGCTACCTCTTTACTCAGTGGCGTAGTCCCGCTTGCCCCGGCCTCTGGCCCCGTGCTGGTCATGGCCGGCAGCCTGTCACCCGTCACCGCTCGGCAAATCTCTGCCAGCACCCGCTACAAGCATCAGCCCCTGCAAGTACAGGCGCTGTTGGCGTCACCCGCCTATGTAGCCGAACAAATTCAATCGGCGGTCGCCGCCTTGGCGCAAGGCCACAACGTGCTCGTCCACACCGACCGCCCCGAACAGGCCGTCACCTCGGACGAAGCGGCCTCCACCGCCCGCGCCACCGCACAGCTTGCCGCCGCCATCATCACCGCCAGCGCGCAAGCGGGAACCCGGCTTGCACGGGTCGGCATCGCCGGCGGCGACACTTCAAGCCAAGCCACGCTGGCGCTGGGTTTGTGGGGTTTGCAGTTCCGATGTGTGTTGGCGCCGGGCGTCACCGTCAGCGTTGCCCGCAGCGACGACCCTGTCGTTGATGGTGTGGAGTTGATGCTTAAGGGCGGACAGATGGGCGGGGACGATTTGTTCGATCGGTTGGTGATGAGTGTGGGCTAGCACAGCGGCGGCTAGACTGGCTGCGGTCCGCGTCTAACCGTCCCCAAGCGCTTGCCTATCGCGCCTTAGCCGACAGTCATCGCCCATGCCAGTAGCGCGCACCGTCATCACGCTGCGACCAAACCGACAGACCGTTTGCAGTGGATAGAGCCATCACCGCGCCGTCCCGGTCACTACGCCAGAACACCGCCCCCGCCGCTAGCCAACGCCGCTCCACCGCCGGGGCGGGATGGCGGAAACGGTTTAGATGGCCCGCTTGCGCAATGGCATGAGTGGCTTGCACGGCGCGTACCCAGTCGCGCCCCGATGACGATGCTGAGCCGTGGTGCGGGGCCAGCACCACATCGGTTTTAGGCACCCCGCGTGCGACCAGTTCGCGCTCCTGCGCCACGCCGATGTCGCCTGTCAGCAATAGCGAATGGCTGGCTCCTTCTACGAAAAGCACACAGCTGTCCGCGTTACGGTCCACCGGTTCGGCGCCGCCGCCGTCGGCAGGATGCAGAAAGGTGAACCGCACGCCGTCCGCCTCCCAGGAGTCGTCGCGACGGCAGCGCAACATGCGATCGGGCAGCGTGGACGGCGTGCCGGGCGCCGCTCGGCTCGACGCCGCACCCGACGCCGTCCCTCCCCCCGCCCCGCCTACCGTCCCTCCCGCCATCCCTCCTACCGTCCAACCCCGCGTCCCTCCCGCCGTCCCGCCTACCGTCCCACCTACCGCCCCTCCCGCCGTCCCTCCCGCCGTCCCGCCTACCGTCCAACCCCGCGCCCCACCTGCCGTCCCGCCCATCGCCCCCACCACCGGCCACACACTGGCATCCCGCCGTACAAACGCCGCCACATCAAATGACGCATAACTACGCCGCACCGGTACCGCCGCCAGCACCGCCCGCGCCCCGCCGACGTGGTCCTGGTCGGCGTGGGACAGCACCAGCACATCCAGCACATCGATACCGCGCGCCTGCATGAACGGCGCCACGACTCGATCGCCCGCGTCGCTGCCGCCGTAATGACGCGGGCCGGCATCGAACAGCAGGGTCTGCGTTGCCGTTTCGACCAGGATGGCGCTGCCCTGCCCCACGTCCAGGGCCGTCATGCGCCAATGGCCGGGTTCGGGCTTGTCCGGCAGCCAGCACAGCAAAGGCAGCATGCAGACCCAGCCAAGTTGGCGGGCCGGCCACCCGCGCACCTGCAAGGCCCAGACCATGCCGGCCACGGCGACCAGCAGCCAAGGCCAAGGCGCCGCCGCCACGGCAAAGCTGGCCCAATCAGCGTTACCTACCCACGCCACCGGGGCCATCGTGTAATCAAACGCCGCCAACCCCACCTGGCCGACCCACGCGGCCACCGCTTGCGCACCGGGCACCACGGACAGCGCCGCGCACAGCAACGCCAAGGGCGTGACGATGAACGTCACCGACGGAATTGCCACGGCATTGGCCAGGGGCGATCCGACCGATACCTGATACACCAGATACGCCAGCAGCGGCGTCAAGCCCAGTGTGACCAGCAGCTGCAAACGCGTCGCTTGCGCCAACCGGCTTGCCCAACGGCGGCGCCAGCCCGCCTCGGCATCAAACGGCAGCTCGGCAATGCGCAGCAATATCGCCACCGCGCCGAAAGACAGCCAGAACCCCGCCGACAACGGCGCCCACGGGTCCAACGCCACCACGCCCGCCCCAGCGCACGCCAACACCCTGCCCGCCGTGAGCGGCAGCCGCGACATCACCGCCGCCAGCACCACCGACAACATGAAGAACGTGCGCCGGGCCGGCACGCCCCAGCCCGCAAGCAGGCAATACAGCAGCGCCACCACGGCCGCCGCCGCGCCGCCGGCCACGCGCGACGGCACGAATTCCGGCAAGCCCGTCCCGCGCCATCGCGCCCGCCGCCACCCCGCCGCCACCAGCACGCCCGCGATACCCGCGATAGACGTCACGTGCATGCCACTGATCGACACCAAATGCGTAATGCCGCTGCGGTTGAAGATGCGCCAGTCATCGCGCGCCACGCCCGCTTGGTCGCCAATGGCCAAAGCAATCAGCACCGGCGCATAACGGTGTTCGCCCAAGGCTTGCCGCAAACCCACGCGCACGTGGTGTCGCGCCCGTTCGATGGCCACCCCTGCCGACGCCCAAGGCTTGTCATCCAACAACTGCGGCCGCCCACGCACCGTGCCCACCGCCCGCAAGCCCCGCGCGAACATGCGCCCTTCCACGTCCGGCCCTGCGGGGTTCAGTACGCCATGCGGCCGCCGCAACACAAGCGCCATGCGCCAGATCTGGCCCGGCAGCAGTGCGGGCAGTGGCACGGTCGCACCGGGCGGCGCTTGCCATGTGACCTGGATGCGAGACGGAATGCCCGGGCGCGCGGGCTCGGCTCGTTCGGCAATGAAGCGATGATGCCGGTCATCGCCATCCGGCAGCTCGGCTACGCGCAAGGTCAGGCGGGAGACTTGGTCCTGATGCAAGTCCGCCAGTGAATCGTCAAGGCGCAGGTGCGCTTGAAGGCACGCGTTAAGCGTGCCGGCGCAAAGGCCAAGCACAAGAGCACAGACAACGCGCAAAGAACCGGCGCGGCATCGCAGGCGATCCGCAGCCGCAACGCTGGCCGCAACGCCGGCCGAAACAACGGCCGAAACAACGGCCAAAACGACGGCAGCAACGCCCCCCGCAATGCCTATCAGCGACAGAACGAAGGCGCCGGGCAATACCGGGAAGCACTGCACCCACGCCGCGCCGCCCACGAACGCCAGGCAAAAAGAACGACCGGTGATGTCCGCCTCCTGAAACCAGAAGCGTAGGACAAGCCGGCCGTAAGCCAATCACCGAATGAACGTTTTTATCCACCTCGGTTTGCCGCAAGCGGGCGCCTTGCCACGCAAGCCGCTCACAAACTTGACCCCCCATCCACCACCATCAAACACCCCGTGACATAAGCCGACTCGTCAGACGCCAGAAACAGCGCCGCGTTCGCAATATCCCACGGGCTGCCCTGGCGCCCCATCGGGCACCTGGCGTCCCGAGCCTTATGCCCTTCTTGCGCCGCCTCGCTGCTTGCATACAGCGCGTCGGCATGCGGCGTGCGGATCATGCCGGGGATGATGCAGTTGCATCGCACCTGGTCCGCCGCGTACTGACGGGCGATGACCCGCGTCATGTGGTTGACCGCCGCTTTTGCCGTGCTATACGACAGGAATTGCATCGGGCTCCATTTCAGGCTTGCGGTTGACGAGACGTTGATGATGGCCCCGCCGCCGCGCGCCTTCATTTGCGGCAGAAAGGCGCGCGCCATCGCCATGGAGCCGCGCACGTTGACCGTCATGACGCGGTCCCACTCGTCGTCCTGCACGGCGAGCAGGTCGCCCTGGATTTCGATGCCGACATTGTTGTGCAGGATATCGATGCCGCCAAAGCGCGATGCCACGTCTTGCGCCACCCGCGCGATTTGCGCCGAGTCGGTAACGTCGAGCTCGATAGCCTCCGCCACGCCGCCTTCCGACCGGATCTGCCGGGCGGTCTCTTGCGCGGCGGCCAAGGACCGGTCGGTGCAGATGACCGCCGCCCCCTCTCGGGCGAAGCGAATCGCACAGGCTGCGCCATTGCCGACCTGGTCGGCGGCGGAAAACGAATTTCTTAACGTTCCGGCGCCGGCTACCAGCGCCACTTTTGATGCCAGACGCATGATCCGACTCCTGCGCTCAGTCGCGCGTGAACTCGGCGCCGCCCTTGGGGCGGATATAGCGGGGGATGGGCAAGCCGGCCTTCTTGGCCGCGTCGATAATCGAGTCCTCGATGGCGCCGGCATCGCGGATGTTGGCGAACTGGCCGTCGATGAAGTTGATGTTGGCGCCGAAAACGACCATGAATCCTTCGGCGGGCTCCTTGGCGTCCTCGGGTACTGAAAAGGTGTGAACGGACCCGCCCGGCTCGTACAGATAGCTGCCCGCCGTCTGCACGTCGTTGGGATATTCCAGGTAGTTCCACTGCCCCTTGGTGGTGTAGAAGTGGACGACGCCCGTATGAAAGTGCGTGGGCAGGCGGGTGCCCGGCGCGAACTTGCCGTACAGCACCCACACGCCGTTTTCCCGATCCAGGAACAACGGAATGATCGACGAGCCCGGGGCGGCGCCTGGCAGCTGGACGCCGTCTTCGATGTTGACGGTCAGCAGGCGATCTTGATGGGTGACGGTGTACGGTAGTGTCATGAGCATTCCTGATAAGGGTGTAGGGTCAAGACGGCGCCGCGGGCGCGCACGATTCGCGCAATATCAGCTGCGTCTTGATAACGATGCGATCGCCTTGCGCGGGCGCGCTCTGGCGATCAAGTTGCTTTAGGACCAGTTGTGCCGCGCAAGTGCCCACCGCCTCAAGGTCCCAACTAAGCGAGGTGATGGCCGGGCTGAACAGCTGAGACAGATCGGTGTCGCCGATACTGATTACGCTGATATCGTTGGGCACCGCGTCTCCGGTATGGCGCAGTGCTTGCAGCACGCCGGACAAAATTCTGGTTCCCAGGCATACAAATGCGGTGGGTCGATTCGCGTGCGACAGCAGCGACATCGCCTCCGAAAACGCAAACTGCATTGCGGACTGTTCCGCCCGGATCAGCGCCGGGTCAGGAACCATGCCGCGCTCTTTGAACGCCTGGCGAAAGCCCGCGATACGCTCTTTGCCGGTGCGCAAATCCGTACCCGGCGTCAACAGCGCAATCCGTGTGTGGCCCAGGTTCAGCAGATACTGGGTCGCCTGGAACGCCCCCGTTGCATGATCCACATGGATACCGACGGACACGTCGCCAAACTCCCGGTCCAGCGCCACAACGGGAACTTCTTGAGACAGCTTGTCGATCAGCTCGGCAGATTCTTTTTCGCACGGGCCCAGAATCAATGCGTCAACGCGGCGGCCGCGAAAGATGTCGATCAGCGACGCTTCGCGACGCCTTTCGTTATGCGTGCTGGCCACCAGCAACGAATAGCCTTCGGCCTGTAGCGCGGTCTCGGTGGCCGTGATGATGCGCGCGTACAGCGGGTTGGCCAGGTCGGACACCAGCAGCCCGATCACGCCCGAGGACTTTGTGCGCAGGCTTCTGGCCACGGCATCCGGGCGATAGTCCAGGCTGCGTACCGCCTGCTCGACCGCCGCGATGGCGGCTTCGCTGACACGGCCGGTGCGGTTCAGCGCGCGCGACGCCGTGCCCAGGGATACCCCCGCTTTCTTGGCGACGTCGCGTATGGTGATTCGGGTGCTTCGGTCTTTCATGATGTTGGTTTTGTCTGTGCCGGAAGTGGCTAACATACACCGTCTTCGGCACCGGGCCGGCTAGGTGCGCGGGCGTATCGGCGCGGACCCATCCCAGGTTCCGGCCGCCCTTCTGATCTCGTCGAAATATTCGCCCTTGCCGCCTTTCATTTCAGACACTTCGATCATGCCGCTGGGCAAATCAGGATGCACGAAGTACGCGAAGCGGCCGCGCAGGCCCATCCTTCCGCCGTGCCCTTCTTCGTAGCCGCTGCCACGCAGCCGGTCGCAAAACTCGTCGAAGTTATCCAGCGTCCAGAACGCCACGTGCTGCGCGCATTCCCCGCTTGCACGCAGGGAATCCAGATAAAGCGATGGCGCCTCGTCTCGTTGCTGGATCAGCTCGATTTGCAGGTCGCCGGAATTGGCCAATGCAATCGACAAACGCGGCGGTTGCGAGACCTGGCCGCGATATCGGAATTCAGTGGTCCCGACCTCTTCCTTGTAGAACCAGGGTCCGACGCCTAGCACCTCGGACCAGTGGCGCATGGCCTTTTCAATGTCGCGGACTACATAGCCCACTTGCCGGACGCCGCCGAAAATCTTGCTCATTGATGTTCCTTAATTCATGTGGGCGCCGCCGTTGATATCCAACGTCGTGCCGGTGATGTAGCTGGAAAGGTCGCTGGCCAGGAACAGGCAGCCGCCCGCGATTTCATGCGGGCGTCCGGCGCGACGCAGCGGCCAGACTTGCGCGGCGTCGTCCTTGCTTTCATCCGAGCGTCCGGTACGCGAAAAGTCCGTTGTGATCAGGCCTGGCGCAATCGCGTTGGCGCGGATCTTGTGTTCGCCGAATTCCTTGGCCATGGCGCGGGTAATGCCCTGCACGCCCGCCTTGGCGGCGCAGTAATGGGCGCCGCCGAAGATGCCGCCGCCGTTTTGCGCCGACAGCGACGAAATGGAAATGATGCTTCCCCCGGCGCGCTGAACCATGAAGGGGATGACCGCTTGGCTCAGGTTGAACACGCCGGTCAGGTTGACCCGCAGGATGCGTTCGAAGTCGGCGGGGGTGATGTCCCGGAACGTGGCTTTCTGCGTGATCGCCGCGTTGTTCACCAGCACGTCGACGACGCCGCCGGACCAGGCGGCCACCTTGTCGATGGCAGCGCGACATTGCTCGTCGCTGCCCACGTCGCAAGCCAGCGCAAGCAGTTGAGCCGCCGGGGCGCCCAGGTCCGCCGCGCTTTCCTGTATGCGTGCCTCGTCAACGTCCAGGATCGCCACGCGCGCGCCATGCTCAAGAAAGAGCTTTGCGGTGGCTTTACCGATGCCTTTGGGGTGCGCGGCCCCCGAGATGACAGCCACGCGGTCTTGAAGCAGTTTCATAGTGTCTCGTGCAGGAAAGGGGGCAACGCGACGGTTCGTTGCCACAGCCAAGGAACCGTCTATTGCGGCGTAATGCCGGCTTCTTTCGCCACCACGCGCCAGGCTTCGATGTCGGCCATGTTTGCCTTTTGATGCGCGGGCCCGGCAACGTACCGAGCCGAAATGCCAAGGCCAAGCAACTTGTCGATCACTTCCTGTTCTTTCAGCACCTTTTCCAAGGTGCCGGACAGGCGATCGACGATGGGCTGGGGCGTGCCGGCCGGCACGTACATCGCCCAATTCAGGTCGCGGTCAAAGTCGATGCCCTGTTCCTTGTAGCTGCGAACTTCCGGCACGCTGGGCGACCGCTTGGTACAGACGGCCAGCCCCTTCACCTTGTGCTGCGTGACCATCGGCGTGGCGGTGGCCATGTCGACAAAACCCAGGTCGATATGCCCGCCCATGATGTCCGTCATGATCTGCGTGGTGCCCTTGTAGGGCACGTGCTGCATCTTCAGGTCGCCCTTCTGCACCATGACTTCGCCGCAGAAGTGACCCGTTGAGCCGATGCCCCAGCTTGCGTACTGGATAGGGTCCTTGCGGGATTCCGCCAGTTTCTTCAGGCCTTCGATATCGTTGGCCGGAAAGTTGTTGTTCGCAACCACCATGATGGCCGAATTGCCGATGGCGCCCAGCGACGTAAAGCTCTTGATCGGGTCATACGGCAGATCCTTGTAGACCGACGGAGACAGGATGTGCGTGGTCATCCCCCCGATGGTGATCGTGTAGCCGTCCGGCGCCGAGCGGGCCACGGCGGCGATGCCGATCGTGCCGCCTGCGCCGGGCTTGTTCTCGACGATGATGGGCTGCTTCAGTTCGGCTGAAAACCGCTCTGCCAGGATCCGGCCCAAGGTGTCGCCACCGCCGCCGGCCGAGAACGGCAACAGCATGCGAATCGGGCGATTCGGGTAGTCGTCGGCATGGGCCGCGCCCATGCCCAGCAAGGTCAGCAGCGCGGCTGCAACGGACAGCTTCTTCATTGTTGTCTCCTCGGATTTATCTCCGGGTGCAGCGCCTGACCGGCCTGCCCGGTTTTTTCTGTAGAACGCATTGGCCCAACCAGGTTGCCCGCCTCCTGAACGGAACAACCGCTACCGCTACCGCTATCCCTACAGCAACCCGAGCGAACGCAGCTTGGCGTTCTGACAGGTGTACGGACGCTCGCAGATCACCTTGGCCGAGTTCGGCGCGAATTCGAACGTGGCCGCCATGCGAACGCGAAACTGGCGTCCCGTCGGCTCGTACGTCTTGCCGTCAACAGTGAACGGGCCGGCATGCGTGCCGGAAAGCCAGAATTCCACCAGGACGATGTCCGTGCCCTCGGCGGCGGCCACCGCGATGATCTCGTTCTTCAAGTCGGGAAACGAGGCCCGCGACGACTCGAAATACCCCATGACTTCGCTCTCGCCGTCAAAGACCGCACCACTGGAGTGCATCTCGTATCGGGGATGTTCGAAGGTGTCGATGACCTTGTCCCACTCCTGAACGCATTCCAGCGCCATGTGGTCAACGACGGTCTTCACGCGTGCAGCCTGCAACTCGGTACTCATGGAAACCCTCTTTTGTGGAAACGTTTCCGCAGATTATGGACGCGCTGTAAGTCCATAAAAAGCTAGGGATTACGATAATTAGTGGAAACGATAACGCAGCCTGGTCCGACGAGGCGGCGCTCGGGACCGGGCTGCGCGTGAGGGCGGGCTTGAACGGTTGGGGTGGTAAGGGGAATCGTTGTTACGGCTGCTGCGCACCGCCAGACAGAAGTTCGCGATGCAGCATCACCACGTGCGCTGACTCCTGCCACTTTGGATACCGATCCAGCACCAACGGATCATGCCCCGGCACGACATGCTGCTCGGACTGCGCCGCGCCAAACAGCTTGGCGTATCCCGACAGCATCTGGGCCGTGTTGTAGACGATGGGAAACGGCCTGCCCTGCCCCATGTTTTCGTAGTAGTGGCTGGCGTCGGACGCCAGCACTACCCAGCCGCGTTCGGTATGCACGCGCACCGCTTGCAGGCCTTTCGTGTGGCCGCCGATATGCAGCAGTTCCAGGCCCGGCAACAACGTGCTGTCGCCGTCATGAAACTGCACCCGGCCGTCGTACACGCGCCGCACCAGCGCGATCACATCCTCTACTGCGTAGGCATGCCGCAGCGGTTCAAAGCACATGCAACGGCCGGTGGCGAAGTCAAGCTCATCGTCTTGCACGTGAAAGCGCGCCTGCGGCAACAAGTCCAGGTTGCCCGCATGGTCGTAATGCAGATGGGTCAGCACCACGTGCTGCACGTCTTCTGGCTGCACGCCAAGTTGGGCCAGGGCCGAGATCGGGCACTGGATCAGCTCACGCCGCCGCACCCGCGCCATGTCCGCATTGAACCCCGTGTCGACCAGAACAACGCGGCCCGCGCCGCGTATCAACCACACGTAGAAGTCCATGGGCATGTCGCCGTCATGCGGATCGCCGCCCAGGAAGTTGTCGCGTCGCTGGCGCGGCATGCGGGCGTAGCGGATGGCGTAGATTTCGTATTCGGGAAGAACGTTCTGCATCGCCAAGGCTCTCTTCATATGCCCAGATAGGCTTTCTGCACGAAGGGGTCGGCCAGCAGGTCGGCGCCCTTGCCGCTGCGCACCACCTCGCCATGTTCGAACGCATAGGCATGATGCGCCAGGCGCAGCGCCAGCCGCGCGTTTTGCTCCACCAGCACAATGGCGATGCCGCTGTCGCGGTTGATGCGCTCAATGGCGTCCGCGATTTCGGCCACGACCTTGGGCGCGATGCCCAACGACGGTTCATCCAGCATCAACAAGCGGGGTTGCGCCATCAGCGCGCGGCCGATGGCCACCATCTGCTGCTCGCCACCGGACAACGAGCCCGCCAACTGTGCACGCCGTTCCTGCACACGCGGAAACAGCGTGTAGACCTCGTCCAGCCGCGCGCGAACGCGGCTGCGCGACCTCACCCCATGCGCGCCGGCCATCAGGTTATCCAGCACGGTCATGCGGCCGAACAAGCGCCGCCCCTCCGGCGACAAGGACAAGCCGGCCGATACGCGCGCCGCCGAAGCCAGCCCCGCGATGTCTTTCCCGTCAAACACAATGCGCCCGCCCGCGGCCGGCGCCAGGCCGATCAGCGCTTTCAAGGTAGAGCTTTTGCCTGCGCCGTTCGAGCCGACCAGCGCAACGATCTGGCCTTGTTCAACCGTAAAGCTGATGCCGCGCACCGCCTCCAGCGGCCCGTAGCGAACCTTCAGGTCCTGGACGTCAAGCATGGGCATAGTCGGGCGCTCCCAGATAGGCTTCGATCACGGCGAGGTTGTCGCGGATGGCTTGCGGCGTGCCCTCGGCGATTTTTTCTCCCTGCACCAGCACCACGATGCGATGGCAAAGTTCCATGACCAGCGCCATGTGATGTTCCACCAGCAGCATCGTCAGCCCTTCCTCGGATTGCAGGCGGCGCAGCAACCGCCCCAGCTCGTTGCATTCTTCATGGTTCAGCCCCGCCGCCGGCTCGTCCAACAACAACATGCGCGGCCGGCAGGCCAGCGCAACGGCGATGCCCAGCTTTTTCTGCAAGCCGTAGGCGAGCGATCCGGCCGCCGCGTCGCGCCAGCCTTGCAGGTCTAGCAGGACCAGCAGCCGGTCGACCTCCCGCGTCACTTCCGACGCCGGCAACAGATCCTGGTTACGCCCGGCCAGACGACGCAGCCAGGAATGCTGAATGCGCGACAGCATGCCGCGCCGGATGTTCTCGGCCACGGTGGCCTCGGGATAGGTCGAGGTGGATTGAAACGTACGAGCCAGCCCTCGCACCACGACACGGCTGGGCGGGCCGCCGGAAATATCACGGCCATCGAAATGCACGGAGCCCGACGACGGCGGCATCGTGCCGCTGATGACGTTGAAGGCCGTTGTCTTGCCCGCGCCGTTGGGGCCGATCAAGCCCACGATTTCGCCCGGCGCGATGGCGAAGCTGACGTTGCGCAAGGCTGCCAAGCCGCCGAAGCTGCGCGACAGGCCCTGCACCTGCAATAAAGGTGTGTTCATGCGGACTCCTTGTGCCGACGCGATTGCCACGGCCCCGGCAAGCCGGCCAGGCCCGCCGGCAGAAAACGCAGGATCAGGATCAGCGCCGCGCCGTAAAAAATGTGCTGCGTTTGCACCGCCCCGCGAAACAGCTCGGGCAGCGGCGTCAGCACCATGGCGCCGATCAGCCCGCCCCATACTGAGCGGCGGCCGCCGATGACCAGCATGATGATGAAGCCGATGGATATGCTGGCGTTGAATGACTCGGGCGACACGTAGCCCACGTAACGCGCCTGCAAGGCGCCGCCCACTGCCGCCAGCGCGCAACCGGCCACAAATGCGCACAGCTGAATCCGGTGCACGCTAAGGCCGGTGGATTCGGCCAGGGCCGGGTTCTCGGCCACGGCGTCGATGGCGTGGCCGAATGGCTGCCTTGCCACCGCGCTCAACAGCGCGACCGAGCCCAGGGCCGCGCACAGCGCCAGGCCGTAAAAACTGGCCCGCGTATCGAACACGATACCGGCCAGCGCGGCCGGCGGGATGCTGGCGACTCCGTTCGCGCCACCCGACCAGGATGACCCGTCCAGCAAAATCAGCCGCACCAGTTCCCCGAACGCAAACGTCACCAGCACGAAATAAACGCCTTTCAAGCGCAGGATGATCGCGCCCAATATCAGCGCCACACCCGCCGTCAACGCCACCCCCACCAAGGTGGACGGCAAAAAGCCCCAGCCCAGGTAGCGGGCGGCCAGCACCGAGCCGTAGGCGCCCAGCGCGACGAAGGCCGCGTGTCCCAACGACAATTGCCCGCAGCGTGCAATCAGCGCCAAGCCGTTGACGATCAGCACGTTCAGGCAGGTCAGCACCGCCAGATGTTGCGCGAACGGCCCGGCAAACCACGGCGTGCACGCGGCCACGGCCAACGCCGCCCACAACAGCCAGCGTAATGGCGCGGGCCGCGTCACGGCTGCATCAAGTGAAAGGTCCGTCATGGTTTATGCCTCCCCCCGGCCCAGCAAGCCCTTGGGCCGCACGACCAACATCACGATTACGACGGCGAAAATCAGCATGTCCGCCGTGCTGCTGTCGAACAGCAGGCTGCCATAGCTTTCCGCCAGGCCCAGCGCCAGGCCCGCGAAAGCCGCGCCCGGGATGCTGCCCAGCCCACCCAGGATCACGACGATGAACGCCTTGAGCAGCGGCGTGGCGCCCACGAATGGCGACACCGAGAACAGCGGCGCCATCAGCGCGCCGGCCACCGCTGCCAGCCCTACCCCCAGGCCAAAACCCAGCGGGTAATAGATGCGCGAGCGGATACCCTGGATGCCGGCAATCTCAAAGTCCTCGACCACGGCGCGCAGCGCGCGGCCCGGCCGCGAGTGACGCAGGAAGCCATACAGCAAGGCCAGCGCCAGCAAGGCAAACACCACCACGTACACGCGCGACAACGGCACAACGAGCTTGCCCATGCGGGCGGTGCCCTGCGCCACGGCGGGCATGGACAAGGGGTCGGGGCCGAAGAACATCAAGGCCAGGTTTTGCAGAATCATCGCCAGGCCGATGGTGGCGATCATGCCGTTCAATTCGTCCCGGCGAAACGGCTTGAGCACGCCCCATTCCAGCACCGCGCCGCCGACCACCGACAACGCAAAGGTCAGCGCCACGGCAGGCAGAAACGAGAAGCCCGCCTGGGTCGTCAGGTAGTAGGCGCCAAAAGCGCCCAGCATGTAGAACTCGCCGTGGGCAAAGTTCACCATCCGCATCACGCCGAACACCAGCGTGAAGCCCACCGCCATCAACAGATACAGCAATCCCACGATCAAGCCGTTGATCGTGGCCTGCGTCAGCAAAATGCTCCAATCCACGTGCCATCCCCCGCCGCGCTAGCGGCATCCCTCGACGGTGCAGCGCGCGCGGATCACCTCGCGGCCATCCTTGACCTCGGCCACGTAGAACGGCGCGTTCAACTGATGGTTGATGCCGTACATGGCCTTGCCCGTCCAGCTGAGCTTGCCCAGTGATCCGTCAAAGCCTTCCAGCTTTTCCAGTTCGACGCGCACGCGGTCCGTGTCTTCCACCGTGCCGGCGCGGCGCATGGCTTCGAACAGCATGTTGGTGCCGTCATAAAACGCGGGGCTGAAGCCGTTCATCGCGTGCTTGTACTTGGCGGCATATCGCTGGGCGTAGGCCTTGGTAGCGGGCAGCTCGGGATCGATCGGCGTATGGACGAACATGCCCTCGGTAGCCGCCTTGCCGGCCACGTTGACGATTTCCTGCGTGGCCGGGCCGCCAGTACGCACGATGCGTCCTTCAAAGCCCAGTTCGCGCGCCTGCTTCACGATCAAGCCGGCGGTGGTGGGCGAATTGCCGTCCAGTTCGATGGCGTCGATGCCGCGCGCCATCATGCGCGTCAGCACGGGCACGAAGTCGACCCGGTCGCGTTCGAAGAATTCCTTGACGGACAAGGCCGCGCCCGCCTTCTTGTAGGCAGCTTCCAGGTCCAGCGCAATCTGCTGCCCGGTTTCGTCGTTGGGGAACAGCGCCCCCACCTTGCGCAGGCCTTGCGACTTGACCAGCCAGTCGATCTGCGGCTGCGACACCTCGGCCGTGGTGACGTTGGGACGGAACGTATAGGGCTTGTCCGCGGCCAGCGCCTTGGCGGTAAAGCCCAGCGTCATGACGATCACTTTGTTCTTTTCCGTCATGGGCTGGATGGCCAGCACCGGCGCCGATCCCACCGGGCCGATCACATAGCGCACCTTGTCCTCGAACACCAGGCGGTTGGCCACGGTGACGGCTTCGTTGGCCTGGTACTTGTCGTCATAGGCCACCACCTGCACGCGATACTTCTTGCCGTCCACCTCCAGTCCGCCCGCCTCGTTCACCTGGTCCGCCGCAATCTCGGCGGCATTTTTCATGCCCTGCCCCCAGGCGGCACCGGCGCCGGACAGCGTGACCAAGGCGCCAAGCTTGAGTGTGCCTTGTGCCTCTTGCGCCTTGACGGCGGGAACCGCGGCCAGCGCAAAGATGCCGGCCAGAATGATCGGATAACGCATGATGCCTCCTGTGAGTCGCGGGCAATGCCGCCCGTCGTTGTTGCCGCGCTATAGGCGGGCGATGGCGTCCAGCACCGGCAATATGTAGCCGCGAAACTGCTGTGGGTTCTCGCTCATGGGGAAATGCCCCAATTCGCGCATGATGGTGACCTGCGCACCGGGAATACCGGCGGCGGTGCGCAAGGTGTCTTCGGGCGTGCACGAAAAGTCGTATTCCCCCGTCAACAGAAATAGCGGACAACGCTCGGTGCGGATGCCGTCCAGCCGGCCCCGCAAATCGCCGTCGACACGGTAGAAATACAGGTCGCCGCGAAACACGCCGGGGCCGCCCTGCATGTATTGCCACAAGGTTTCGTGCCGATAGACGTCCGGCGACTGCGGCGCCACCAAGCCCGATACCAAGGCCGCGCAGACCTCGCCGCCATGGACGTCGCCGCGATGCAGCCACGAGGTGTCGTACCAGGGCTGCTGGAAATCAGCCGCTTCGACTCCGATCAACGCGCGAAAGCGTTCGGCGTGCTGATGCGCCAGTTGCAACACGATACGTCCGCCGATCGAGCAGCCGATCAGCGCGGGGCGATCCAGCGCCAACGCCTGGCAGAACGCCATGACCGTTTCCACATAACGTTCGGTGGACAAGCGATATTCCTCGTCCTGCCAGCCGGCCGGCGGGTAGGACTTGCCGTGCCATGGCATGTCGAAAGCAATGACGCGATAGCGCGACGTGATGTCCGCATCGCACAGCATGTGGCGGTACTGGCGGCTGTCGGCGCCGGCGGTGTGCAGGCAGACCAGCGGGATGCCCTCGCCCGCTTCTTCGAAGTAAACACGGCAAGGCTTGCCGCCGATGTCGATGTGCACATAACGGCCAACGATGGGTTCCAGGGCGGCGTTCATGCGTGCGCCTCGCGGCCCCTGGCCAGCAGATCCTTGACGAACTGCAAGTGCGCCATCAAGGGTTGCAAGTTGCCTTCGATAGCCAGTTCGCCGCGCTTGCTCAGCGCAAAGATGTCATGCCAGCCCGCATCCGGCACGGCTTGCCAGAAGCGCGACCAGGCGGCGGCAGAGGCGCGCAGCGATACGTCGCAGGAAGGCAGCGGCGCAGCGGGCGCGTCGGCGCTGGCGACCCGGCCGTCGCGAATGCGTACAAGCAGCGGCGCATCGCCGACCCGCACCAGCAGGTCCATATCGACCTGGCGCGGCCGCGAGAACGACAACGCGCGGCTACGGAATCGATGCGCAAGCTGCGCGTCCGACGCGTGTTGCGCTGGCGTGGCGTGGTTTTCCATTGTCTCTTCCCGCTTATGTTGTTCTTATGTGCAGAACGTATATTCTTTCTATAAGAACATTCTAAGTATCGAAAACTTCCCCTGTCAACACGGGGAAGTACGAGCCGAAGGCTATTCAGGCGACAACACCCGCCAATCGTCCGCCAGCGTCAGCGGGCAATCCGTCAGGTCCTGCAAGGCGTCAAACCGCAGCCCCGCCACCATCGCGATCACTCGCATGCCATCCGGCAGTACATCGATGATGGCCAGATCAGAATAGATGCGGTCGACCACGCCAGCGCCAGTCAGCGGATAGGTGCATTCGCGCACGATCTTGGGCCGCCCATCCTTGGTCACGTGGTCCATCGTGATGTAGACCTGGCGCGCGCCGGCCACCAGGTCCATCGCGCCGCCCACGGCCGGAATCGTGCCCGGCGCACCGGTGTCCCAGTTGGCCAGGTCGCCGCGCGCGGACACCTGGAATGCGCCCAGCACCGTCAGGTCCAGATGGCCGCCGCGCATCATGGCGAACGACACCACGTGGTCGGTAATGGATGCGCCCGGCAACAAGGTCACCGCTTCTTTGCTGGCGTTGATCAGGTCCAGGTCCAGCGGCGCGTCGGGATCGCCCGGCCCCATGCCGACGATGCCGTTTTCGGTGTGCAGGATCACATCGCGGTCGGCCGGTAAAAAGGCCGATACCAGCGTCGGTATGCCGATGCCCAGGTTGACATAGGCGCCATCCGGAATGTCCTGGGCCACCAGGCGTGCAATCTGGCGTCGATTCAGCTTTTCATATTCCATGATCGCGCTCCACTTGCACCACTCGTTTAACGAAAATTCCCGGCGTCATGACGTGTTCGGGCGGGATGGCGCCCAGCTCCACGATGCTGTCCACCTGCGCCACCGTGGTGGTGGCCGCCATGCACATCACCGGCGCGAAATTGCGCCCGGCATAGCGGTACACCAGATTGCCCCAGCGGTCTGCCGTGCGAGCTTTGACGAAAGCAAAGTCGCCCTTCAACGGGGCTTCCAGCACGTACCCAACGCCGTCTATCACGCGCGTCTCCTTGCCTTTCGCCAAGGGCGTGCCAAAGGCGGTTGGCGTGAAAAACGGCCCCAGCCCCGCGCCCGCCGCGCGCATGCGCTCGGCCATCGTGCCCTGCGGCACGCATTCCAGCTCGATTTTTCCCGCGTGATAGGCCTCGGCGAAGGCGGCGGCGTTTGGGTTCTTGCGATCCGACGAACGCGCAAACGAGCAGACCATCTTGCGCACCCGGCCTGCTCGCACCAATTGGCTCAGGCCACGTTCGCCATTGCCGGCGTTGTTATTGACGATGGTCAGGTCGCGCGCGCCTTGGTCAAGCAGCGCGCAAACCAGTTCGGTCGGTACGCCCGAGGCGCCAAAGCCGCCGATCAGAATCACCGCGCCGTCTTGCACGCCGGCCACCGCGGCGGCCAGCGTATCGACTGTTTTGTCCAGCATGAAAATCCCATTTCTAAGGAAGGCGCAAGGCCGGCGTCAGCGCGTGGACGGGCCGCCCAGGATGGCGGTGGACTGGCTGGACAAGGTGCCGCCGTTGCCGTGTACCAGCGCAATATCCGCGCCCGCCACCTGTCGTTCGCCCGCCTGAGCCCGCAGCTGACGCACGGCTTCTATCACCAGGAAAATGCCGTACATGCCGGGATGCACGCACGACAAGCCGCCGCCGTTCGTGTTCACCGGCAGACGCCCACCGGGCGCAATGCCGCCGCCCTGAACAAAGGCGCCGCCTTCGCCCTTTTTGCAAAAGCCCAGGTCTTCCAGGAACAGCAACGTGTTGATCGTGAAGGCGTCATAAAGCTCGGCCACGTCCACGTCCGCCACGTTCAAACCAGCCATGGCCAACGCGCGCTTGCCGGATTCCGCCGCCGCCGTCACGGTCAGGTCTTCCATGGACGATATCTGGCGGTTCCACACCGCCGTGGCGCTGCCCAGCACGTACACGGGAGGCTGCCGCAGCTGGCGGGCTCGGTCGGCGCGCACCATCACGTAGGCGCCGCCACCGTCGCTGACCAGGCAGCAGTCGCGCACCGTCAATGGATCCGAGACCGGGCGCGAACGCAGCACGTCCTCGATCGATAAGGGGTCGCGCATCGCGGCCTCGGGGTTCAGCGCCGCCCAAGCGCGCGCCGCGACGGCCACTTCGGCCAGCTGTTCGCGGGTTGTGCCGTATTGATGCATGTGGCGGGCGGCGGCCAACGCGTAGGACGTCACGGGCTGTAGCGGCGAATACGGATGTTCGAATGGTTGGGGGTCCAGCAACGTACGCGCCTTGATGCCTTCCTTGCGGCCGAACGTGGCGGTCTTTTGCGTGCTGCCATAGCAGACCAGCACCGCATTGCATTGCCCGGACGCCAATGCCATCACCGAGGGCAGCAGGTGCGAGACAAAGCTGGACCCACCCAGCATCGTGGCTTCGATATACCGAGGACGCAGGCCCAGGTATTCGGCAACGGGCATGCTCCACATCGTGGCCGATGAACTGCATGTGGCCAGCCCGTCGATATCCTTCATGGTCAGCCCGGCATCGGCCACTGCCCGCGACGCGGCCTGGGCCAGCACTTCCATTTCGGTGTAGCCGTGCGCTTCGCCCAGGCCCGCGTGCCCGACCCCGGCAATGGCGACCCGGCCGCGCAGTGATTCCAGCGTCATCATGCGGCCTCCACAGGCTCGAACACCACCAGCGGCTCGGCCGCATCCAACAACACCCGCGCCTTGATCGGCATGCCGATCCGCAGCCGTTCCAACGGCACGCCGTCCACCCGGCTCATCATGCGCGCGCCCTCGTCCAGATCGATCAGCGCCACGTTGTAGTCGCCGCCCGCTTCCGCCTTGCGCCGCACGATGCTGAACGAATAGACCGTGCCGGTGCCCGCGGGCTCGATCCACGCCAGGTCCGTCGCGCCGCAGTGCATGCACAGTGTGCGGGGTAAGAACTGATGCCGTTCGCATGCCCTGCAACGTTGAATTTGAAAACGGCCTTTGGCCAACGCGGCAAAGTACTGTTCCTGTGGCCCCCGCGACAGGGCCTCGGCTTGTTCCGTATGCATTGCTGTCTCCTTCTATTTGTTCTGAGTCGCCGCGCCCGATGTCACGGCGCGGCGGGCCAACGATTTACAAGTCCGCAAAACGCTTGCCCTGCGCCACCAGGCGTTCCAATAACGGGGCGGGCTGCCAAAGCTCGCCGTGTTGATCGTGAAAGCGCCGGATCGTGGCCAGCACATTCGGCAAGCCTTGCTGGTCGGCATAAAACAACGGGCCGCCCCGATGCGCCGGAAAGCCGTAGCCGTTGACGTAGATGACGTCGATATCCGACGCGCGGCGGGCGATGCCATCTTCCAGGATGCGCGCGCCTTCGTTCACCAGCGCGCACATCGTGCGCTGCACGATTTCCTCGTCGGTGATGTCGCGTCGCACGATGCCGTCCTGGCGCGCGCATGCCTCGATCAACGCCAACACCCGCGCGTCTTCCAACGGCTCACGGCTGCCCGCTGCGTAGCGATAAAAGCCGGCGCCCGTCTTCTGCCCAAAGCGCCCTTGTTCGCACAGGTTGTCGGCCACGCGCGAATAGCGCAGGTGCGCCGGCCGGGTCGATGCGGTGCGCTTGCGAAACGCCCAGCTGATGTCCAGACCCGCCATGTCCGCCATGCGCAGCGGCCCCATGGCCAGCCCAAAACGCTGCAAGGCGCCGTCCACCCGCGACGGCGACGCACCCTCTTCCAGCAGAAAATGCGCCTCGCGCGTGTAAGGGCTGACCATGCGGTTGCCGACGAATCCGTCGCATACGCCCACCAGCACCGGCAACTTGTCCATGCGGCGCGCCAGCTGGAACACCGAGGCGATGACGTTGCCATCCGTCTGGCCACCCTTGACCACTTCCAGCAAGCGCATGACGTGGGCCGGGCTGAAGAAGTGCATGCCTAACACCTGGGCGGGCCGACGCGTAAAGCCGGCGATCTTGTCGATATCCAGACGCGACGTGTTCGAGGCCAGAATCGCCAACGGCTTGCACACCGCGTCCAGCGCGGTAAAGATCTGGCGCTTGACGTCCATGTCCTCGAACGCGGCTTCGATCGCCAGATCGACATCGCGCAGATCGTCCATATCCAGTGACGGGCGGATGCGCGCCTGCCGTTCGTCCACCTGCGCCGCCGTCAGCTTGCCCTTCGCCGCCGTCGCCGCGTAGTTCTTGCGGATGGCCGACCAGCCGCGTTCCAGCGCCTGCGCATCGCGTTCGACCAGCACGACGTCCAGCCCGGCGTTGGCCAGGCTCATCGCGATACCGCCGCCCATCGTGCCCGCGCCGACCACGCCCACGGTCGTGATGCCGGCTGTGGCCGTCCACTCCGCCGGCAATTTGACGGCGGCGCGTTCGGCAAAGAACAGGTGACGCTGCGCCTGGGACTGGTTGCCGTTGACGAGGTCCAGAAAGTGCGCGCGTTCAAACGCCAGGCCGTCTTCCAGCGTGCCGTGGGTGGCGGCTTTCACGCAATCGATGCACGCCAGCGGCGCCACGCAGCCACGATAACGGCGCGCGGCCTGTTCGCGGGCACGCTCGTACACGCCCGAATCTTGCGGCGCAGGCACCTGCCGCGCGCCCACGTTGCGCCCGGCCAGTGGCGCGTCGGCCTTCGCCCGCGCATAGGCAGCGGCGCGTTCGGGCAGATTGTCGGCCACGACTGCATCAAGCAGGCCCCAGACCAGGCCGGTGGCGGTGTCGATGGGGTCGCCCTGCGCAATCATCGTCAGCGCGCGCTCGACGCCGACGAGTCTGGGCAGCCGCTGCGTGCCGCCCGCGCCGGGCAGCACGCCAAGCTTCACCTCGGGCAGACCCAGCGACGCGCCTTGCAGCGCGATCCGGTAATGACAACCCAGCGCCAGCTCCAGCCCACCGCCCAAGGCGGCGCCATGTATTGCCGCAACGATGGGTTTGGATGCGCCTTCGATCAACGCGATCAGGGACCGCAGTGTCGGTTCGCGCGTCGACATAGGGGTATTGAATTCGCGGATCTCGGCCCCGCAACAAAAGAAGCCGCCGTCCCCAATCAAGACCAGTGCGCGAACTTCCGGGTCCTGTAGCGCGTCCTTGATGCTCGCTTGCAGTTCGCTGCGCAAGGCCGCGCTCAAGCTATTGACCGGCGGGTTGCGCAACCGCAGCATCGCGACCCGGCCCGCCTCGGTTCGTTCCGTATGGATCAGCATGGCGGCGTTACTCCAGCTCGACCACAACCTGGCCTTCGTCCACCTCGTCGCCTTCGCCCACCAGCACGCGTGCGACGATGCCCGCGCGTTCGGACTCGACAGGGATTTCCATCTTCATAGACTCGACCTTGATGACGCTATCGCCAGCGTCGACACGCTGGCCCGGACGCACGCTGACGGCAACCACTCGGCCCACAACGGGGGTTTCTACTTTGAACATCGTTGTCTCCTTGAATACTTCGGTTCAGTCCACGATGCCAAGGCGGTCAACGCCTGGCTGCTGATTCGCTATTCACGCCGCCTGCGCCGCGCGCGTCGCGTCCAGAATGCGGGCGACCATGCCGGTGGACACCTGGCCCGCGCCAAAGCCCTGGTCGTCCAGCACGCGCAACATGAAGGGAATGTTGGTCTTGACGCCGTCCACCTGAAACTGCGTCAGCGCTTGCTTTAACAACAGCAACGCCTGGTCGCGCGTGGCGGCATGCGCGATCACCTTGGCCAGCATCGGGTCGTAATGGCTGGACACGCGGCAACCTTCGGCGTAGCCCGTCTCCACGCGCACGCCGGGCAGCACGGGCGGCGCAAAGACTTGCAGCACACCGGGGGACGGCAGAAAACGCACAGGATCTTCCGCGTAGACGCGCGCCTCCAGCGCATGCCCTTGCAAAGGCGGCACCCGCGCCAACACGCTGCCCATCCGTTCGCCCGCCGCCAGCCTCAGTTGAGCGGCCACGATGTCGATGCCCGTAACCGCTTCCGTCACGGCGTGTTCAACTTGCAGGCGGGTGTTGATTTCCAGGAACGAAAAGCCGGACTCGGGCGTGTACAGCATTTCAACGGTGCCAATCACGTCGTAGCCCAACGTCGACAACATGCCTTCCAGCTTTGCCGCCATGTCGGCCACCAAGTCTCGGTCCAGCCCCGGCGCGGGCGCCTCTTCCAATACCTTCTGGTGCCGCCGCTGCGTAGAGCAGTCGCGTTCATACAGGCAGCGCACTTGCCCATGGCGGTCCGCCAGGAACTGGAATTCCACATGGCGCGGGTTGACGAGCAGCTTTTCCAGATACAAGTCCGATCCGCCAAAGCTGCGCTCGGCGATCTGCCGCGCCCGCGCCCATTCGGGTTCCACCTCCTGCGGGCCGTGCAGCGGAATCATGCCGATGCCGCCGCCACCCGAGGCCGGCTTGATCAGCACCGGGTAGCCCAGGTCCTGGGCGGCATGGCGCACAGCGTCAAGGTCGGCGCCCAACACGGCGCTACTGGCGGCCATCGGCATGCCAAGCGCCCGCATCGCATCGCGCGCCCGCGTCTTGTGCCCCAGCATTCGTATCCAGCGCGGCGACGGGCCGACGAAGATCATGCCGGCCGATTCCACCGCCTGGGCAAAGTCCGCGTTCTCGGACAGGAAGCCATAACCGGGATGCAATGCATCGGCGCCCGTCTCGCGCGCCACGCGCAGCAGCGTGTCGCGGTTCAGATAGCTTTGCGCGGCGGGCGCCGGCCCGATGGGAACGGCCACGTCCGCTTCACGCAGATAAGGAAGATCGCGATCCGCCTCGGAATACACGGCGACCGATTCCAGGCCAAGCGCGCGCAACCCTCGGATGACCCGCCGGGCGACAGCGCCCCGGTTGGCGACGATGACTCTTTTCATATTGCGCTCCAAGCCCGCCGTCATGGCCGATACCCAAAGGCGCGCGGGCCGGGTTCGCGCAGCGGCGCAACCACTTCCACGAACTCTTCCAGCACCTGCCGCGTGGTGGCCGGGTCGATGATGTCTTCCACGACGAAAGCTTCGGCGCTGCGAAACGGAGAGGTCAGGCCGCGCACGCGCGCTTCAATTTCACGCATCTTGGCCTGGGGGTCGGCGGCGGCTTCGATCTCGGCCTTGTAGGCCACTTCCAGGCCGCCTTCGACCGGCAACGATCCCCATTGGGCAGACGGCCACGCATAGCGGAAATTGAAGCGGCCCGCGCTTTGGTGGCCGCCGCCCGCCACGCCAAAGGCCTTGCGCACAATGATCGAGCACCAGGGCACGGTGGACTGCGCCACCGCCGTCAGCGCGCGCACGCCGTAGCGCATGGCGCCGGCCTTCTCGGCGTTCAGGCCGATCTGAAAGCCGGGCACATCCACCAGGTTCACGACCGGCAAGTGAAACGTTTCGGCCAGGTCGAGCAAGCGCGTGAACTTCTCGGCGGCCGGGCCGTCCCAGCCGCCGCCGTAGTGATAGGGGTCACTGGCAAACACCGCCACCGGCCAGCCGTCGATGCGCGCCAGCCCCGTGATGACCGCCCTGCCCCAGCGCCTGCCGATCTCCATGAACGAGCCTTCGTCCATCAAGGCCGACACGATGGGTCGCATCTTGTAGACGGCACGCGGGTCGGCGGGGATGGCCTTGCGCAGCCAATCCTGGTCAGCCGACGCGACGGCGGTGCCGGTCTCGCGGGGCGGCAATTCATGCACCGAACGCGGCAGATAAGAAAGGAAGCGCCGCGCCATGGCAAAGGCGTCGGCTTCCGAATCAGCTTCGTCGTCCACCACGCCGTTGCGGGTATGGATGTCGCTGCCGCCCAGTTCATTCTTGTCCAGCGTCTGGCCGATGCGCGCCACGACCGGCGGGCCGGCGATGAACAGCTGCGAAGTCTCGCGCACCATGATGGCGTAATGGCTGGCAGCCACGCGCGCGGCGCCCAGGCCCGCCACCGACCCCAGGGCCAGCGACACCACGGGCACGGTGGCCAGGTTCTGTGCCATCAACGGCCACATGCGCAGCTTGGGCAGCAAGGTGTGGCCCTTGATTTCGATATTGCGCACCGACCCGCCGCCGCCCGTGCCATCCACCAGCCGCAATAGCGGCAGCCTCAGGTCATGCGCCATGCGTTCGGCCTCGACCAGCTTATCGCCCACCGCGCCGTCGTTGGCGCCGCCACGCACCGTGAAGTCGTCGGCCGCCACCACCACCGGCCGGCCGTCGACCTTGGCGCGGCCGATCAGCAGGTTCGACGGCGTGAGATCCGTCAAGCGACCTTCGGCATCGTATTCCCCGCTGCCCGCCAGCGCGCCCACCTCGCGAAACGATCCCACATCGACCATGTGCGCAATGCGTTCGCGCACCGGCAGCTTGCCGCCCTCTCGATGCCGGCGCACCTTGGCCTCGCCCCCCATGCGCTGCGCCAGTTCTTTGCGCAGCGCCAGTTCTTGCAGTTCTTTGTCCCAGGACACGTGTGCTCCTCCCTGCCCGTTGCCGATGCGGCGGTTGCCGCCCGGTCAATCGATCTTGATGTTGGCGCGCTTGATCAGCGCTTCGTTTTGCGTAAGTTCTTCGGCGATCTTCTGGCGGAAAGCCTGTGGTGATTGCGTCAGCGGATTGCCCTGCGCCGCCAGCCGTGCGCGCACCTCGGGGTCCTGGGTTACCGCTGCGATTTCCCGATTGAGCCGGTCCACCACCGTCTGCGGCGTGCCCGCGGGCGCAAAGATGCCGACCCAGAACGAGATGTCGAACCCGGGATAGCCCAGCTCGGACACGGCGGGCACGTCCGGCAGGTCGTGCCAGCGGTCGGCGGACGACACCGCCAGCGCACGCAACTTGCCCGACTTGATAAGCGGTACGCCGGACAAGGTGTCAAAGCCGAAGTCGACCTCTTTGGACAGCAGCCCGGCTTCCATCGGCGCGGCGCCCCGGTACGGCACGTGCAGCATCTGCACGTTGGACATGGCGGCAAGCTGCGCGCCCGCCAGATGCATCAGGTTGCCGTTGCCGGCCGAGCCATAGCTGACCGTATTGGGATTGCGCTTGGCCAGCGCCACCAGCGATTTGACGTCGGTCACACCCGCCACGCGGGGGTTCTCGGCGTTGATGGTCAGAATGAAGGGCACCGACATCACCGTGGTGACCGGGGCAAAATCCTTCAAGGGGTCGTATTGCAGATCCTTGTAGAGCAAGGGATTAACGGTGATCGAACTGGAATTGCTGACCAGGATGGTGTAGCCGTCCGCCTTGGCCTGCGCGACGGCGCGTGCCGCAATCATGCCGTTGGCGCCCGTCTTGTTGTCCACGACGAAGGTCTGCTTCATCCGCGCGGACAGCGCCTCGCCGACGATGCGCGCCACCGTGTCGATAGTGCTGCCGGGGCTGAAGCCCACCACGAACTTCACCGGTGCACTGGGGTAGTCGGCAGCGCTTGCCGCAAGGGGCGCTGCCGTCGACAACACGAACACGCTTGCTGCCAGCCATTTTGAAACTGTCATGATGTGTCTCCTCCGTGGTTGCCTGAACCCGTGCCTTGCGCTGCATCGGCGCTCGGCTCCGGGCCGTTGCTGTGCCTGGCTATGTGCCTGGCGTTGTGATTACTGCGCGGCGACGGCGCCGGACGCCTTGACCGCGCGGCCCCACTTGTCCTGCTCGCTGGACATGAACGCGGCGAACGCCTGCGGGGTGCTGTTGACCACTTCGCCGCCCAGGCTCTCGATGCGCGCCTGCATCGCGGGCGTGGCCACGATCTTGGACACGTCCTCGTAGATGCGTTGCGCCTGCGCCGGTGGCAGCGATGCGGGGGCCAGCAGCCCGAACCACGTTGCGGCCTCGAAGCCGGGCATGCCGGCTTCGGCAAAGGTCGGCACATTGCGCAGCGCCTGCACGCGCGTGCCGTTGGCCACGGCCAGCGCGCGCAGCTTGCCGGATTCAATCAAGGGCAGCGCCGACGTAATCGTGGCCAGCATCATCTGCACCTGGCCGCCCGCCAGGTCCGTGAAGGCCGGCGCGTCACCCCGATAAGGCACGTGCGTGATGCTGGACTGCGTGGCGATCTTGAACAGCTCACCGCTAAGGTGCTGCGCGGTGCCGTTGCCCGGAGACGCAAAGTTGACCGAGCCGCTGTTCTGCTTCAGGTAGGCCAAAAATTCCTGCAATGTCTTGGCCGGGATGGCGGGGTTGACCACCAGCACCAGCGGCACCTTGGTGACCAGCGTGATGGGGGCAAAGTCTTTGACCGGGTCGTAGTTCAGCTTGCTGTACAGATGGCCGCTGATCGTGTGGGCAGACGTGGTCATGAACAGCGTGTAGCCATCGCCCGGCGCCCGCGCCACCGAACTGGCGCCGATGGTGGTGCCGGCGCCCGCGCGGTTTTCAACGATGACGGACTGGCCCCACGACTGCGTCAGCTTTTCAGCGACGGCGCGCGCCACCACATCGGTGGCGCCGCCGGCCGGATACGGCACGATCATCGACACGGGTTTTGAAGGGTAGGAATCGGCCTGCGCCGTTCCCGCGAACAGCGCCGTGGCACATGCCAGCGCGCACAAGACATTGCGGTGCATCGAGTTGTCTCCTCTTGTCTTTGAATGACGGTTTGTTTATTCTTACCGTTCCTGTAGACAGAACGCTTATTCTATTTTATATTTTTTCGGCCAGCGACTGTCAACGAATAAATGCATACCGGCCGCCATCGGACGCGCCGGAAAATCCCATCAAGAGAGGAACATCACGTCATGTCCGAATCATCGGAAACCCTTAAATCCATGCTGATCGGCGGTGAATGGATCGCCCGGCAAGAGGCGGCATTCGCGTCCACCAACCCGGCCACGGGCGCGCAGAACTACCTGGTCAGCGCCGCGTCGGACGCGCAGGTTGACCAGGCCGTGGATACCGCCTGGAAGGCAGTGCGCCAGGCTGCCTGGCGCGACATGCTGCCGCACCAGCGCGCCGCGATCCTGCGCCGCATCGCCGATGGCATCGAACAGCATTCGGAACTGCTGGCACGCTTGCAGATGATTGAAAACGGCAAGGTCTGGGCGGAATGCAAGACGCAGGTCGCCAGCGCGGCGGCCACCTTCCGCTATTACGCGGGCGTGTGCGAAACGCTGGGCGCGGAAGTCACGCCGGCGCGCGGCAACTACCTGTCCATGACGCATTACGAGCCGTATGGCGTGGTCGTGGCGATCACGCCGTGGAACTCGCCGCTGACGATGGAAGCGCAGAAGGTGGCGCCCGCGCTGGCCGCCGGCAACGCCGTGATCCTCAAGCCGTCGGAGGTGACCTCGTCGCCCGCCCTGGCGCTGGGCCGCATCGCCCTGGAAGCCGGCTTGCCGCCTGGCATCCTCAACGTGGTCACCGGCCTGGGCGCCACCGTGGGCCGTCGCCTGGTGGAACATCCGGGCGTGCGCATGGTGTCGTTCACCGGAGGCACCGCCAGCGGTCGGGCCATCGCCCATGCCGCCGCTGAAAAGCTAATGCCCGTGGCACTGGAACTGGGTGGCAAGTCCCCGCACATCGTGTTTGACGACGCGGACCAGGACGCGGCGATAGACGGCGTGATCGGCGGCATTTTTGAAGGCAGCGGGCAATCCTGCGTTGCCGGATCGCGGCTGTACGTGCAGCGCGGTATCGCAGAAGCGTTCATCGAAAAACTTGTGGCGCGTGCCGCACGGCTCAATGTCAACCTGCCCGACGCCACCGGCGCCCAGATGGGCCCGATCGCGTCCTTTGGCCATCGCGACAAGATTGAAGGCATGGTGGAATCCGCCAAGCGCGACGGCGCGCAAGTGTTGCTGGGCGCGCAGCGGCCCGACGACGACGCGCTGCAAGCGGGCGCGTTCTACCGGCCCACCATCCTGGGCGGGCTGTCTCGCGATGCCCACGTGGTGCGCGAAGAAATCTTCGGCCCGGTCCTGTGCGCGCTGACCTTCGAGGACGAAGACGATTTGATCGACCAGGCCAACGACAGCGTCTACGGCCTGGCATCCGGCGTATGGACGGCGGGCTACCGGCGCGCGTGGCGCGTGGCCAGGCGCCTGGAAGCCGGCAGCGTGTGGATCAACACGTATAAGCAATTGTCGATATCCACGCCGTTCGGCGGCTTCAAGCAAAGCGGCATCGGGCGCGAAAAAGGCGTCAGCGGGCTGCGTCTGTACCAACAATCCAAGGGCATCTACTTCGGCATGTAGGCCGCAGGAGCCTGTACGCATTCTTTCCAGGGCCGCGACGACGGCCCCCCTTCTTCGGAGACTATCCACATGTCTGAATTTCAACGAGCCGGCTTCATCGGCCTGGGCGTCATGGGCGAACCCATCTGCCGCAACCTGGCCTCCAAGGGCGGCCTGCCCGTGCTGGGCTGCGACACCGACGCGGCACCCTTGCAGCGTCTGGCCCCACATGGCGTCCAGAGCGCGACGGCCCAGCAGATCGTGCGCGACTGCGACGTGGTGTTCCTGTCGCTGCCGTCCGGCGAAGTCGTGGCGCAGCTGGCGCGCGCCGCCGATGGTTTGCTGGCCAATACACGCAGCGGCCAGTTGATCGTGGACCTGAGCACGTCGCCCGTTGATGTGACGCGCGAGCTGGCCGGTGAATTTGCCGCCAAGGGCGCAACGTTCATCGACGCCCCGGTTGCCCGCACCCGCGCCGCCGCCGAGGCCGGCACGCTGTCCGTGATGATCGGCGGCGAGACCGCGACGTTTGAGCGGGTCAAGCCGCTGGTGTCCACCTTCGCCAACGAAATCACCTATTGCGGCCCGGTCGGCAGCGGCCAGGTGGTGAAGATCCTGAACAATATGGTGCTGTTCGAAACCGTGGTGGCGTTGTCGGAAGCGCGTGCAATTGCGCGGCGTTCCGGCGTGGATCCGCAGGTATTGCTGGAGACTTTCACGCGCGGTTCGGCGGATAGCTTCGCGTTGCGCAACCACGGCTTAAAGGCTATTCTGCCCGGTGAATTTCCCGAAAAAGCCTTCCCCGTGGACTATGCCCGCAAAGACCTGCGCTACGCGCTGGCGTTGGCGGAACAAACCGGCGTACAAGCGCTGGGCGCCCGCAACGTTGACCACTGGTTCAGCGCCGCGTTGGCCCAGGGCCATGGCAACCGCTATTTCCCGGTCATCAGCCGGGTGATCGATCCGGAGTCGGGAACCCATGCCTAATCATCCCTACCATTCCAATGAGTCGCACCCCTACTCAGGACAATTCCACTGACGGCGTCGCCGCCGTCGAACGCGCCCTGACCATCGTCGGGGCCGTTGCGCAACGCACCGAGCCCATCACGCTTGCCGACCTTTCCCGGGCCACGGGGTTCTACAAAAGCACCTTGTTGCGGCTGATTGCCTCGCTTGAAAAAGTGGCGCTGGTGGTGCGCCGCGCCGACGGCCGCTATTCCCTGGGGCCTTACGCGCATCACCTGGGGCGCGCGTACGAAGCCACCTACCGCCTGACCGAAACCATCCTGCCGCTGCTGCAAGCCCTGGTCGATAAGGGCACCGAAAGCGCGTCGTTCCACGTCTACCACGATGCCAATTCACGCGCCTGCGTGCTGCGCGTGGATTCGCACCATTCCACGCTGGACCGTATTCGTGTCGGCGACCTACTGCCGCTGGACAAGGGAGCGGCGGGCAGGCTGCTGACCGCGTATCTGGTCGACGGCAAGCCCCCCGCCGAAGTCGGCCTGATGCTGACGTCCATGGGCGAACGCGACCCGAACTGCGCGGCGGTGGCCAGCCCGGTATTCGGCCCCGACGGCGACATCTGCGGGGCGATTTCCTTGTCTGGCCCTAAAGAACGTTATTCGCCCGCGGCCGTCAAGAAAATGGCCAAGCTGGTGCAGGAAGCGGCGGCCGACGCCACGCGCGCCCTGGGCGGACGCTGGCCGTCCGCGAAGTAAGGTGACGAACGGTCGCGACCAGACTCGATTGACAGCGTGCCGGGCAACACCAGAACATACGCCGATCCATCGGAACGCGTAGCAAGGACCTTTAGGCATGGCTGAATCTTCCATCGACCTCGACACCGCCGCCCTGGCGCGCGCGTGCCAAGACCGGTACACGGCGCTGCGGCAGGATGCACCGCTGGTGCAGTGCCTGACCAATTTCGTGTCCATGAACATCGCGGCCAATGTGCTGCTGGCAATCGGCGCATCGCCCGCCATGGTGCACGCCGCCGAAGAAGCGCCGGAGTTTGCGCGCATGGCCGGGGCGGTGGTCATCAATATCGGCACGCTGTCCGCGCCCTGGTTGGAAAGCATGCGCTTGACAGCAGCGTCGGCGCGGCAGGCCGGCGTGCCGTGGGTGCTGGACCCGGTGGCGCACCACGCCACCGCTTTCCGGCGCGACGCCGTGCGGCAATTGCTGGCCTTGCAACCGACTATCGTGCGCGGCAACGCGTCGGAAATCATTGCGTTGGCGGGCGGTCACAGCGCCGGCAAGGGCGTGGATGCGCGCGACGCCGTGGCGCAGGCAGAACAATCGGCACGCGCCATTGCTGCTGCCCATGGCACCGTGGTGGCCGTGACGGGCGAAACCGATTACGTCACCGATGGCCAACGTTCGGTGCACATCACGGGCGGCTCGCCGCTGATGCCGCGCGTCACGGCCACGGGCTGCGCGTTGACGGCAGTGGTGGGCGCTTTTGCCGCCGTGTCCAAAGACGACCCGTACATCGCGGCCGTTGCCGCCCTGACCTGCTTTGCCATCGCAGGCGAACGCGCGGGCGCGCTGGCGGACGGCCCGGGCTCATTCGCGTGGCGCTTCCTGGATGCGCTGGCGGCGCTGGAACCCGACAGCCTGACAGGAGCATCACCGCTGCGGTAGGACGCCGCTTACCCGGCTTGCACACCCCGGCTTGCACACCCCGGCGGGCACACCCCGCTGGCATACCCCGGCTTGCATACCCGGCGTCATCCGTGTCACGCCCAGGTCACACACCATCCTCACACTCAGATTCCTTCATGACACGGAGGAATGACGGTGAAGCCCCACGTACGAAAACTATTCGCGGTATCGGCCAGCGTTGCGCTCTTGGCGGGCCTGACCGCCTGCGGCGGCGATGACGATGATGATGATGACACCGGCGCAGTCACCCCGCCCGTCGCCAGCGTGCCGCAAGGCGCCGCGCTGGACGTGGCGATCCTGGCCACCACCGACCTGCACGCCAATGTGCTGGGCTACGACTACTACAAGCTGGCCGAAGACAAGAGCTATGGCGTGGACCGCAGCGCGACGCTGATCGCCAACGCGCGCAAGCAGCACGCCAACACGCTGTTGTTCGACAACGGCGACACCATCCAGGGCACCGCGCTGTCCGACTACCAGGCGCTGGTGACGCCGGTGCAGTGCTCGGACATGATCGCCATCTACAAGCAGATGAACCTGCTGGCCTACGACGCGGGCACGATGGGCAATCACGAATTCAACTACGGCCTGCCTTATCTGTCGCAGATCACGAATGTGGACTTCGGCTTGGCCGGCATCGGCAAAGGCACGGACAAGACCAATCCCACCGGCGCCAAGAACTGCGCCGCGCCGGCCTTCCCCTTCGTGTCGGCCAACGTGGTGTCGACCGCCAGCAAGCAACCCATCTTCAAGCCCTGGGTGTTGCTGGACAAGACTTTCAAGGCGACGGACGCGGGTGGCAAGACGATAGATGTGCCGTTCAAGGTGGGCGTGATCGGGTTTGCCCCGCCGCCGATCCTGCAATGGGACAAGGCCAATCTGGAAGGCCACGTGCAGGTCACGGGCTGGAAGGAAACCGCGCAGCGCTACGTGCCCGAGATGAAGGCGGCGGGCGCGGACATCATCGTGGCGCTGGCGCACGGCGGCATCGACATGAAGACGGCGTACGACCCGGCAATGGAGAACGGCGCCGGCTACCTGAGCCAGGTGCCGGGCATCGACGCGCTGATCACGGGCCACCAGCACTTGCTGTTTCCGGACACCAGCGCCACGTCCCCGTTCGTCGGGCAGCCGGGCGTGGACCCGGTGCGTGGCCTGGTCAACGGCGTGCCCGCCGTGCAGGCGGGCCAGTGGGGCAACAACCTGGGCCAGATCACATTGAAGCTGTCGTATGACAAGGGCTGGCGCGTGCAGCAGGACGCGACCACGGTGCAGCGCATTTCCACGCGCCTGACCGCGCAAAGCGGCTCGACGCCGGCCACCTACGTGGCGCCGGACACCGCCGTGCAGCAGTTGGTGCAAGGCGAGCATGCCGCCACCATCGACTACGTGAAGACGCCAATCGGCCAAAGCCAGTTCGACATGGCAACCTACTACGCGCTGACGGGCGACGTGTCGGCGCTGCAAATCGTGAACATGGCGCAGATCGATTACCTGAAGGACTATATCGCCAAGAACAATCCGGCTTACGGCGCCCTGCCCATCCTGTCGGCCGCCGCGCCGTTCAAGGGCGGGCGCAATGGGCCGGGCGACTTCACCTTCGTCAAACAAGGCAATGTGGCCATCAACAACGCGGCCGACCTGTACCTGTACCCGAACACCTTGCAGGTGGTGCGCGTCACGGGCGATACGGTCCGCCAGTGGCTGGAGAAGACGGCCGAACAGTTCAAGCAGATCGCCCCCGCCCAGGTCGCACCGCAAGACCTGGTCGACACGACCTTCCCCACGTTCAATTTCGATGTGCTCTATGCCCCGGGCAATGCGCTGAAGTACGAAATCGATGTCAGCCAGCCCAAGGGTACGCGTATCTCGAACCTGACCTACCAAGGTGCGCCGCTGGATCTGGCCGCGCAGTTCCTGGTGGTCACCAACAACTACCGCGCCAGCGGTGGCGGTGACTTTCCTGGCCTGGCGGGCGGCAAGGGCGACATCGTGCTGCAAGCCCCGGACGCCAGCCGCGACGTGCTGATCAGCTTTATCAAGAAGAACCCGACGCTGGACCTGGCCACCTACGGCCTGGACCGCAGCTGGCGCTTCAAGCCGCTAAGCGGGTTGGCCGGCCCCGTGGTCTTCTGGTCGGTGCCCGGCACCCTGCCGATGGCGGCGGCGCACGGCGTGACCAATGTCAGCGTGTATGACGCCACCCCGGACGCTACGACGCAGTTGTCGCGCTATGCGGTGGATCTGACCCAGTAGGCCGCGTAGACATGTGGATGACAGCCAGGGGTGCTTACAATACGGCTGTTGCGTTGCAACATTCCTCGAATCACCCCTAGCCATCCCCATGTCTCACCCTGCTTCCTTGCAGCACCGCCCCGCGCTGGTGCTGCTTGCCCTTGCTGTGGGCAGCTTCGCCATCGGAACCACCGAGTTCGCCACGATGAGCCTGCTGCCCTATTTTTCCCAATCCCTAGGGATCGACGCCCCCACCGCCGGCCACGTCATCAGCGCCTATGCGCTGGGCGTGGTGGTTGGCGCGCCGATCCTGGCCGTGCTGGGCGCCAGAATGCCGCGCCGCCGCCTGCTGATTGCGTTGATGGGCTTGTTTGCCGTTGGCAACGGCCTGAGCGCCATTGCGCCGGATTATCACTGGATGCTGTTTTTCCGGTTTCTTAGCGGACTGCCGCATGGTGCGTACTTTGGCATTGCGTCGCTGGTGGCCAGTTCGCTGGTGCCGGCCAATCGCCGCACCATGGCCGTGGGGCGCGTGTTCCTGGGGCTGACGGTGGCCACCATCGTCGGCGTACCGCTGGCCAACTGGCTGGGTCAGGTGATCGGGTGGCGCTGGAGCTTCGGGCTGGTGTCGCTGCTGGCGGTGCTGACGATGATCAGCGTGGCCGTCTACGCGCCGGATACGCCCGCCGACAACAAGGCCAGCCCGCTGCGCGAGCTGAGCGCACTGGGCCGGGGTCAGGTCTGGATCACGCTGGCGATCGGCGCGGTGGGCTTTGGCGGCCTGTTCTCCATCTACACCTACCTGGCCGACACGCTGACCGCCGTGACGCAGGTAGCGCCCACCACCGTGCCCTTTGTGCTCAGCGCGTTCGGCGTGGGGCTGACGGTGGGCAACATGGTGGTGCCGGTGTTTGCCGACCGCGCCGTGATGCGCACGGCCGGGCTGCTGCTGGTGTGGTCGGCCGTGGTGCTGGCGCTATTTCCGTTGATGGCGCACAACGTCTGGCTGATCACGCTGAACGTGTTCCTGGTGGGCGTGGGCGGCGCGCTGGGCACCGTGTTGCAGACGCGCCTGATGGACGTGGCGGGCGATGCCCAGGGCCTGGCCGCCGCGCTAAACCATTCCGCCTTCAATACCGCCAATGCGCTGGGGCCTTTCCTAGGCGGCCTGGCCATCGCGGCGGGCTACGGCTGGACGTCGACGGGTTGGGTGGGCAGTTTGCTGGCCATCGGCAGCATGCCCTTGTGGCTGTGGGCGGTGATGCTGGAACGCCGCCATCGCGCCAGGCGGCAGGCCGGGCTTACCGCCAGCGCCGAATCAGCGTAGGGGTTGTGGCGCGCCGCACGACCTTCCTTAGCGGTAATACACGCAGATGCGCTTGCCGCCGATCTCGTGCACGTCGATCGGCAATTCATACAGCGGGCTCAGCACCTCGGGCCGGATCAGTTCGGCCGGGGTGCCTTGATACGCCACGCGCCCCTGCCGCATGGCCACGATGCGGTCGGCGTAGCTGGACGCGAAATTGATGTCGTGCAGCACCAGCACCACCGTCTTGCCCAACTCATCGGCGGCGCGGCGCAAGGTGCCCATCATCGCGACCGCGTGCTTCATGTCCAGGCTGTTCAGCGGTTCGTCCAACAGCACGTAGCGCGTGTCCTGGCACAGCACCATCGCAACGAAAGCGCGCTGGCGCTGGCCGCCAGACATCTCATCCAGATAGCGCCCGGCCAGGGCTTGCAGGTTCAGATACGCCAGGGCGCGGTCGATGTGGGTCTTGTCGTCCACGGTCAGCCGCCCGCCCGTATGCGGATAGCGGCCGAACGCGACCAGGTCGCGGACGGTCAGGCGCAGCGGCAGGTGGTTGTCTTGCCGCAGGATGGACAGGCGGCGCGCCAGCTCGCGGCTGTCGGCGCGCATCACGTCCAGGCCGTCCACATGGATGCGCCCGGTGGATGCGGGCAGCAGCCGGCTCACCATGGACAGCAGCGTGGACTTGCCCGCGCCGTTGGGTCCGATGATGGCGGTGACGCCGTTGGCGGGCAGTTGCAGCGTGACGTCATCCACCACCACGCTGTCGCCGTAGTGCTTGCTGACCTTGTCTATTTCTATCATCGGCGCCCCTTGCGCAGGATCAGGGCGAGGAACATCACGCCGCCCACAAATTCGATCACCACGCTGACGGTGGTGTTCAAGCCCAGCACGCGTTCCAGCAGTGTTTGCCCGCCAACCAGGAAGATGACGCCCAGCAAGGTGGCGGCCGGCACGGTGTAGCGATGCTTGTCGGACCCCATCGCCTGGTATGCCAGGTTGCTGACCAGCAGGCCGAAGAAGGTGACGGGGCCGACCAGCGCGGTGGACACCGACACCAGCACCGCAATAGCGCCCAGCGTCAGCAGCAGGCTGCGGCGATAGTCCACGCCCAGGCTCACGGCAATGTCCCGCCCCAGCGCCAACACGTCGTAGCGTTGGCGCAGCCGCCAGATCACCAGCGTGGCCGCGCATACCGCCGCCAGGGCAATGGGCAACAGCGACACGCGCACGGCATTGAAGCTGGCGAACATGCGGTCTTGCAGCACCAGGAATTCGTTGGGGTCGATCAAGCGCACGACAAAATTGGACAGGCTGCGAAACAGCAGGCCGAAAACAATGCCCACCAGCATCATCAGGTGCAGGCTGCGCAACGCATCCGAAAACAGCCATCGGAACAGCAGACAGGCAAACGCCGTCATCGCGCACACCTCCAGCATGAAGGCCGCCACGGGATGCTGGGCCGCCGTGGCGGCCTGGCCGAAGCCGAACACCACCACCGCCTGGATCAGCAGGTACAGCGCATCGAAGCCCATGATGGCGGGCGTCAGGATGCGGTTGTGCGTGATGGTCTGGAACAGCACGGACGACACGGCCACGGCATACGCCACCAGCACCATCGCCACCAGCTTGCCGCCACGAAACGGGATCACGAACGACCACTGGCCATTGGCGCCCAGGCTCATATACGCCGCCACGCAGGCCAGCGCCACGGCGGACAGCCATAGCAGCCGCGCGCGCTGCGGCGAGCGTGCGCGCATCTGCACGGCGGGCAAGATAGCCGGATCAGCCAAGACGAGTCCTTTTCAAACGCAGCAGGCACAGGAACAGAATGCTGCCGACCACGCCCACCACGGTGCCGATCGGGATTTCGTAGGGGTGGATCACCAGCCGCCCGATGATGTCGCAGGCCAGCACGAAGACGCCGCCCAGCAGGGCTACCCACGGGATGGAGCGGCGCATGTTGTCGCCCAGCACCAGGCTGACGGCGTTGGGCACGATCAAGCCCAGGAAGGGTATGCCGCCCGCCGTGACCACCACCACGGCTGAAATGGCCGACACGATAAGCAGGCCCACGAACGTCAGGCGCGCGTGGTTCAAGCCCAGGTTGGACGCGAACTCGCGGCCCATGCCCGCGACCGTATAGCGATCCGCCGCTACATAGGCGGCGCAGGCCAGCACAAAGCCGATCCACAGCAATTCATAGCGGCCGCGCAGCACGCCCGAGAAATCACCGGTGGTCCAGGCGTGCAGCGATTGCAGCAGGTCAAAACGAAAGGCAATGAAGGTAGTGGCCGCATGGATGACCCCGCCCAGGATCAGGCCGATCAGCGGCACGATGAACGGCGTGCGTAGCGGCACGCGGCGCAGCAAGGCCAAAAACAGCAAGGTGCCGGCCAGCGCAAAAGCGGTGGCCGTCATCATCTTGCCGATTACCGGCGTATCGGGCGCCAGCAAGGTAATAACAAGAATGCCCAGCGTGGCCGATTCGACGGTGCCGGCCGTGGTGGGTTCCACAAAGCGGTTGCGCACCAGCATCTGCATGATCAACCCCGCCACCGCCAGCGCCATGCCGGCCAGCAGCAAGGCCAGCGTGCGGGGCACGCGGCTGACCATCAACAGGCGCCAGGCGCGCTCGGCCTCTTCGCCGCTGCCCCGCAGCGCCGAGACGGACAAGGTGCCCGCGCCCAGGCTGACACTGGCCGCACACAGCGCCAACAGCACCATCACCGCCAGCGTCAGGCCGCCCCACCCGCTTATCGTGCGCCGCCAGGTCATCGGCGGCCTTCCCTTGCCCCAGCCATGCCGCTTACTTTCCCGGCGCCAGCGCGGCCGCGATGTCGTCCACGTTCTGCTGCATGGCCGTCAGCCCGGCGCTGCCCAGCAGGTACCAGTTAAAGCCGTTCAGATAGACCACGCGCTTGTTCTTCCACGCGGCCGTGGCGCGCACCAGGTCGTTGTCCAGCATGCGCTGGGCCGATACGCCTTCGCGACCGATCGCGGCATCGCGGTCAATCACGAAGAGCCAGTCGGGGTTCGTCTCGGCAATGAATTCAAACGAGATGGCCTGGCCGTGGTTGGACACGTTCAGCCCCTTGGCCGCGGGCTTGAGGCCGAACGCATCATGGATAACGCCAAAGCGCGAACCCGGGCCGTAGGCGCTCATCTTGCCCCCCGTGGTCAGGATGATCAGCGCCGTGCCGGCCGTGGCGGCCTGGCCTTGCAGCGCGGAAATCGATGCACGCAAGGCGTCCAGCTTCTGGCGCGCTTGCGCCTGTTTGCCGTAGATGGCGGCCAGCGTTTCGGTGTTGCGGGTGACGCTGCCGACCAGGTCGCGCGGGTCGACGGTCAGGTCGATGGTGGGCGCCAGCTTGGACAGTTCGTCGTACTTCGGCGCCGACCGGCCGGCGACGATAATCACCTGCGGCTGCGCGGCGTGGATCACTTCGTAGTTGGGCTCGAACAGCGAACCCACTTTCAGGTAGCGCGGCTCGGCATATTGCGCCAGCTGCGGCGGCAGCTTGGCGGCCGTGGGCACGCCGGCCACTTCCACGTCCAGCGCGTGCAGGGTGTCCAGCACCGCCATGTCCATCACGATGGTTTTGGTGGGATTGGCCGGCACGCTCGTCTGCCCGCGTGCGTGTTTGACCGGCACGGTGGCTTGCGCCATGCACACGCCAAAGGCGGCCGACAGGGCCAGCGCGGCGCCTGCCTGGATCAGCCGGCGTCGGCCATGGCCGGTGTTTTGCTGCATCGTCATACGTACCTCTCAGGCTTCGCGGGGAAGCAGGAATCGCCCCCCCAGTTCATTCATCCCGATCAGAATTTCACGCCTACGCCCAGCCAGTACCGGCGGCCGTCTTCGACGTATTCGTAATCGTCATACGTGACCTGCTTGTCGAACAGGTTGTAGATGCCGGCATACACCGACACGGTCTTGTTCACCGCGTACGACGCGCCCATGTCCACGAAGGTGTAGGACGGCGCCACCACCGACGACGACGATGCGCCCGTGGTCGGCTGGCTTTCCTTGCCGCGATAGTTCACGCGCGCCCACGCTTGCAGCGCGTCGGACGCCTGCCAGTCCACCGTGGTGGTGAACAAGTGCTTGGGCAACTGGTTCAGCGGTTCGCCCTTGTACTGGCCCGACTTCTGTTCCGACTTGGTAAACGTGTAGCTGCTGGTCAGCGACCAGTCGCGCGCCAGCGGCAACTTCATGCTGGCTTCCACGCCGCGCGACACGGCCTTGTCCACGTTCATGTAGGTGGTGGGGTTGGAGCCGAACTGGTTAGGGCCTTCGGTGCACTGGGACAAGGGGCACGCCACGCGCGTGATCTTGTCCTTGAAGTCGTTGTTGAACAGCGTGACGCCCGCGTTGAAGCCTTCGCCGTCGTCATACAGCAGGCCGATTTCTTCCGTGACGGACTTCTCGGGCGTCAGGTCCGGGTTGCCGTACATGTTGCCGCCCCGGCTGACCTGACCCCAGCCGGCCACCGTCTGGCGCAGGTCCGGCGCGCGAAAACCGGTGGACACGCCGCCCTTCAGGGTCCAGCGGTCAGCGAAATGCCACACGCCGTACAGACGCGGGCTGAAGTGCGTGCCGAAGTTTTCGTCTTCGTCCATGCGCAGGCCGGCAGTGACGGCAAACTGCTCGGTCAGCCGCCATTCGTCTTCAGCGAACAATGCCCACTGGTAGCGGTCGATCTTGTTGGGGCCGCCGGACAGCTGGTTGCCGGTCTGGTCGTTCAGGCGCTGGCTCAGGTAGGTGCCGCCCAGCGTCAGCATGTGCGAGCCCAGCGGCAGGGTCCAGCTGGTTTGCAGGTTCAGGTTCTTGACCTTCATCTGGCGCGAGCGGTTGTCGAATTCTTCTTCCTGCACATAGCTGTCCGACACCGCCCAACCCCAGCGCCCGGTATGCGACAGCGCCCACTTGTTGCTGCGGTAGTCGTTCTGCGCCGACGCGGGGCAACCGGTGCGCGCGCACGCCGCTCCCGGCGCCAGCGGCGCGACCGTCTTGCCCAGCGTTTCCTGGATTTTCTGACGCATCGTGGTGGCTTCCAGCACGATGTCGTGGTCGCGGTTGGGGGTCAGCGCCAGCTTGGCCGTGACACTGTCGGAATTGCGCTTGCGGAATCCGTCAACGATATTGTCTTCGTCGCGCTGCGAGGCCTGGCCGTAGATTTGCAGGCCCAGCAGGTCATTCTTGATGGGGCCGGCAAGGTAGAAGTTGCCCTGGTAGATATCGCCCGACTTGCTGCTTTCCTGGATGGTGGTATCCATGCGGATTTCACCGTGCCATTCCTTGGGCACCTTGCGGGTGATGATGTTGATGACGCCGCCCATGGCGTCCGAGCCGTACAGCGACGACATCGGGCCGCGCACGACTTCAATGCGTTCGATGGCGGCAAGCGGCGGCGTCCAGCCGCCTTCGACCCCGGCGGAGTCGGAATTGGTGCGGGTCTCGCGCGAGCTTTGGCGCTTGCCGTCGATCAGGATCAGCGTGTACTGCGGGCCCATGCCGCGCAGGCTGATGTCCTGGCGGTCGCCACCGCCGGTAACGATGACGCCCGGCACGTCGATCAGCGCGTCATTCACGTCGCGGTAGAACTTCTTGTCCAGGTCTTCGCGGGTGATGACGCTGATGGAAGCCGGCGCGTCCTGGATCTGCTGTTCGAAGCCGCTGGCCGTGACCACCACGGTGTCCAGCGTCTTGGCTTCGCTTGCGGCCTGCGCCCACGACGCCGCAGGCGCCATGCCCAGGCCGGCCGCGCACAACGCCGCCGCCAGCTGCGTGCGCGATGTCAAAACACGGCCGCCCAAGGCCAGATCGTTGCTGCTCATGATGCTTGTTTTCTCCCGTACCAGCGCCCTGCCGCACCCCGCGTGCGGCCTCGGCGCTGCCTCTTATTTCTTAATGAAAACTATTCTCATATTAGAATTGAGGCTTTCGGAACCGGGCAAACACCTTTCCGCAACTTTTATCTTCTTCAGACTTCTTGACACTTCGGCGGGCGGCCATCGGCCACACTGCCGGGTGCGGAACACACTACGGATGCTCTTCTCCCAATCAGCGGTCGCGCGCCGCATCCTGCTTATCGACGACGACGTCGAACTGGCACAGATGCTGCGTGAATACCTTGAACCCAACCATTGCGTGCTGACCCTGGCGCATACGGGCACGCACGGGCTGGCCCTGCTGGCGCAGGACGACTACGACCTGATCCTGTTGGACCTGATGCTGCCAGACGGCAGCGGCCTGGACCTGCTCAAGCAATACCGGCAACGCTCGCGCCGCCCCGTCATCATGTTCACGGCGCACGGCGGCGAAACCGACCGCGTGCTGGGGCTGGAATTCGGCGCCGACGATTACCTGGCCAAGCCCTTCAGCCCGCGCGAACTCAAGGCCCGCATCACCGCCGTGCTGCGGCGCTTTGAAGAGGTACCTGAAACCACCAAGCCCAGCCTGACGCTGGGCGCGCTGTCGCTGGACCCGGCCTCCGGGCGCGCCTGCCTGGACGCCGAGGAGGTGCTGCTGACCGGCGCCGAACAGCGCATCCTGGAACTGCTGATGCGCGCGCCGGGCCAGGTCGTGGCGCGCGAACAGATCGGCATGTATGCGCTGGGCCGGCGGCCCGACCGCTATGACCGCAGTATCGACACGCACATCAGCGCGCTGCGCAAGAAGCTGCGGCTGGATCAGGCCAACGGCACGCTGTCGATCCGCAATCTGCGCGGCCTGGGTTACGTGCTGGCGGGCGCGGCCTGATGCGCTGGTTATTGCCGACGCGCTCGCTGTTCTGGCGCGCGTTCCTGACCTTCTGGTCCGCCATGGCCATCATCCTGGTGTGCGGCATGCTGTTCACGGCGGCCGTGGCCTGGTATCGCATCAATTCGCTGGACGGCCTGAACCCGGGCAGCCTGACGCATGACGCCGCCCAGGTGGCGCGCATCCACGGCAAGGACGGCCTGGAACGCTGGGTGCAAGCGATGGACCAGCGCTATTCCGCGCTGAAGATCTACATCCTGGATACGGACGACCGCGAGATCCTGGGCCGCACGCTGCCGGCCCGCATGCACGATTGGCTAAGCGCTTACCGCGCGGCGCCCGACCGGCCCGTGCCGGCGGACCCGGCGCAGCCGGACCCCTCTGTGCAACGCGTGTCGTGGTGGCAGCCGCAGCTGCTGGTGCTACCGGATGGCGCCGAGCTGCTGATGCTGTTCCTGCCGTTCGACTCGTCGCACTGGGAAGTGTTGGGACTGTCGCCCGTGGCGCTGGCCTTGCTGCTGTTCGCGCTAGCAGTGACGGCGCCGTTCTGCTGGGCGCTGACCCGTCACGTGACGGCGCCCTTGACGCAGTTGCGTCACACCACGCAGGCGCTGGCAGCGGGCCATCTGGGCGCGCACACGCCGGCCAAGCTGGCCGGCCGCAAGGACGAACTTGGCCTGTTGGCGCGCGACTTCAACGCCATGGCCGACCGCCTGAAAGCGGTGGTCGACACGCGTGAACAACTGCTGCACAACATCGCGCATGAATTGCGTTCGCCGCTAGCGCGGCTGCGTTTGGCCAGCGAGCTGGCGCGGCGCAAGGATGAACGCCAGGACGTGCAGCTGGACCGCATCGAACGTGAATGCGAACGGCTGGATGCGCTGGTGGGCAGCACGCTGCGGCTGGCGCGGCTGGGCGCGCTGCCCGAACCGAACGACACGCTAGACCTTGGCGATATCGTCAACGCCGTGGTCGAAGACGCCCGCTTTGAAGCGACCACGTTGCAAGTGCGCATCGCCTGGGAGCCGCCCCCGCCGGTGCTGATCACGGGTGAACGCGACAGCCTGTCCAGCGCCATTGAAAACGTCATGCGCAACGCGCTGCGTTTCGCGCCGGCGCACAGCGCCATCCGCGTGCGGCTGATACAGAACGCGAATTACGCCTGCGTGGAAATTGAAGACCGAGGGCCCGGCGTGTCGCCGAATGATTTGGAATCATTGTTCGAACCCTTTTTTCGCGCGGCCTCGGGCGCCAAGACGCCGGGCTCCGGAGCGGGCCTGGGCCTGTCGATCGCCCAGGCCGCCGTGGCCGCGCACAAGGGGCGGATAGCGGCACGGAACGTGTCGCCGCACGGGCTGGCGGTGCGCATTGAAGTGCCACATCCGCTGCCCGCTCCGCCGCCTGGCTCCCCGCCCCCGATCAGAACGTGATGTTGGCCGACACCCACAAGCGGCGCCCTTCCAGCACCTGCCGGTAGGAATTGGTCCAGTTGGCGTTGGCGGCCGGGATCGTGGCGCCTACCTTGGTCGGGCCGTAGTTCACGAAGTTCTTGTCGAACAGGTTGAACACTGACGCCGACAAGGTCACGTTCTTGTTGACCACGTATGAACCGCCCGTGCTGGCCAGCCAGTACGGGTTGTAGAACACCTGCTCTTTTTCCCAATCGATGTCGTTGAACTGCTTGGCGCGGTATTCGCCGCGCGCCCACACGTTGAACTGGTCGTTGATGCGCCAGTTCAAGCCCAGGTTCAGCGCGTGGCGCGGTTGCGAACCCAGCGGTTGGCCCTGCTTGGCGCCCGAAGTCACTTCGCTGGCGGTCAGGGTGTAGTTGCCGTTGAACGACACGCCGCCGCCCAGCGGCACGCGTCCACCCAGCTCGAAACCCTGGATGGTTGCGGTATCGACGTTCACGCGTTGCGAGAAATTGGCCACCGGGATGCCGTTGCGTTCCCATACGCCCAGGTCCAGGCAGCCTGCGGCCGGGCCACCTACGGCCAGGCAGTTGGGCACGTTCTGGCTGTCGATCTTGTCCTTGAACTTGGTGTGGAATGCCGTCAGGTTGCCCGACAGGCCTTCCCCGTCGTCAAACAGCAGGCCCAATTCGGACGCGGTGCTGCTTTCCGGCTTCAGCTGCGAATTGCCCAACAGCGGCATGGTGCCTTGGGCGCCCAGGCCGATGATGCCGTCGGTCATCAGATTGATGTCGGGCGTCTTGTAGCCCTTGCTGACCCCGCCCTTCACCGTCCACATCGGCGTTGCGTTCCAGACCAGGTAGCCGCGCGGGCTCCACTTGCCGCCGAATTGCTCGTTGCGGTCGTAACGCGCACCCGCCGTCAGGGCCAGGTCGTCCACGATGCGCCATTCGTCTTCGGCGAACAATGCCCATTGATACTGGCGCTGGTCCAGCGGCGCGGACACCAGCGTGTCCTTGAAGTGCTGTTCGCGCCACTGGCCGCCCACCGTCAGGTTGTGGCGTTCATTGAACAGCGGCATCGTCCACTTGGTGTCGAACACCCAGTTGTCGTATTCCAGATCGCGCTTGTCGCCGTCGGTCGGGCGGCGCGGCGCGTTCATCGGGTTGGTGCGGCCGATGGTCTCGGTCGTGTCATAGACCAAGCTGGTATCGGAACTGACCGACCCGCCGTAGCGGCCCAGGTGCGTCAACGCATAGCGCTGGCGGTTGAACTCCATTTCCGGGTCGTAACCACCGCCCTGGCGATTGGGCGCGATGCTGGTGTTCAGCGTGCCCAGCTCGCCGTTGCCGTTGTCATAGGTTTGCCAGTTGCTGTCCACGTCGAACAGCACGTCGTGGTTGCGGTTGGGCGTGAGCGCCAGGCGCAGGCCCACGTTCTGTTGGGTGCTGTCGCCCAGGCCGGAAAAGCTGGCGATGTCGCCGGTGTAGTTGCCGCTGTTGTATTCGGCCTGGTTGACCGGGTAGCTGCCGTTGGCGCCAAGCCGGCGGTAGTGGCCGCCGCGCAGCGTCAGACCCAGCTTGTCGGTCTTGATGGGGCCGCTAAGGTAGAAGGCCGCGCCATAGTTGTTGCCGTAGGTGTTGTCGCCTTGTGCGGTGCCGTCCAGCGTGATCTGGCCGGTCCAGTCCTGGCTGACCTTGCGCGTGATGATGTTGATGACGCCGCCCATGGCATCCGAGCCGTACAGCGTGGACATGGGGCCGCGCACGACCTCGATGCGTTCAATGGCGGCCATCGGCGGGATGAAGTTGGTGTCGACGTCGCCAAAGCCGTTGGGCCGCGCACCCGAGCTGTTCTGGTTCAGGCGCTTGCCGTCGACCAGCACCAACGTGTAGTCGCTGGGCAGGCCACGGATGCTGATGTTCATGCCACCCGCCTTGCCGCCCCGCTCGACCGTCACGCCTTCGACGTCGGCAACCGCATCGGCCAGGTTGTGAAACGGGCGCGTCTCCAGCTGCTCACGCGTGATGACCGAAATGGACGCCGGCGCGTTCTTGATTTCCTGTTCGAAGCCGGCGGCCGTTACCACCACGGTGTCCAGCTGCGCCACGCCCATGGTGTCTTCCATGGCGCCGGCCGTGTTTTGCGCATGCGCCGCGCATGACGCGGTGATGGCCAGCGCGAGCGGCAACAGACGGAAGCCAGGACGGCGGGCAAGACGAGGAACAAGATGGGAAGGACGGGGGGCGACGAGGTCGAGGTCTTTAGTGCTTTTCTGAGTCGACATGGGGAATCGGGACAACCACCCGAGGCGGGCGGCGCGCAGTGCGCTGATTGGGAATTTCAATGAACGGCAATGATAGGCATTCCCAATATGCGATTCAACTTTTTGTCAGCTTTAATTCAGTTTTTAGAAAGTTTTAAGAAATTTCTCGGATCTTTGATGTATCCAGACGACAAAATGCCGCCTTCCGGCGGCATCATGCGGGGACGGATTCAGTCGTCTCCGGCCAGAATGGCGGCGGGCAAACGCGGCAAGACGCGCATGGCGTTGACGGTAGTGGCGTGCGCCACCTGGGCGGGCGTGATGCCGCGCAGCTCGGCCAGCACGGCGGCAATGCGCGGCAGTTCGCCTGGCCGGTTGCGGCGCTGCGGCGGGTGCAGCCAGGCGGGCGGGATATCGGGCGCGTCCGTCTCCAGCACCAGATGGGACAAGTCCACATCCGCCGCATGGCGACGGATCTGCAAGGCGCGTTCGTAGGTCATCGCGCCCCCCATGCCCAAGGCAAAACCGTGGTCGACAAACGCCTGCGCCTGCTGCGCGCTGCCGTTGAAGGCATGTGCAATGCCGCCGATGGGGCCATGGCGGCGCAGGTACTTGAGCAGGATGTCTTGCGAACGGCGCACGTGCAGCAGCACCGGCAGCTTGAACTCGGCGGCCATGGCCAGCTGCGCGGCATAGAAGCGTTCCTGGCGTTCGCGCGGTTCACCCGTGGCGATCTCGGGCACGAAGAAATCCAGGCCGATTTCGCCGATGGCGACAAAGCGGGGGTCGCCCAGGCATTGCTTGATGGTGTCGCGCAGGACGTCCAGGTCGGCATCGTCGGCGCGCTGCACGTACAGCGGGTGGATGCCCAGCGCGTAGGCGCCGCCGGCAATCTGCCCGGCCAGTGCCTGCACCACGGAAAAGTTGGCGCGTTCGACGGCGGGGATCACGATGGACCCCACGCCGGCTTCGCATGCGTGGTCGGCTACCTGCTGGCGGTCGGCGTTGAACTCGGCGGCGTCCAGATGGCAGTGGGTGTCGATCAGCATGGGCGGGGTCTCCTTGGCGCCATTATGCTCGCCGCCGGCATGGCCCTGCTACCCCGACACCAGCCGGCCGTTTTCCATCAGCAGTTGGCGGTCGGCGCGGGCGGCCAGTTCAGGATCATGCGTGACGATGGCGAATGCCGTGCCCGATTCCTGGTTCACGCGCGTCAACAATTCAAACATTTTGTGCGCGGTGTTGCGGTCCAGGTTGCCGGTGGGTTCGTCGGCCAGCACGCAAACAGGTCGCGTGACCAGCGCGCGCGCCAGCGCCACACGCTGGCGTTCACCGCCCGACAACTGCCCCGGAAAATGGTCCTCGCGCGCGGCCAGGCCCACCAGCGCCAGCACTTCGCGCGCGGCGGCGCGAGCCTTGTCGCGGGTCTCGCGGCGCACGATCAGCGGCATGGCCACGTTATCCAGCGCGGAAAATTCCGGCAGCAGATGATGAAACTGATAGACAAAGCCCAGGCTGCTGTTGCGCACGGCGCTTTTCTTGGCCTCGGACAAGCCCACGGCCAGTTTGCCGTCCACCGACACCGAGCCGCTGGTGGGCACGTCAAGCAAGCCCAGGATGTGCAGCAAGGTGCTCTTGCCCGAGCCGGAAGCGCCCACGATGGCAACCATTTCACCGCGCGCCACCGACAGGCTGACGTTGCTTAGCACGTCAATGCGGGCGGGGCCTTCGTCGTAGTACTTGACGATGTTCTCGGCCTGCAACGCGGGCGTCAGGGCGTCTGCGTTTGGAATCTTAATCATGGCGCAGCACCTGTGCCGGTTGCAGACGCGAGGCGCGCCAGCTGGGATACAGCGTCGCCAGCAACGACAGCACCAGCGACGTCAGGCCGATGGTGGCGATGTCGCCCATTTGCGGGTCGGACGGCAACGCGCTGATGAAATAGACTTCGCGCGGCAGGAAATGCACGCCCAGCATGCGCTCGATGAACGGCACGATCACATCCACGTTGTAGGCAATGGCAATGCCGCCCACCACGCCCAGCAAGGTGCCGATAACGCCGATCATCGCGCCTTGCACCAGGAAGATGCGCGCGACTTCACCCGGCCCCGCGCCCAGCGTGCGCAAGATGGCGATGTCCGACTGCTTGTCTTTCACGGCCATCACCAACGACGACAGCAGGTTGAACGCGGCCACCGCCACGATCAGCGCCAGGATCAGGAACATCATGCGCTTTTCGGTTTGCACGGCGGCGAACCAGGTGCGGTTGTTGCGCGACCAGTCGCTGGCCATCACGTAAGGCGGCAGCACCTTCTTCAGTTCATTGGCGACTTCGGGCGCTTTTTGCATGTCGGCAATGCGCAGCCGCACACCGGCCGTGCCGCTTTCCCGGAACACGCGGGCGGCGTCCTGGTTATCGACAAACGCCAGCGACGAATCGTATTCATAGTGGCCCGACGAGAACACGCCCACCACGGTGAACTGGCGCATGCGCGGCGCAAAGCCGGCCGGGCTGATTGAGCCTTGCGGCGCCATCATCAACAGCGTGTCGCCCACTTTCACGCCCAGCCCGTCGGCCAGTTCGTTGCCTAGCACCACGCCAAAGCCACCGGCTTTCAGATCGGTCAGCTTGCCCGACACCATCTGGCGCGGCAGGTCCGACACGTTGCCTTCGGTGACCGGGTCGATGCCCCGTACCTGCACACCACGCAACGCCTGCCCCCGCACCAGCATGCCCTGCGCCGCCACGAAGGGCGCGCCGGCCTTGACCTGGGGGTTTTGCTCGGCGGCGGTGGCGAACTGCTGCCAGCGCTCAAGCACCTGTTCGGGCAAGGCGCCGGGAATATAGAGTTCGATGTGCGGCAGCACCGACAACATGCGGTCGCGCACTTCTTTTTGGAAACCGTTCATCACGGACAGCACTACGATCAGGGCGGCAACGCCCAGCGCGATGCCCGCCATGGAGCTGGCGGCGATGAAGGAGATGAAGCGATCGCGGCGCCCGCGTCGCTGGCGGATTCGGGCCATCCCGGCATAGCGGGCGCCTATCCAGAGTTCGTAGGGTATTTTCAGCACGTGCGCATTATGGCATTAACGGCCTGGAAATCGCGCCGCGGATGTGCGGTTCCACGACCAGCCGTGTCAACCTATGGCAGCCGACACCGCCGCTTAGTTCCCGCCGCCCGGGCGGACTACAATCGCGGCCATGCTGATCGTCATTCCGGGCGCCCTGCCCGCCCTTCCCGTTGCCGCCGAACTGGCCAAGCTGCTGCCTGAACGCGCCCCCACGCTGCACCGCTGGTTGCTGGCCGGCGCCGCCCGGGCCGCCCCCTTCGATGTACGTGCCGCCGGGTGCACGGCTTTCGAATCCTGGCAACTGACCCGCGCGGGCTACCGACCCGAGCCCGGCCTGCTGCAAGGCGCGGGCCTGGGTCCGTTGCTGGCCGATGAGCAGGCCCCGTCCGGGCAAGCCGTGTGGCTGGCCGAGCTGGTCCATCTGGCCCTGGGCGCGGACCAGGCCAATCTGCTGGACCCGGGCCAGATGGATCTGCGCCCCGAAGAATCCGCCGCCTTGCTGGACACGGCGCAGCCCTTGTTCGACGGCACCGGTTTTACGGTCCAGCCCCTGTCCCCGCAGCGCTGGCGGCTGACCTTGCCTGACGGCCTGCGTCCGCAGACGGCATCGCCGATGGTCGTGGCGGGGCATCGCTTGAATGAATGGTGGCGCCAGGACGCGGAAACGCGGCCGTGGCGGCGCTTGCTGAATGAAATACAGATGGCGTGGCACGAACACCCCGTCAACGACGACCGCGCCGCGCGCGGCCTGCCGCCCGTCAATGCGCTATGGCTGTACGGCGGCGGCACGCCCTGGCCGGTGGCCGCGCCCGGCCCGGAACGCGTGCTGACCGGCCTTGACGCGCCCCAGCGCGCGGGCGATTGGGCCGCCTGGCTTGATGCCCTGACCGAACTCGATACGCAGCATTTGCGCCCCCTGGCGGGCAAGCAGGGCGTGCCCGACAGGCCCGCCGAACTGCTGCTGCTGGGCGACGACCGCCAAGTCGCCCTGACCCTGAAACCGCGCGGGGGCCTGCTGGGCTTGCTGCCCGCGCCCAAGAAAAACTGGAGCGCCTGGTGGTCTCACCCCGCTTAACGACTCGCCCCGCCGACCTGGACGCCTGCCGCGTCCTGGAAGCGTCGGGCATCCATCCCTTGCTGGCCCGCCTGTGGGCCGCGCGCGGCGTCACGCATCCTGATCAGACCAAGCTGGCCTGGCCATCGTTGTTGCCGCCCGCCGGCCTGACCCATTCCGCGCACGCCGCCGGCGTGCTGGCCGATGCCATCCAGGCCGGCAAAAAGCTCTTGATCGTGGCCGACTACGATTGCGACGGCGCCACCGCCTGCGCGGTCGGGCTGCGCGCCTTGTCGGCCATGGGCGCCGACGTCGACTTCCTGGTGCCCAACCGCTTTGAGACCGGCTATGGCCTGTCGCCCGCCGTGGTCGAGCTGGCCGTGCGCCACCGCAGCGGCAAGCCCGACATCATCATCACCGTGGACAACGGCATCGCCAGCGTGGACGGCGTGGCCGCCGCCAACGACGCGGGCATCGGCGTGGTCATCACCGACCACCACTTGCCCGGCGACACCCTGCCCGACGCGCTGGCCATCGTGAACCCGAACCAGCCCGGCTGCGGCTTCCCGTCCAAGAACCTGGCCGGCGTGGGCGTGATCTTCTACATGATGCTGGCGCTGCGCGCCGAGTTGCGTCGCCGTGGTGTTTACCCCGCCGATGGCGGCCCGCGCCTGGACGCGCTGTCCGACCTGGTGGCGCTGGGCACCGTTGCCGACGTGGTCAAGCTGGACGCCAACAACCGCCTGCTGGTCACGCAGGGCTTGCAGCGCATGCGCAGCGGCCGGCTGCAACCGGGCCTGCGCGCGCTGTTTGCCGTGGCGGGCCGCGAACCGCGCAGCGCCAATGGTTTCGACCTGGGCTTTGCGCTGGGCCCGCGCATCAACGCGGCGGGCCGCCTGGCCGACATGAGCCTGGGCATCGCCTGCCTGACGACGGATGACGAAGCGCAAGCGCTGGAAATGGCGCGCGAGCTCGACAACATCAACCGCGAACGCCGCACGATCGAAGCCGAAATGCGCGAACAGGCACTGGCCGCCATGGAAGCGCCCAATGCGGCGGCGGGCGCCACGGTCTGCGTGTTCGACCCCGGCTGGCACCAGGGCGTGGTGGGGCTGGTGGCCTCGCGCCTGAAAGAAAAATTCTGGCGTCCCACGCTGGCCTTCGCGCCGGCGGGCGATGACGAAATCCGTGGCTCGGGCCGCTCCATTCCCGACGTGCATCTGCGCGACGCGCTGGACCTCGTGTCCAAGCGCCACCCCAACCTGATCCGCAAATTCGGCGGCCACGCCATGGCGGCCGGCCTGACGCTGGGCCGCGCCGACTTTCCCGCCTTCGCGCCCGCGTTCGACGCCGCCGTGCGCGAGCTGACCGGCCGCGACACCTTCGAACCGGTCATTGAAACCGACGGGTCGCTGGAAACCGGCTACGCCAACGCCGAAATCGCCGGCATGTTGCAGCAACAGGTCTGGGGCGCGGGCTTTGCCGCCCCCCTGTTCCTGGACGAATTCACCGTACGCAACCAGCGCCTGGTCGGCGAAAAGCACTTGAAGCTGTCGCTGGAACGCGGCCACCAGCGCTTTGACGCCATCTGGTTCGGCCACGACCAGTCGCTGCCCGAACACATCCAGGCCGCGTACCGCCTGGAACAGAACGTCTGGAACGGCATGGTGTCCGTGCAGCTGGTGATCGAGCACGCGGGGTAAAGCCTGGGGGGGAGCCGACGCCGGCACGATCGCTTCCCAACCAGCGATCCGTCCCCTCTGTTGCAACACGCGCCCGCGTAGTTGCCCCAACCACGGTAAAATGCCAGGTTTCGCACAAAAGTCATCAGGACAGGATCATCATGGAAGCCGAACGTCAGAACCAGCTCGCAGCCCGCCTCGCCGATTACGCGGAGCGCGAACAGGCTCTACGGAGGTATCTTTGACTACGATGCCAAAGCTGAACGCCTGCACGTTGTAAACGCCGAGCTCGAAGACCCGGCGGTCTGGAACGACCCCAAGCACGCCCAGGACCTGGGCCGTGAAAAGAAAGCCCTGGAAGACGTGGTGGAAACGCTCACCGGTCTTGGCACGGGCCTGGCCGACGCCAACGAATTGTTTGAACTGGCCGAGGCCGACGACGACGATTCCACGCTCGAATCCATCGAAAAGGACGCCGACGCGTTCCAGGAAAAGCTGGAAAACCTGGAATTTCGCCGCATGTTCTCCAACCCGGCCGACCCGCTGAACTGCTTCCTGGACATCCAGGCGGGCGCGGGCGGCACGGAAGCCCAGGACTGGGCATCGATGCTGCTGCGCCAGTACCTCAAGTACGCCGAGCGCAAGGGCTTCAAGGTCGAAGTCCTGGAAGAATCCGAAGGCGACGTCGCGGGCATCAAGTCGGCCACCATCAAGATGGAAGGCGAATACGCCTTTGGCTACCTGCGTACCGAAACCGGCGTGCATCGCCTGGTTCGCAAGAGCCCGTTCGATTCGTCCGGCGGCCGCCACACCTCGTTCGCCAGCGTCTTCGTATACCCCGAAGTCGATGAATCGTTTGAAGTGGAAGTGAACCCCGCCGACCTGCGCGTGGACACCTACCGCGCGTCCGGCGCGGGCGGCCAGCACATCAACAAGACCGATTCCGCCGTGCGCCTGACGCACATCCCGACGGGCATCGTGGTGCAGTGCCAGAACGACCGCTCGCAGCATCGCAACCGCGCCGAAGCCATGCAGATGCTGAAGTCCAAGCTCTACGAACTGGAAATGCGCAACCGCATGGCCGAACAGCAGAAGCTGGAAGACTCCAAGACCGATGTGGGCTGGGGCCACCAGATTCGTTCGTACGTGCTGGACCAAAGCCGCATCAAGGACCTGCGTACGAACGTTGAAATCTCCAACACGCAGAAAGTGCTGGACGGCGACCTGGATCCCTTCATCCAGGCCAGCCTGAAGCAAGGCGTTTAAGTCTGTCGCGATACTTCCGCTAACCGTACCCAGAGGTCCACGAATGTCTGACACCATCGCAATCCTTACCGGCGCTTCGCGCGGCATCGGCGCCGCCATGGCGCGCGGCCTGGCCAAACCGGGCACCCGCCTGATCACGCTGGCGCGCCGCGAAGACCCCGAACTGGCCGCCTACGCGCAGTCGCAGGATGTGCAGCTGGAACAACTGTCCGTGGACCTCTCGGACTTGAAAGCGGCCGAAGCCTCGGCTGAACGCATCTGCGCGGCCCTGCCGCGCGATGCCAAGCGCTATCTGCTTATCAACAATGCGGGCACGGTGCACCCCGTGGCCGGTACCGACGCCCTGATCGACAGCGCGGCCATTACCGCCGCCTTCAACCTGAACGTCACCGCCGTCATGCTGCTGACCGCGCGCTTTCTGGCCGCCGTCGAAGGCCTTAACGCTGACCGCCGCGTGCTGAACATTTCCTCCGGCGCGGGCCGCAACCCGAACGCCGGCTGGGGCGTCTACTGCGCCACCAAGGCCGCGCTGGACATGTACACGCGCGTGGTCAAGCAGGAACAAGGCGCCGACGGCGCGCGCATCGTCGCGCTGGCTCCCGGCATTGTCGACACCGACATGCAGGTCGCCATCCGTTCCAGCGACCCCGACAGCTTCCCCGCGCTGGCCAAGTTCCAGGACTTCCACGCCACGGGCAAGCTCGCTTCGCCCGCCAATGTGGCCGCCCGCATCCTTGCCTACCTGGATCGCGAAGATTTCGGCACGACCGACATCGACGACATCCGCAATTACGACTGATCCCCTTACCATGACCGACCACTCGACCGCTCCGGCACCCGCCCAGGATGAAAACCGCTTGATCGCCGAACGGCGCGCCAAGCTGGCCAAACTGCGCGAAACCGGGGTTGCGTACCCGAACGACTTCGTTCCGGACGCCCGCGCCGCCGCGCTGCACGACAAGTACGACGGCGAGGAGCAGGAAGCCCTGGCCGCCGCCGGCGTCACCGTCAAGGTGGCCGGCCGCATGATGCTCAAGCGCGTCATGGGCAAGGCCAGCTTCGCCACGCTGCAAGACAGCACCGGCCGCATCCAGATCTACCTGGACCGGGGCACGCTGGGCGAAGACAACTACGCCGCGTTCAAGCAATGGGACATCGGCGACATCATCGCGATCGAAGGGTCGGTCTTCAAGACCAACAAGGGCGAATTGTCGGTGCACGCCGCCACCGCCCGCCTGCTGTCCAAGTCGCTGCGTCCGCTGCCCGACAAGTTCCACGGCGTGGCCGACCAGGAACTGCGCTACCGCCAGCGCTACGTTGACCTGATCATGACGGACGCCACGCGCCGCACGTTCGAAGCGCGCAGCAAGGCCGTGGGCAGCATCCGCCAGTTCATGCTGAACGCCGGTTTCCTGGAAGTGGAAACGCCGATGCTGCACCCGATTCCGGGCGGCGCGGCGGCCAAGCCGTTCGTCACGCACCACAATGCGCTGGACATGGAAATGTACCTGCGCATTGCGCCCGAGCTCTACCTGAAGCGCCTGATCGTCGGCGGCTTCGAACGCGTGTTCGAAGTCAACCGCAACTTCCGCAACGAAGGCGTCAGCCCGCGTCACAACCCTGAATTCACGATGATGGAGTTCTACGCGGCCTATGCGGAATACCGCTGGCTGATGGACTTCACGGAAGAACTGATCCGCCAGGCCGCCATCTCGGCCACCGGCAGCGCCGTGCTGACGTATCAGGAGCGCGAGCTTGATCTGTCCAAGCCGTTCGACCGCCTGACCATCTGCGAAGCCATCCTGAAGTACGCGCCGGGCTACACGCAGGCACAGCTGGACGACCCGGTCTTCGTGCGCGCCGAACTCAAGAAGCTGGGCGCGGACGCTGACGGCCCCGTGCTGTCGCGCGCCGGCCTGGGCGCGCTGCAACTGGCGCTGTTCGAAGAGACGGCCGAAGCCAAGCTCTGGAACCCCACGTACATCATCGACTACCCGGTTGAAGTGTCGCCGCTGGCGCGAGCCTCCGACACACGAGCAGGCATCACCGAGCGCTTCGAGCTCTTCATGACCGGCCGCGAAATCGCCAACGGCTTCTCGGAATTGAACGACCCCGAAGACCAGGCCGAACGCTTCCGCTCGCAAGTCGAAGCCAAGGACGCCGGCGACGAAGAAGCCATGTTCTACGACGCGGACTACATCCGCGCGCTGGAATACGGCATGCCTCCGACAGGCGGCTGCGGCATCGGCATCGACCGCCTGGTCATGTTGCTGACCGACAGCCCCAGCATCCGCGACGTCATCCTGTTCCCGCACCTGCGTCGTGAAGACTAAGGTCGCAGCAGCGCAGGCGAGCGCCGGAGCAGCGTCGTGATCTTCAAGATCCTGATGCTGCTGCTGATCGTGGCGGGGCTGGTCTTTTGGATCAAGCACCCCCGCCGCGTCCTGCCGGGCGCGACCTACGCGCCCGCGCGGCCACGCCGCCCGGTGTTCATTGCGCTATGCATCGCCACCGCCATCTCCGTGGTGGCCGCGATCTTGACGGCGCTGTTGTGGATGGGTGGCGTGGCCGGCGGCGTCACCGGCGGCGGCTATCACGGCGAAGCCGACTTCCTGCTGCCTGTCTCCGGTTGCCTGCTGGCCTTGGGCGTGGCGTGCGCCGTGGCGGCATTCCTGAAGCGTCGCGGCTAGGCGGCGGCATCCAGCGGCCACGCGCCCGCCCCTTCCGGCAACGCCGGCAACGACGCCAACAACATCGCATCGATGAAAGCCGCCGGCGCCAGACGCCCGCCAGGCTTGTACCACTGCACCGTCAGGTTCATCGCCCCCAACACGCAGCGCTTGATGACGCGCGCGTCGCCCTGGATCAGCCCCGTCTGAACGGCATCCGCCACCACCGACTGCCACATCGCTTCGTAGCGATCGCTTAGCGCCTTGACCGCCGACTGGCTGGGCGCGGACAAGCTGCGCCATTCGTAGACCAACGCATTCATTGCATCGCCGCCCGCGCCTTGCAGCATGCTCCACATGTGCACGCGAAACAGCGCGGCAAGCCGATCCGCCGGCGCATCGTAGTACGCCAGCGCGCGTTCGCCGCCGTCGATCACTTCCTGGATGCCGTTGTTCATCACCGCCACCAGGATCTCTTCCTTGCTGCGAAAGTGATGGAACAGGCTGCCCGACTGCAAGCCCACGGCGCGCGCCAGTTCGCGCACCGTGGTCCGTTCGTAGCCGTGCTTGCAGAACAGCCTGCCGGCCGTCAGGACCAGTTCGCGGCGGCGTTCGGAATCAGCGCCCTCTTCGCGCGGCACAAGGGCCGCGGTCTTGGTCATGGCCGATCACAGCCTTTGAATGATGGTGGCCGTGGCCATGCCATGGCCGATGCACATCAGCTGCATGCCGATTTCACCCTCGGTCGCCTCCAGCCCCGCCAGCATCTTGGCCATCAGCCCGGCACCGGTCGCACCCAATGGGTGGCCGTGCGCGATGGCGCCGCCCCAGGGATTCACGCGCGCGGGCTTCGCATCAAGCTCGCGCTGCCACGCCAGCACCACGCTGGCGAAGGCTTCGTTGATTTCGATCCAGTCGATGTCTTCCAGCGCCAACCCGGCACGCGCCAAGGCCTGACGCGCCGCCGGGATCACGCCCGTCAGCTGCATCACCGGGTCGGACCCCACGACCACCCGCGCCAGGAAGCGCGCCCGAGGCCGCAGCCCGTCGGACAGCGCGGTGTCGCGATCCGCCAGCAACACCGCCGCCGCCCCGTCTGCCAGCTGGCTGGCGTTGGCGGCGGTAACGCCGCCCTGGCCAGCGGGCCGCATCGCGGGCGCCATGGCAGCCATACGCGCCGCGTCGGTCTTCTCCCTGATACCTTCGTCCCGATGCGCGGCGTCTTGCGGGCCGGGCAGCAGTTCGGCATGCAGGCCGGCCCGCGCGGCGGCCCAGGCGCGTGCGTGGCTTTCACGCGCCCAATCGTCCATGTCCGCCTGCGACAGTTTCCATTGGTCGGCAATGCGCTCGGCGCTTTCAATCTGATGCACTAGCGCATGGCGTTCCAACAGCGCCGGGTTCAAGGATTCAAAACCCTTGAATTCGCCCTGGCCCAAGGTCACGTCCAGGAACATCGGCACGCGGCTCATGCTTTCGACGCCGCCCGCGACCACGTAGCGCATATCGCCCGCCGCGATGGCTTGCGCGCCAAAATGCACCGCCTGCTGGCTGGAGCCGCACATGCGGTTCAGTGTTACGCCCGGAACGGTTGCCGGCACGCCGGACAGCAGTGCCGCCAGCCGCCCCACGTTTGCGCCCTGCTCACCCGCCTGGCTGACGCAGCCCGCGATCAGGTCCTCGACCTTGTCGCCCGGCAAGCCGGCACGCGCCAGCAAGCCATCCACCGTCTGCGCCAGCAACGTATCGGGCCGCGTATCGGCCCACCATCCGCCACGCCGACCAAACGGCGTGCGAACCGCCTCCACGATCACGGCGTCATTCATGCCATCGTCTCCTCAACGTAGAGCCTTTCGATTTCGTTCGCGTACGTGCGATAGATGCTGGCCCGGCGCACTTTCATCGTGGCCGTGACCTCGCCATCATCGTGGTCCAGTTCCTTGGTCAACAGGTGAAAGCGCTTGATCTGCGACACCGGGGCCAGCCCGGCGTTGGCGCGCGACACCTCCTGCTGCACCAGCTCGCGCACCTCGGGCGATTCCGCCAGAGACCGGAAATGCGTAAACGCAATGCGGCGCGACTCGGCCCACTTGCCCACCGTGTCGAATTCAAGCTGGATCAGCGCCGACACGAACTTGCGCCCATCCGCGATCACGATGCATTCCTTCACATACGGGCTGCCCTTGACGGCGTTTTCGATTTCGGACGGCGTCAGGTTCTTGCCGCCGGCCGTGATCATGATGTCTTTCAGGCGATCCACGATGCGCACGCGGCCGTCCTGTTCCGCCACCACGTCGCCCGTATGCAGCCAGCCGTCGCGCACCGTATCGGCGGTGGCGTCCGGGTTCTTGTAATAGCCCTGGAACACCATGTCGCCGCGCACCAGCAATTCACCCGCCTCGCCCATCTTCCATTCCACGCCCAGGATCGGTTCACCCACCGTGCCTACCTTCACGCGATCGGGGTGCTGGCCGAAGATCATGCCGGCGGACTCGGTCAGCCCATAGACTTCCAGCAGCGGCACGCCCAGATTGCGAAAGTAGCGGACCACATCGGGCGGTATCGGCGCGGCGCCCGTCATCGCGACGCGCACGCGCCGCAAGCCGATGAAGTTCTGCAAGGCGCGCAGCACCAGCCAGTACCACAGCGCATGCGTTAGCCGTTCGCCCGCACTGTATTGCGCAGGCGACTTTTCAAGAAACGGCGCACAACGCGCCAGCGCCCGCCGGTTCAACCACTGTTGCAGCCGCCCCGCCTCCTGCATCTTGATCGAGATCGACGCGTGCAACTTTTCCCAGATGCGCGGCACGCCCAGGAAAATCGTCGGCGCCACTTCACGCAGGTCCTCCTGCACGGTGCGAATGGATTCCCCAAAATTCACCTGCGACCCCAGGTACAGAGGCACGAAGGTGGACAGCATTTGCTCGGCCACATGGCATAACGGCAGATACGACAGGTGCACGCTGGCCGCATCCATCGACAGCCGGTCCGCGATGCCCGGCGCCACGCCGCGCATGTTGCGGTAACTAAGCATGGCGCCCTTGGGCTTGCCGGTGGAGCCCGACGTATAAATCATCAGCCCCGTGTCATCCAGCCGCTGCGTATCCAGCGCGGCGTTCAGCGCGGGAAACTCGACGGCCTCGCGACGCGCGCCGTCGGCTTCGACTTCGGCAAAGGTGACGATGCGCGTGCGGTCGGCGGGCGGGTATGACCGCAGGCCTTTGGTCTCCATCATCACAATGCGGCGCAGCAAGGGCAGCCGGTGGGCCACTTGCAGCACCTTGTCGGTCTGCTCCTGGTCTTCGCACACCACCAGTTCGACGTCGGCATGCTCCAGCACATAACCCATTTCCTCGGCCGGGCTGGTCGAATACACACCCACCGCCACGCCGCCCACCGTGCCCGCCCCCAACTGCGTCAGCAGCCATTCCACGCGGTTTTCCGACACGATGGCCACGCGCCCGCCTGCCCCCAAGCCCAGGGCACGCAGCCCCAGGCCCACGCGGCAGGCGCGCTGCCAGTAGTCCGCCCACGACAGCGGCTTCCAGATGCCAAAGTCTTTTTGCCGGATGGCGATGGCCGTGGGTTTGCGCCGCGCCTGCTCGCGCAACATCTGCGGCAGGGTCAGCTCGGGCCAGACGGCGGGATCAATCAACGCAACCATGGCCTTGTCCTTCATGACAGCCAGCGCTTGCGGCGCTTGTAATGCTTGATATCGCGAAAGCCGCGCGCCTCGCCCGTGCCGCCCACGCCCAGATAGAATTCGCGCACGTCGGGGTCGGCGGCCAGCTTGTCGGCCGAGCCGTCGATGACCACCTTGCCGGTTTCCATGATGTAGCCGTAGTGCGCCACGGCCAGCGCCACCGACGCGTTCTGCTCAACCAGCAACATCGACACGCCCTGCTCGGCGTTGATGCGCGCGATGATGGAAAAAATGTTTTCGACCAGCATCGGCGACAAGCCCAGCGAGGGCTCGTCCAGCAGCATCAGGCGCGGCTGCGCGATCAACGCTCGGCCGATGGCCAGCATCTGCTGTTCACCGCCAGACAGATAGCCCGCCAGGCCGCGCCGCCGCTCGAACAGGCGCGGAAAGTAGCCGTAGACCAGGTCGAAGTCCACCCGCGCGCCGGGCCTGCCCGTCAGCGCGTAGGTGGCGGCCACCAGGTTTTCTTCCACGGTCAGGTCTTCAAATACGCGGCGCCCTTCCATCACGTGCGCAAGGCCCGATCGCACCAGGTTCTGCGGCTTGGCGCCGCGAGTGTCGCCGCCGTTGAACACGATGTGGCCGCGCACCAGTGCCCCGTCTTCCAGGTCCAGCAGACCCGACACGGCCTTGAGCGTGGTGGACTTGCCCGCGCCGTTGCTGCCCAAGAGCGCCACGATGTTGCCGGCCGGCACCGACAGGGACAGCCCGCGCAGCACCTGCACCGCCTTGTTGTAGACGACTTCGATATTGTTGATGTCCAGCACCGCCGCGGGCGTGGCGGTGCCGGTCGATGCCGCGTGCGCGTCAGGGGCGAACGTCACAGGCGCCTCACTTGAGCACGATCCAGTCGGACGCCGGCACCATCTGCTTTTGCTTCACATCGGCGCGATAGATCCGGCCCACCGGAATGGAGTTGCCCTTGATGGTGATGGGCACGCCGATCAGCCCACCCGTGTCGAAGTCCTTGATGCCATCCAGCGCGGCTTTCATGTTGGCGCTGGTCAACTCCTTGCCGGCGTCCAGGGTGCGCTTGGCCACTTCGGAAAACAGCATCGCGGCCAGGAAGCCCTGCATATAGCCCGTGCTTTGATATTGCGGACGCATCTCGCGAATCTTCTTGAGCATCGGCGCATCGCCCTCGGTGTCGTAGTAGTAGCGATACGGCATCACGCCCATGAAGCCCTCGGCGTCTTCGCCCATCTGCATCACGGTGGAGTTGTCCATCGTCCAGAACGTGCCCATGTAGCGCGTCTTCAAGCCCATGCGCTTGCCCTGTCCCACGAATTCGGGAATGGGCGCCAGCACGTAGCCGTGGAAGATCGTGAAGTCAGGGTCGGCGCGGCGCAGCTTGATGACTTCGGTGGACACGTCCACGCTGCCCGGCGGCGTCATGATCTCGGTAGCGACCTTCAGGCCCAGCTTTTCCGCGACCGCGCGCGAACTGGCAATCGGGTCGCGGCCGAACTCGGTGTCGGAATACACGAACGCGACTTTCGCACCAGGCTGCTCCTTGGCGATGTAGCGCAGCAGGATGCCGAACATTTCGGTGTAGTCGGGCCCCAGCATGAACTGCGCCGGATACTTGGCGGGGTCGTTCAGCTCGGTGGCGAACGACGCGCCCGTCATCAGAATGTCGCCCGTGCGGTTCAATTCAGCGTTGATAGTCTTTGAAAAGCCCGTGGAATCGCCGTAGTAGAAATTCACCTTATTCTGGCTGGTGATCTTCTTGAAGGCGGCCACCGACGCATCGACCTTGTACGCCGTGTCTTCCGGCACGTAGCGCAGCTTGCGCCCCTTGATGCCGCCCTGGTCGTTGATGATCTTCACGTAATCGGTGATGCCGGCGTGGATGCCCTGACCGGCGAACGCGAACACGCCGCTCAAGGGAATTGACCCGCCCAGCACCAGGTCGTCAGCAGCGTGCGCGGCGGGCGCCGCCGCTATTGCCGCCGCCAGGCCCAGCGGGGCCAACAACCTCGATAAACCGCTGCCTATCCGGATGCGCTTCATGGTGTGTCTCCTTGGGTCTTTTTGGATCATGCAATCGGCCAAACCGCGTTCAGGTCCGGAATGGCCACAGGTGAAAGAAGCGACGCACGCGCCGCCAGATTTCCGCGAGCCCATGCGGCTCGAAGATCAGGAAGCCCACGATCAGCAGGCCGAAAACAATGGTGCGCACCGGCGATACCAAGCGAAGCGCGTCGCCCCCTACGGGCAGCCAACCGACGATCAGCTTGAGCAGTTCCGGCACCATCGTCATAAAGACCGCGCCCAGGATGGCCCCCAGGATCGAGCCCATGCCACCCACGATGATCGCAGCCAGGAAAAAAATCGACATGATCAGCGGAAAGCTCTCGGGTGTGACGACGCGAAAAAAGTACGCCCACAAGCCGCCCGCCACGCCCGCATAAAAAGACGACAGCCCGAACGACAGCAGCTTGTAGCGCAGCAGGTGGATGCCCAGCACTTCGGCCGAGATATCGCGGTCGCGGATGGCGATGAAGGCGCGGCCGATGCGGGTGCGAAACAGGTTGGCAGCGCCCAGCACCATCAGGATCGTCACCGGCACGATCAGCCAATAGATCTTGAACGACGTGTCCAGGTCCACGCCCAGCAAGCGCGCGGGGGGCACCTGCAAGCCGGTGGTGCCGCCAGTAAATTGCCAATTGGCAAAGATGAAATGCGCGATGAACGACGCGGCGATGGTGGCGATGGCCAGGTACAGGCCCTTGACCCGCAACGACGGGATGCCCACCAGCAGCCCGCCCAGCATGGCCACCACCCCGCCCCCCAGCAAATTGACCAGCACCGGCGTACCCAGGCGCAGTTCCATCACGGCCACCGTGTACGCGCCCAGCCCCATGAACGCGGCTTGACCCAGGCTGACCAGCCCGGTGTAGCCCGTCAGGATATTCAAGCCCGTGGCACTGGCGATATTGATAGCGACCAGACAGGCCAGGTACAACCAGTACGCGTCGGCCACGAATGGGAACAACACCAGCGAAGCCGCCAGCAAGGCCAGCCACACGTGCTGGGTGCGCGTATCGAACAGGGCCTCGTCCGCCAGGTAAGTCTGTTTCGCGGTCGCGATGCGCATGAGTCAGAGCCTCTCGATTTCACGGGTGCCGAACAGGCCGTAGGGCCTGACCATCAGCACCACGACCAGCACGATGAAAGTGGCCAGCAGTTTGAATTCGCCACCCAGATAGGCGCCTGCCCAGGCTTCCAGCAAGCCGATGAACACACCGCCCACCAGCGCCCCCGCCACGCTGTCCAGCCCGCCCACGATCACCACCACCAATACCGACAGGCCGAACACGCCCATCGACGAAGAGATGCCGCCGATGGCGCCCACGATCACGCCCGACACCGCCGCCAGCGCGCCCGCCGCCACCCAGGCCAACGAGAACACGCGCGGCACGTTGATGCCCATCGCATAGGCCGCGCCCTGATCGGACGCCGTGGCGCGCAAGGCCACGCCGCCGCGCCAGTAGCGAAACACCACCAGCACCAGCAACGCCAGCACCACCGCCACCCAGAATCCGTAGAACACCTTGGGGGCAACAAATGCCTCGCCGATCATCACGGGCGAGCGCGGCATGAATTCCGGCAAGCGCCGTTGATCCGCTGTCCAGATCAGTTCCACCACCCCCACCAGAATCGAGGCCAGGCCCACGGTCACCATGAATACCGAGATGGGCGCTTCGCCCAGCATCGGCCGTATCGTCAGCCGTTCGACCAGCGCGCCCAACGCGCCCGACACGACGACAGCACCCACAATGGCCAGCCAGATCGGCCACTGCATGCCGGTGGCAAACGCGTAAAACACATAGGCGCCCAGCATCAGGAATTCACCGATGGCGATGTTCACGACGCGCGTGGCCTTGTAGACGATGACGAACGCCAGGGCAGCCAGCGCGTACAGGCCGCCACTGCCCAGTCCCGCCAGGGTCACTTCCAGGAAGAACAGCGCGTCCATCACGCGGCCTCCCGCAGACGGCGGCGCAGGTCGCCCACGTCCCCCGCGCCCAGATAGGCTTTGATGACCTCGGGGTTGGCTTGCACCTCGGCGGGCGTGCCATCGGCAATCACCTGGCCAAAGTTCAGCACCACGACGTGATCCGACAGGTCCATCACCATGCCCATGTCGTGCTCAACCATCAGCACCGTCACGCCCCATTCGGTGCGCGCATCCAGGATGAAGCGCGCCATGTCGTCGGTTTCTTCGCGATTCATGCCGGCCACGGGTTCGTCCAGCATCAGCACCTTGGGCTGCATGGCCAGCGCGCGGGCCAGTTCCACGCGCTTTTGCAACCCATAGGACAACGCCGCCACGGGCGCATGGCGGATGTGGTCGATTTCAAGAAAGTCGATGATGCGTTCTTCGATGTCGGCCCGCAGCGCCATTTCTTCGCGGCGCGCGCGGCCCAGGTACAGCAGCGCATCCAGCACGTTGGTGCGCAGGTGCGCGTGGCGACCCAGCTTGATGTTGTCCAGCACGGTCATGCCGCGAAACAGCGCGATGTTCTGAAAGCTGCGCGCCAAGCCCATCCGCGCGCGCTCGGGCGCCGCCACGCGACTGATGTCGCGGCCTTCAAATCGGATCTGGCCGGTGGCCGGCTTGTAGAAGCCGGAAATGGTGTTGAACAGCGACGTCTTGCCTGCGCCGTTGGGGCCGATGACGGTGGTGATGGTGCCGGGCGCCACCCGGAAGCCCACGCCCGTCAGCGCTTTTACGCCGCCAAAAGCCAAGGTAACGCCATCCACCTCCAGCAAGGGAGCGTGTTCGGACTGATCCACCATTTGTCTCCTCGCTGATTGATCGCGAAGTTATTTGCCGCCTTGTGGCGGACATTTTTTTTGGGCGATGAATCGGGCGACCCGCCAGGCAGGCGATGCAACGAACCTGTCTTTTACCTACGCCAATCCAGCGCCGGAAAATCGTTCAATGCGACAGTGCTATGCGGCAGTGCTATGCGTTACGCTAGGCCTGCTTAAAACAAAACCAAGCAAGCGCTCGGTTCAGACCATAGCATCGCGGTTTTTGGATCGACAGTTGGTACTTACCCGATAACGGAGACACGCCATGACCCAGGAACTTCCCACGTTCGATTCCGTGCTGCTGGAGGCGGACGGCACGCTGGCCACCGTCACGCTGAACCGCCCCGACACGCTTAACGCCATCGACGTCGCCATGGCGCGCGACCTGCAACGCGCCGCGCAATGGCTGGAAACGCAGAAGGATATTCGGGTCGTTCGGTTGCGTGCGGCGGGCAAGGCGTTTTGCGCCGGCGGCGACATCAGCATGTTCACCGGCGAAGCGGCGCAGGTGCGCGCCACCTTGCTGGACCTGTTCACGCCGCTAAATGATTTCATCGCGCGCATCGCACGCATGAACAAGATCTGGTTGGCGCAAGCGCATGGCGTCGCGGCGGGCGCTGGCTTGTCGCTGGTGCTGGCCTGCGATCTGGCCATTGCCGATAACGACACACGCTTCATGACTGCGTACCTGAAGCTGGGCGCAACGCCCGACGCGGGTATGACGCACGGGCTGGTTCGCGTGCTCGGCGCACGGCGCGCGCTGGACCTGCTGCTGCGACACGATGCCTTCACGGCAAGCGATGCGTTGGCATGGGGCATTCTTAACCGCAGCGCGCCCGCTTCGGATCTGGCCGAGGCGGGCGCACGCTACGCCCAGGAACTGGCCCGCCATGCGCCGCATGGTATTGCGGGCGCGAAGGCTTTGCTGCGCAGCGCGCAGCACGCCACCTTGGAGACGCAACTGGCCGAGGAGACGGCGCGCTTTTTGGATTCCGCGGGTCGGGCGGACTTTGCCGAGGGCGTGCGCGCGTTCCGCGAAAAACGCGCGCCGCAGTTCAAGGGGTAATAGCGCGGGCGGGGGCGTTAGGGGTTCGTGAGCGGCGCGCGGCCTTCATGGACCCTCCCCGCCGTTGCTGTTCCCTACGCTTGCTTCCACACCGGTGCACGCTTTTCCACGAATGCCGACAGTCCCTCGGCGGCATCCGGCGTGGCGGCAGCGTTGCAGAACACCTCGACGGCGGTCGCCAGCTTGCGGCGGTAGTCGTTATCGTTGGCAAACACGAACGCGCGGCGGCCCATGGCCAGCACCTGTGGCGGCTTGCTTGCCAACGATTGCGCCAACTGGCGCGCCTGCGCCAACAACTGCGCTTCTTCTTCAACGCGCGCCACCAGGCCCAGCGCGTGCGCTTCCTGCGCACTGAATGTGCGGCCGGTAAAGAGCAGATCAAACGCGCGATGCTTGCCCACGATGGCAGGCAGATGCGCGTAGTGAATGGCCGGCAGCACACCAACATCAATCTCGGGATACCCGAACGTGGCGTTGTTGGCAGCCACGATCATGTCGCTGGAAATGGCCACCGTCATGCCGCCGCCGCGCACGGCGCCCGACACCACGGATATCGACGGCTTGGTCAGGTTGAATTGCGCGTCGTAGAGCTTGACGTACAGCCGGGACAACAGCGCATGGATTTCGCCGGCTGAACTAGCCATCAGTTTCTTCATATCCAACCCGGCGCAGAAGCGGCCGGGAAGATCGCTGGCCAGCAGCACCGCGCGCACGGCCGTATCGGCATTGGCGCGCTCCAGCGCGGCGATCAACGCATCCAGCATGTCCACATCCAGTGCATTGACCGGCGCATGGCACAGGTGAATCTCGGCGATCCGGTCGCGCACTTCGTAGCGTAGATAGGTCAACATGGTTCTCCGGGTGCTGTGTGGGGCGACGCTTGGGGTGCTTGTTGGGGTGCTTGTTGGGGTGCTTGTTGGGGTGTTTGCTGGGGTGCTTGCTGCACGCTGCCGGCGGCAAGCAAGGCGTCGATGTCGTCGGGCGTGTAGCCCAAGTCTGCCAGAATCTCGCGGCTGTGCTGTCCAAGCAGCGGCGCAGGCATGGCGGCTTGGCGCGGCTGCTTGCCGAACCGAACGGGCAAGCCCACGTTCTGAACCGTACCCAGCACCGGATGCTGGCTGCTGACGATGAGCTCGCGTGCCGCCACCTGCGGGTGCGACAGCGCCTGGTCCAGCGTGTGTATGGCCGAACAGGCAATGCCGGCGGGCTTGAGCGTGGCGATCCAGTCGGCCACCGTTCGCGTTGCAATCCGCGCCTGCACCAATGCCACGGTCGCGTCAAAGTTGCGCACGCGCGCCGCGTTGCTGGCGAATTCCGGATCGTTCACCTTGTCCTGCAAACCGGCGACGGCACAAAAGCGCTTCCATTGTGCGTCATTGCCCACGCCCAGCATCAGGTCGCCATCCGCCGCGCGAAACGCCTGATACGGGCACATCGCCGGGTGGCCCGTGCCCATGCGACGCGGAATCTGGCCAGTGCGCCAATAATTCTGCGCCATGTACGACATCAAGCCCAATGAGGTATCCAGCAACGACACGTCCAGATACTGGCCTTGCCCCGTCTGCGCACGCTGAAGCAGTGCCGCCAGAATGCCACTCAACGCAAACGACCCAGTGCCCAGGTCCACCGGCGAAAAGCTGGCGCGGGCGAAGTTGCCGCCCGGCTCGCCCATGGTGCTGATCATGCCGCTGAAGGCTTGCAGCATCACGTCATAACCGGGCTCATCACCCATCGGCCCTTCGCGGCCATACCCGGAAATTTCGCAATAGATCAGCGTCGGATTCAGGCGGGCCAGCGTGTCGTAGTCAACACCGAGCCGCGCGGCGGTCTTGCCGCCGAACCCCTGCAACACCACATCCGCCTGCTGGGCCAGCCGGTGCACCACTGCCCTGCCCGCGTCGGATTTCAAGTCGACGGCCAGGCTGCGCTTGTTGTGGTTGACGGCCAGGAACGTGGCGGATTGCCCGGCGTCCTGCGGCAACCAGGCGCGCGTGTCGTCGCCGGTGCCCACGGGCTCAACCTTGATGACGCGCGCGCCCAGCTCGCCCAGATACTGGCCGCACAACGGGCCGGCCAGCACCTTGCTCAGATCCAGCACCGTAATGTCTTTCAGTGGCGTCCGATGAGGAACTGGTGGTGGTGTCGCCACCGGCAGCAAGCGGCGGCGCACAAGCGTGGTCCGGGCAATTGGCCACGTTACCTAAGATGGGGTTAGGCGCCCTGGCCAAACTACCGCTGGTTTTGCCCGGCAATCCACATAGTTTGCGGCGGCTGCTGGACAATTATCAGCAGCAGGAACGCACGGCGTTTCGCGTCATTGCAGAAGCCAACGCGATCCCGCAATTGATAGAACTGGTTCACGCCGGGCTGGCGCACACGATCCTGTCCTACGAAGCGGTGCGCAAAGAGGCAATGCGCGGCGAGGTGTCGCTGCGCCGGATAAAAGCGCCGCGCCTGACGCGGCCGGTATTCCTATGCCGTTCGGACGTGCTGCCGCTGTCCATGGCGGCCACCGCCGTGGCGGACCGGGTAAGCCGGATTATCATCGATGGCGGCTTGCCCGGCTAGCTCGCGTGTCAGATCAGGCCGACGCGCTTCTCGACCGCCTGCGCCCAGCGCCGCGCCACGGTCGGCGAGGTTGCGCAGGTGGCGGAGTCGGTCACCACGCGCACGGCGCGTTCAAGTAGTTGAATGTCGGCCTCGTGCTGGCGCGCCACATGCGGGTCTTCGAAGAAGATCACGCGCTGGCACTGATGCTCAAGCACCAGTTCGGCAATCTGCGCGTCGCCGCCCAGCGGACCGCTCAGGTAGCGATGCACCCACGGCGTATCCTTGGGCCACCCGCGCGACCATGCCAATTCGTTCAGCCGGCCGCCTGTGGTGCCTGTCGCCACGCGCCGGGCAAACTGCGACAACACGTCGAAATGCTCGCTGGCAAACGCCACCATCTCGTCTTTGAGCGCATCGTGCGCGATCATGGCCAGCGTCTGGCCCGTGAAGTTGAACAGGCGCGACACGGACGCATCAGGCGCCAACCCGGCATGCACGCGTTCCACTTCCATCCATTCGATAGCACCGGCCACCGTTGAAATAAACGGTCGGCCATGCGTGATGCACTGACGCTTTAACGCCAAGGCTTCCGGGAAAATCGACGACGGATCCACCGGGTCGATCAGATAGATAGCGCCGTCGAACGGCGCCTGCCCGTCGCGCCCTTCGGTCACGCGCGCCACCAGCTTCATCAGTCCGCCTTCGCGCCCGTAGGGATACCGGATCAGCCCGCTGTAGCCCTGCAACATCCCTTCGCGCACGATGGCGTCATGGGTGCGGCCGACGGTGTGCAGTTGGACGCCCAGCTCGCGTATCGTGGACGAGCACGCGCGCAACCAGGTGAACAAAGCGGCATCGGGGGTTTCGTGGTGCAGCCGGTTGGCGGCCAGGCCAAAGCGCAATGGAGCAGCGGGCATCAGTAGACTCGGACAAGGTGGAACACAACGTACGGATCCTTGATGATAACGTGGCCGCTTGACGGCGGCACGGCGGCACGACGGCCGCGCAAACAAAAACGCCCCCATCCGGGAGCGTTTTTGTTTGATGCGGTCAGTCCGCTTCGTCGATCCAGGCCATCTGGATGGCTTCAAGGATTTTTTCGCCACAGTGGGCGGGGTCGTCGTTGAAACCAGGCAAGGCCATGACCCATTCGCGCAGCTGCGTGAAGCGCAGCGTTTTGGGGTCCACGTCAGGATGCGCGTCGACAAGGGCGGCCGCAACGTCGTAGGTATCGGTCCACTTCATCAATGGCCCTCTTTGGCATGGTTGATGGTGTACTTGGGAATTTCAACCGTCAGATCAGCATCGGTCACCAGCGCCTGGCACGACAGGCGCGACGTGGGCGTCAAGCCCCAAGCCTTGTCCAGCAAGTCCTCTTCGTCGTCCGTCGCGTCTTCCAGTGCGGAATAGCCCTGCTTGATGACCACATGACAGGTGGTGCACGCACACGATAGTTCGCAGGCGTGCTCGATGTCGATATGGTTGTCCAGCAAAATGCGGCAGATCGACACGCCCTTGGGCGCGTCCTCGATTACGGCGCCTTCAGGGCAGTAGTCGGGATGAGGCAATACAGTCAGTTTCGGCATAGCGTCTTATCAGGCAATCTCATCAAGTTTTCGACCCGCCAAGGCGGCGCGAATGCTGCGGTCCATGCGGCGCGCGGCGAAGTCGTCGGTTGCGGCCGACAAGGCCTGCACGGCGCCCTTCACGGTGTCCACATCGTCGGCCGCTTGGGCGTCGATGGCGGCTTGCAGGCATTCATCAACGCGGCGGCGCTCGTCGGCGTCCAGCAGGTCGCCGTCAACCGCCAGCGCGGCTTGCACGGATTCCACCAACTGGCGCGCGTCCACTTGCTGCTCGCGCAACATGCGGGCGCGGGCGTCGGTATCGGCTTGCGCCACGCTGTCGGCCAGCATCTGGGCAATTTCGTCGTCGCTTAATCCGTAAGACGGCTTGACCGACACGGCGGCCTCGACGCCCGTGCTTTGCTCGCGCGCAGTCACGCTGAGCAAGCCGTCGGCATCCACCTGGAACGTCACGCGGATGCGCGCGGCGCCCGCCACCATCGGCGGAATGCCGCGCAGTTCGAAGCGAGCCAGGGAACGGGAGTCCGCCACCAGGTCGCGTTCGCCCTGCACCACATGAATGCTCATGGCGGTCTGGCCGTCCTTGAACGTGGTGAACTCCTGGGCGCGCGCCACGGGAATGGTGCTGTTGCGCGGGATCACCCGTTCAACCAGCCCGCCCATGGTTTCCAGACCCAGCGACAGCGGAATCACGTCCAGCAGCAGCCAATCTTCACCCGGTGCGCGATTACCGGCCAGCAGATTCGCCTGCAACGCCGCGCCCAGCGCGACGACTTGATCCGGGTCCAGGTCGGTCAGGGGCTCCGTGCCAAACACCTTGCCCACTGCGGCCCGCACGACAGGCATGCGCGTCGCGCCACCCACCATCACCACGCCTTTCACGTCCGCCGGCGTCAACGACGCATCGCGCAGCGCGCGGCGCGCGCAATCCAGCGTGCGTTCGATAAGCGGCTGGGCCAAGGTTTCGAATTCGGCGCGGGTCAGTACCAGATCCACGTTGCGGCCGTCGGCCAGCGCCAGCTTCAGCGTCGCGCTGTCCGCGCTGGACAAGGCTTCACGCGCGGCGCGCGCAGCCATCAACAAACCACGCCGGTCAGCGGCAGAAAACTCGCCGGCCGCCAGCTTGGCCACAGCGTGATCGACAATCAACGCATCAAAATCGTCACCCCCCAGCGCCGTATCGCCGCCGGTGGAGATCACTTCGAATACGCCCTGCGTCAGCCGCAAGATGGAAATATCAAAGGTGCCGCCGCCCAGGTCATAGACGGCATAAACGCCTTCCGATGCGTGGTCCAAGCCATAGGCGATGGCGGCAGCCGTCGGTTCGTTCAGAAGGCGCAGCACGTTCAGCCCGGCCAGCCGCGCGGCGTCGCGCGTTGCCTGGCGCTGGGCGTCGTCAAAGTAAGCGGGCACGGTAATCACCGCGCCCACCAAGTCATCGCCCAATACGTCTTCGGCGCGCTGACGCAGCACCGCCAGAATCTGGGCCGACACTTCAACAGGGCTCAAATCGCCCTGCACCGTGCGGATGCGGACCATGCCGGGCGCGTCCACGAATTCATAAGGCGCACGCGTGGCACGCGCCTCTTCCAGCGAACGGCCCATGAATCGCTTCACGGAAACTACGGTATTCAAGGGGTCTTCGGCTTGCTGCGCGAGGGGCTCGCGGCCCGTTGTGACTTTGCCACCCGGCAGGTAGCGCACCGCCGACGGCAGCAGGGCATGGCCCTGCGCATCGGGCAGCACTTCAGCCACGCTGCTGCGCACTGCCGCAACGAGGGAATTGGTAGTGCCCAGATCGATGCCCACCGCCAGCTTGCGCTGGTGCGGCGCGGGCGATTCACCGGGCTCGGATATCTGCAATAAGGCCATGATCTATTTTTTCTGGTCAGTTGGCGGCGATGTGCAGGCACCCGGTGCTCGGGCGCCACAACGCAGCGTTGGCTATCCAGCGGGCTGGGCGTGCGCCAGCTCTTGCGCCAGTTTTTCCACGAACATCCATTCGCGTACCTTAAGGCCCGCGGCGGCATGGTCGTGCTCATCGTCCAGCAGGCGCTTGAGCGTGGCGCGCATCGACACGCGAGCCTCGTCCAGTTCCGTGCGCAGGGCCGCCAGCGCGTCAGCGTCGTCACGCGCGTCGTCCAGCATTTCGCGCCACGTCATCTGCTGCATCAAGAACGCCGTGTCCATGGACGTGTTGCTCTCGGTCTGCAGGTCCACGCCCGCCTGTTCGCACAGATAGCGGGCCCGCAGCAAGGGATCGCGCAAAACGCGATACGCCTCGTTGGCTCGTGCGGCCCATTGCATGGCGACACGGCGCTCGGCGGGGCTGGCGGTGGCATAGCGATCGGGATGCACCTGCGCCGCGACAGCTCGCCACGACGTTTCCAGTGCTTGCGCATCCAGGTCAAAGCGGGCCGGCAAGCCGAACAGGCTGAAATGGTCGTCTACAGCCAAGACTTACACCGTGAACGACTCGCCGCAGCCGCAGGTCGCCTTCTCGTTGGGGTTGCGGAACTTGAAGCCTTCGTTCAGGCCTTCCCGGGCGTAATCAAGCTCGGTTCCGTCCAGGTAAGCAAGGCTTTTGGGGTCAATGAAGACCTTTACGCCGAAGCTTTCGAACACGACGTCTTCCGGCGTCGAGTCGTCCACATATTCCAACTTGTAGGCCATGCCGGAACAGCCCGTCGTCCTAACGCCGAGCCGCAAGCCGATACCCTTTCCGCGCTTTTGCAAGTAGCGGCCGATGTGGGTGGCAGCCTGTTGGGTCAGGGTAACGGACATGATCAGCCTGCCACCGCTTCGGCCGGGGCCGAATGCTTCTCTTTGTAGTTCTGCACCGCGGCCTTGATAGCGTCTTCGGCCAGGATGGAACAGTGCACCTTCACCGGCGGCAGCGCCAATTCTTCGGCGATCTGCGTGTTGCGGATGTTCATCGCTTGATCCAGCGTCTTGCCCTTGACCCATTCGGTCACGAGCGAGCTGGACGCAATGGCGGAGCCGCAGCCGTAGGTCTTGAAACGCGCGTCTTCGATCACGCCGGCTTCATTGACCTTGATCTGCAGCTTCATGACGTCGCCACAGGCGGGCGCGCCGACCATGCCGGTGCCAACCGATTCGTCCGACTTGTCGAACGAACCGACGTTGCGCGGGTTTTCGTAGTGATCCAGAACTTTGGTGCTGTAAGACATGTTATTTCTCCACGTATTTCTTGGCGCGGGCGCTTAGTGCGCGGCCCACTGCACGGTGTTCAAGTCAATGCCTTCCTTGGCCATTTCCCACAGCGGCGACATATCGCGCAGCTTGCCAACGCGGCTCTTGAGCAATTCGATCGCGTAGTCCACTTCCTTTTCGGTCGTGAAGCGGCCGAGCGTGAAACGGATGGAACTGTGCGCCAGTTCGTCATTGCGGCCCAGGGCACGCAATACGTACGACGGTTCCAAGCTGGCAGACGTGCAAGCCGAGCCGCTGGAAACGGCCAGTTCCTTGATCGCCATGATCAGGGACTCGCCTTCGACATAGTTGAAGCTGACGTTCAAGTTGTGCGGTACACGCTGGTCCATGTCGCCGTTCAGATAGACCTCTTCGATCTGCGACAGGCCATTCCACAGCCGATCACGCAGCATGCGGATGCGCTCGTTCTCGGTACCCATTTCTTCGCGCGCCAGGCGGAAAGCCTCGCCCATGCCGACAATCTGGTGCGTAGCCAGCGTGCCCGAGCGGAAACCGCGCTCGTGGCCGCCACCGTGCATTTGCGCTTCGATACGGATGCGCGGCTTGCGACGCACATACAGCGCGCCGATACCCTTCGGGCCGTACGTCTTGTGCGCCGAAAACGACATCAGATCAACCTTCAGCTTTTGCAGGTCGATTTCCACCTTGCCAGTCGCCTGAGCGGCGTCGACGTGGAAAATGATGCCCTTTTCGCGGCAGATTTCGCCCAGCGATTCGATGTCCTGGATAACGCCGATTTCGTTGTTCACCATCATCACCGACACCAGCACCGTATCAGGTCGCAGCGCGGCTTTGAACGTGTCCAGGTCGATCAGACCGTCGTCCTTCACGTTCAGGTAGGTGACTTCAAAACCCTGGCGCTCCAGCTCGCGACAGGTATCAAGCACCGCTTTGTGCTCGGTCTTGACGGTGATGACGTGCTTGCCGCGTTCCGCGTAGAAATTCGCAGCGCCCTTGATGGCTAGGTTATTGGACTCGGTCGCGCCAGAAGTCCAGACGATCTCTCGCGGGTCGGCGTTGACCAGCTTGGCGACTTCTTCGCGGGCGCGTTCGACGGCTTCTTCCGAATCCCAACCATACGCATGGCTACGGGAGGCCGGATTGCCGAAGTTCTCGTACAGCCACGGCACCATCTTGTCCACGACGCGCGGGTCGACGGGGGTGGTGGCCGAATAATCAAAATAAATCGGACGGGTGGTCATGTCTACAACTCCTGATACTGCTTATACGGTGGCGTTAGCCGCGACGGTCGTGGTCGGGGAATTGGCAGCGGCATTGGCGCCGCCCACCCGATTGACACGTACTGCGCAGGCCTGCGCTTGATTGCTGGCTTCCTGCAACTGGCGCACGCGCTGCTGATCGACCAGATCTTGCAGGGACACCGAATCCAGGTAATCGACCATCTTGCGGTTCAACGTCGCCCAGAGTTCGTGCGTCATGCACTTGCCGGGCTTGCCGTCATTGCCGCTTGTACAGTCGCGCTTGCCGCCACAGCTGGTGGCGTCCAGCGGCTCGTCCACTGCAAAGATGATGTCCGCGACGGTCACATTGCGTGCAAGGCGCGCAAGCGAATAACCGCCGCCCGGGCCGCGCACGCTGTCCACGAGTTCGTGGCGACGCAATTTCCCGAACAGCTGTTCCAGATAGGAAAGCGAGATGTTTTGACGCTGGCTGATGGCCGCAAGAGTGACCGGGCCGCTGTGCTGGCGCATCGCGAGATCGATCATGGCAGTCACGGCGAAACGCCCTTTGGTAGTTAGCCGCATGGTGGGTTCCCTGTGATTCGGCAATGGCCGCCAGCGAATCCGGCGGTCAATACCCGAGTAATTGGGTCAAGTATAGCCTATTCCCGACTAATTTGGTATGGCTCCTGGCCAGAAAAAACCGCGCTGTTGCGCGGTTTTTTCGTTGCCATGTACCCCAAGAGCCGCACTGTGGGCGGCTCTACGGAAAAGCGGTCAGGCCGCTTGGTACTGGGTAGCGCGCTTGCGGACCAATTCCAGGACACCTTGGCAGGCGTCTTCCAAGTAATCGAGAACCTTGCCAAAACCATCCGCGCCGCCGTAGTAAGGATCGGGCACAGTGGCCTCTTCAAACTCATTGGCGAAGCGCATCAGCAGCATCAGCTTGTGCTGATAGGTCTTGGGGCACTGCTGCTGCATCGCAGACAGGTTGTCCCAATCCATGGCGAGGATAAGATCGAAGTCGCGGAAATCCTCTGCGGTGACCTGACGGGCCTCACAGTGCGTGATCTCGTAGCCGCGTTTACGTGCCGCAGCCTGCGCCCGGGCATCAGGCGCCTCGCCGATATGAAACGCATGCGTGCCCGCAGAGTCAATGCGAACAACGTCGCTCAACCCCGCGTCATTCACCAAATGGCGAAACACGCCCTCTGCGCTCGGCGAGCGACAGATATTGCCCATGCAAACGAAAAGTACCTTGGTCATCATGGGAGTAAGTGTGAGGGAAAACCCGAGATAAGGCAAGCTTTTTTTGCAAAGAAACAAATGAGTAAAGGTCGGCCCGAGCGTTAAAACATCCCTTTAATATCAATTAGTTATCGAGATATTTAAACGTCACCCCTCCACCCCCAGTGGGCGCCAGGCGCCCTTTCCTGCTGTGCGCGCATATCGACCGTCCTCCGCACCATTTTCAGCATTATGTCAGCTACCTGTCAGCCCATACCGACGCGCTGCGCGGCGCGAGCGCTTATACGGCCCCATCAAGAAGAACACGTTGCTTCAGCGCGGTAAGCGCATCGCGCGCGGCAGCGGCCTGCTCGAATTCCAGATTTCGAGCGTGGTCCATCATCAGCTTCTCCAAGCGCTTCAACTCGCGAGCCAAGGCCTTCTCGTCCTTGAGGAACTCGGCCGGCACGGCGGCTTCGAGGGCGTCGTGCTGCACTGGCGCGACGATGCCGTCGATCAGCTCACGCACGGCCTTGCGGACGCCGCGCGCCGTAATGCCATTGTCGATATTGAACTGCAGCTGCTTGGCGCGCCGACGGCTGGTTTCCTCCATCGCGCGCTGCATCGAATCCGTAATGCGGTCTGCATAGAGAATGGCGTGGCCGTTCAAGTTGCGGGCCGCCCGGCCAATCGTCTGGATCAAGCTGCGTTCGGATCGGAGGAAGCCTTCCTTGTCGGCGTCAAGAATTGCCACGAGCGAAACTTCGGGAATATCCAGCCCCTCGCGCAGCAGGTTGATGCCCACCAACACATCAAAGGTGCCCAGGCGCAGGTCGCGCAGGATTTCCACGCGCTCGACGGTATCAATGTCGGAGTGCAAGTAGCGCACCTTGACGCCGTGTTCGCTAAGAAAATCCGTCAAATCCTCAGCCATGCGTTTGGTCAGGGTGGTGACCAGCACCCGCTCGCCCACCGATACCCGCGCCTTAATTTGGCCCAGCAAGTCGTCCACCTGGGTGCGGGCCGGCAATACCTCGACCAAAGGATCGACCAAGCCGGTGGGCCGAACGACCTGCTCAACGACGTTGTCAGCGTGTTCTTTCTCGTAAGCCGCTGGCGTGGCCGACACGAAGACGCATTGGCGCATCCGCGCCTCGAATTCTTCAAGCTTGAGGGGCCGATTGTCCATCGCGGATGGCAACCGGAACCCATATTGCACCAACGTTTCCTTGCGCGACCGGTCGCCGCGATACATGGCGCTGAGCTGGCCAATAGTCACGTGGCTTTCGTCGATGAACATCAGCGCGTCGGACGGCAGGTAATCGATCAACGTGGGTGGCGGCTCGCCTGGTGCGGCGCCGGACAGGTGGCGGGAGTAGTTTTCGATCCCCTTGCAAAAGCCTAACTCCTGCAGCATTTCCAGATCGAACCGCGTGCGCTGTTCCAGCCGCTGGGCTTCGACCAGATGGCCGTCGTCCACGAAGCGTTTGACACGCTCTCGCAGTTCCACCTTAATCGTTTCAATCGCGCGCAGAACCGTATCGCGCGGGGTGACGTAATGCGACCCGGGATACACGGTAAACCGTGGCAGCTTTTGCCGAATGCGGCCCGTCAGGGGATCAAACAACTCCAGGCTTTCGATCTCGTCATCAAAAAGCGTCAGGCGCAGCGCCAGCTCGGGGCTTTCTGCCGGGAAGATGTCGATGGTTTCGCCACGGACCCGGAACGCCCCCCGCGTGAATTCGGCGTCATTGCGGGTGTATTGCATGGCAACCAGACGCGCCAGGATTTCCCGCCGCGAGATCTGGTCACCGCTGCGCAGAATCAAAACCATCGCGTGGTAGTCGCCGGGATTACCAATACCGTAGATGCAAGACACCGTGCCGACAATAATGGTGTCGCGGCGTTCAAGCAGGCTCTTGGTAGCCGATAGACGCATTTGTTCGATGTGCTCATTGATGGACGAATCCTTTTCAATGAACAGGTCGCGCGTCGGGACATAGGCCTCGGGCTGGTAATAGTCGTAGTACGAAACGAAATACTCGACCGCGTTCTTCGGAAAGAACTCCCGCATTTCGGCATATAGCTGCGCCGCAAGCGTTTTGTTGGGCGCCAACACCAGCGCAGGGCGTCCCAACCGCGCGATCACATTCGCCATGGTGTAGGTCTTGCCCGAGCCCGTCACGCCCAGCAGCGTCTGGAACATCAGGCCGTCTTCGATACCCTGGGTCAACCCGTTGATCGCGGTGGGCTGATCGCCGGCCGGAGGATAGGGCTGGAACAGCTGGAACGGGCTACCGGGATATTCCACAAAGCGCGGTTCCGCGCCAGCAACGGGCGGTGCGTCAGCCGATACTGGTACCACGGCATTTCCAGCGAGATTCTGGGCCAGATCTCCCGCGCCGCTCGGGTCTATTGGGCTGTTTGGCATGCTAGACTGTTCCAGGGTAAACCCCCCATTATCCACAGCACCTCGTACTGCGTCCACCCATCCTCATCAGAGTCCCATGAGCAACCTTTTCGATTCCGTCGAACTCGCGCCGCGCGACCCCATTCTTGGTCTGAACGAACAATTCAACGCGGACACGCGTCCGGGTAAAGTCAACCTGGGCGTGGGCGTGTACTACGACGACCAGGGACGGATCCCCTTGTTGGGCGCCGTTCGCAAGGCCGAAACCGCCCGCATCGAAGCGGCCGCCGCTCGCGGCTATTTGCCCATCGAAGGCATCGCCGGCTACAACCAGGGAGCTCAAGCCCTGTTGCTGGGTAAGGATTCCGCGCTGGCCGCAGCCGGTCGCGTGTTGACCACCCAAGCGCTGGGCGGCACCGGCGCGCTTAAGATTGGCGCCGACTTCCTGCGCCAATTGCTGCCCTCTTCCAAGGTGTTGATCAGCAACCCCAGCTGGGAAAACCACCGTGCGCTGTTCGAGCGCGCCGGCTTTGAGGTCGGCACGTATTCGTACTATGACGCCTCCACTCGCGGCCTGAACTTCGAAGCCATGCTGGCGGACTTGAAGGCAGCCCCGGCGCAGACCGTCGTCGTGCTGCACGCGTGCTGCCACAACCCGACCGGTGTGGACCCCACGCCGGAGCAATGGAAGCAGATCGCCGCGGTTGTGAAGGAAAACAACCTGGTTCCGTTCCTGGACATCGCCTACCAGGGCTTTGGCGAGGGTCTGACCGAGGACGCCGCTGTCGTGCGCATGTTCGCCGATCTGGACATGACCATGTTCATCAGCTCGTCGTTCTCGAAGTCGTTCTCGCTTTACGGTGAACGCGTGGGCGCACTGACGATCGTCGCTGGCAGCAAGGAAGCGGCGGGCCGCGTCCTGAGCCAGCTCAAGCGCGTCATTCGCACCAACTATTCCAACCCGCCAACCCACGGCGGGACGGTGGTGTCGACGGTGCTGAACACGCCGGAACTGTTCGCCATGTGGGAAGAAGAACTTGCCGGCATGCGCGACCGCATCCGCCTGATGCGCAAGCAATTGGTGGAAAAGATCAAGGAACACGGCGCCAAGCAGGACTTCAGCTTTGTCCTGCAGCAACGCGGCATGTTCTCGTACTCGGGCCTGACGTCGGCTCAAGTGGATCGCCTGCGCGAAGAGCATGGCGTGTACGCGGTGTCCAGCGGCCGCATCTGCGTGGCTGCGCTGAACAGCGGCAACATTGACAAGGTAGCTGCCGGCATCGCCGCCGTGCTGTAACCCCTGCCAGTACGGGCCGTCCACGGCCCTGTTATGACGAAACGGAGCCCTAAGGCTCCGTTTTGCTTTCGGGCCCGCCGCCGGCTTGCTTTTTTCCGCTACGTCCCCCAGAATGGCGCTGTATATATGTACAGTCCGCTCATACCGGATCATCGCCATGGCCAGCAAACTCACCGACCGCCAGCAACAAATCCTGGACCTCATCCGGCAGACCGTCACGCGCACGGGCTTCCCGCCAACGCGTGCCGAAATCGCCCAGGCCCTTGGTTTCCGTTCACCGAATGCGGCAGAAGACCACCTTAAGGCATTAGCCCGCAAGGGAGCCATCGAGCTCACCGCCGGCGCCTCGCGCGGCATACGCTTGAAAGACGGGCCCTCCCAGTCTCAGACGTCTCTGGCCATACCTTCTTTGGCGCAGTTGCTGCTGCCGTTGGTCGGGCGCGTTGCGGCAGGCAGCCCTATCCTTGCGGCCGAACACGTCGAACGCGAGGTTGGCGTGGACCCCCATCTTTTTGCCCAAGCGCCCGATTACCTGCTGAAGGTGCGCGGCATGAGCATGCGAGATGCGGGCATTCTGGAAGGTGACTTGCTTGCGGTGAAGAAGGCCTCTGAAGCGCGCAACGGCCAGATCGTCGTGGCACGTTTGGGCGACGACGTGACGGTCAAGCGCCTGCAACGCACCAATGGGCACATCGAACTGCTGCCGGAAAATCCGGACTTTCAAACCATCATCGTTGAAGCAGACCAAGAGTTCGCGCTGGAAGGCATCGCCGTCGGTTTAATCCGTACGCACGCGTTGCACTGACGCGGCACGGGGGTAGATCAGGCACGGTCTGCCTAGCCTTGCCGTAGCGTTCGCTTGGCAATAGCCATAGCCAAAGTCACCGCGATGGCCAAAACGATGGCCATAAAAAACCCCGCCACGTGGCGGGGTTTTTTGTTGGGCGACCATACTTCGGACGTCCAGCCATACCAGCTGATCAGTGCTTCAGAACCGGGTCCGTCGAGCCGGGCTCGGCAGGCTTGGTCACCAGCGCGTCTTTGACGGCTTCTTCCTCGGCCAGAGGCTCCGGCAGACGCTCCAACGCTAATTCCAGCACCTTGTCGATCCAGCGGACCGGCACGATCTCAAGTTGGTTCTTGACGTTATCCGGGATCTCCGCCAAGTCCTTGACGTTTTCCTCGGGAATCAAGACCGTCTTGATACCGCCACGGTGGGCCGCCAGCAGCTTTTCCTTCAGGCCACCGATAGGCAGCACTTCGCCGCGCAGCGTGATCTCACCGGTCATGGCAACATTGGCGCGAACCGGAATGCGCGACAACGCCGAAACCATGGCCGTGGTGATGGCGATACCCGCGGACGGGCCGTCCTTGGGCGTCGCACCTTCCGGCACGTGGACGTGCATGTCGTGCTTCTCGAAGACGCTGTCGGCAAAGCCCAGGCGACGAGCGCGGGACCGCACCACCGTGCGAGCCGCTTCCACCGATTCCTTCATCACGTCGCCAAGCGAACCCGTACGCTGGATCACGCCCTTACCCGGCATGTCCGCCACTTCGATTGTCAGCAGATCGCCACCGACCTCGGTCCAGGCCAGACCGGTCACCTGACCAATCTGGTTTTCCTTCTCGGCCATGCCGAAGGTATAGCGGCGCACGCCCAGGTAGTCGCTCAGGTTGTCGCCCGTGACGTTGACCGGCTTGACCTCGATGGTCTTGCCTTCCGCCTTGGCACGATCATTCTGGGTCAGCAACTGCTTGATGACCTTGCGGCAGATCTTGCCCACTTCGCGTTCAAGGGCGCGCACACCGGCTTCCCGGGTGTAATAGCGAACGATATCGCGCAGCGCACTGTCATCGACCGTCAGTTCGTTGTCCTTCACGCCGTTGTTCTGCATCAGCTTGGGCAGCAGATGGTCGCGAGCGATATGGATCTTTTCCTCTTCCGTGTAACCGGACAGGCGGATCACTTCCATACGGTCCAACAGAGCCGGCGGGATGTTCAGCGTGTTGCTGGTGGCGACGAACATGACGTCGGACAAATCGAAGTCGACTTCGATGTAGTGGTCCTGGAACGTGTGGTTTTGTTCCGGGTCCAGCACTTCAAGCAACGCCGAAGAAGGATCGCCGCGGAAGTCCATGCCCAGCTTGTCGATTTCATCAAGCAGGAACAAGGGATTGCGCACGCCGACCTTGGACATGTTCTGCACGATCTTGCCGGGCATCGAACCGATGTAAGTACGGCGATGGCCTCGGATCTCGGCCTCGTCACGCACGCCGCCCAGCGCCATACGCACGAACTTGCGGTTCGTGGCCTTGGCAATGGACTGGCCCAGCGAGGTCTTGCCGACGCCCGGGGGGCCGACCAGGCACAGGATCGGTGCCTTGACCTTGTCTACGCGCTGTTGCACGGCAAGATATTCGAGAATGCGTTCCTTGACCTTTTCCAGACCGTAATGGTCGTTGTCCAGCACCGTCTCGGCGTTGGCGATCGAGTTGTTGATCTTGCTCTTCTTCCTCCAGGGGAGGTTGATGAGCGTATCGATGTAGTTGCGCACCACGGTGGCTTCGGCCGACATGGGCGACATGAGCTTGAGCTTCTTGAGCTCGGCATCGGCCTTTTTACGCGCCTCTTTGGGCATGTGGGCAGCGATGATCTTCTTTTCAAGCTCTTCGAGGTCCGCGCCCTCTTCGCCCTCGCCCAACTCCTTCTGAATGGCTTTGACCTGCTCATTCAAGTAGTAGTCGCGCTGGCTCTTTTCCATCTGCTTCTTCACGCGGCCGCGAATCCGCTTCTCGACCTGAAGAATGTCGATTTCGGTTTCCAGCTGGGTAAGCAGACCTTCAAGGCGCTCGGACGTGCCGACGATCTCGAGCATTTTTTGCTTCTGCTCGAGCTTCAGCGGAAGATGCGCGGCGATCGTGTCAGCCAGGCGACCCGCATCGTCGATGCCGGCCAACGAGGTCAGGATCTCCGGAGGGATCTTCTTGTTGAGCTTTACGTACTGTTCGAACTGGGCAACGATCGCGCGGCGCAGGGCCTCGGTTTCGGAGCCCTGCATGGCGTCCGGCTCGATCGGCGTCACCTGGCAGGTGAAATGCGAATCGGCATCTTCGATGCTGTTGATGCGGGCACGCTGAGTGCCTTCGACCAGAACCTTAACGGTGCCGTCGGGCAATTTGAGCATCTGGAGGATGCCGGCAACGCAGCCGATCTCGTAGACGTCTTCGGGGGTGGGATCATCCTTGCCGGCGGATTTTTGGGCCACCAGCATGATGCTTTTGCCCGCTTCCATCGCAACCTCGAGCGCGCGAATAGAGCGCGGACGGCCGACGAACAGCGGGATGACCATGTGCGGAAACACCACGACGTCGCGAAGTGGGAGCAAAGGCAGGTCGATCGGGTCGGAAGGCAGGGTCTGGCTGGCAGACATAGGAGGTTCCTCGGTATGACTCGGCGTATCGGGGACGGGGAGCCTGGGAGAGAGTACCCGGGCTATCCGCGTCAGTTACGTCTGTTATGGGAACAATAGCCGAAAATTCAAGATCCCGGCTGCCGGATAGGCAAAAGGCAAAAAAAAATGCCCCGGAGGGCACTCCTACGGCAAAAAAACCCGTTACAGGAACGGGCTTTTTTGAAATATCAGGCTGCAGCGTCGCGGACTTCTCCACGCTCCGGCTTGTCGGATTCGCCGGCTTCGTCCGCATAGATAAGCAAGGGCTTGCCCTCGCCTTCGATTGCGTTCTCGTCGACGACCACACGCTTTACGTTGCCCTGCGAAGGCAACTCATACATGGTGTCCAAAAGCGTTTGTTCGATGATCGAACGCAAGCCCCGGGCACCCGTCTTACGCTTGAGCGCCTTGCGGGCAATCGCCTTCAATGCCGCAGGACGCAGGTCCAGCTCGGCGCCTTCCATGGCGAACAGCTTCTGGAATTGCTTGAGCAAAGCGTTTTTCGGCTCGGTAAGGATCTGAACCAATGCCGCTTCGTCCAGCTCGTCCAGCGTGGCGACCACGGGCAGACGACCCACCAGTTCCGGGATCAAGCCGAACTTGATCAGATCTTCGGGTTCGACTTCCGAGAACAGCTCGCCTACACCGCGTTCGGATTTGGCACGTACCGAGGCCGAGAACCCGATGCCGGACTTTTCGGTACGGTCACGGATGACCTTTTCCAGTCCGTCGAAGGCGCCGCCCACGATGAACAGGATGTTGGTCGTGTCCACTTGCACGAAGTCCTGGTTCGGATGCTTGCGTCCGCCTTGCGGGGGTACCGAGGCAACCGTACCTTCGATCAGCTTGAGCAACGCCTGCTGCACGCCTTCGCCGGAAACGTCGCGCGTAATGGATGGGTTGTCCGACTTGCGGGAAATCTTATCGATTTCGTCGATGTAGATAATGGCGCGTTGCGCTTTCTCGACTTCGTAGTTGCAGTTTTGCAGCAACTTCTGAATGATGTTCTCGACGTCTTCGCCGACGTAGCCGGCTTCGGTCAGCGTCGTGGCGTCAGCCATGACGAAAGGCACATTCAGCATGCGCGCCAAAGTCTGCGCCAACAGCGTCTTGCCCGAGCCCGTGGGCCCGATCAGCATGATGTTGCTCTTGGAGAGCTCGACTTCGTCACCCTTGATCTCGCCGTGACGAATGCGCTTGTAATGGTTGTAAACCGCCACGGCCAGCATGCGCTTGGGCGAGTTCTGCCCAATGACGTACTGATCGAGGAAGGTCTTGATTTCGGCCGGAGTGGGCAGCTCGGAACGAATCGCCGCGCGCGCGGTCGCTTGCGCTTCCTCGCGGATGATGTCGTTGCACAGATCTATGCATTCATCACAGATGAACACCGACGGACCCGCGATCAGCTTGCGGACTTCATGCTGGCTTTTATTGCAAAACGAGCAATGCAGCACTTTTGCGTCTGCCGATCCCTTTTTTTCAGGCATATTTGTTTCGTATCTCAGGTAAAGATGCGCCAGACCGATAACGGGTCCAGCGCATGCGCTTACTCAAACTTGGTGGCAGCGGGTTCGGATCAACCTGGAAGTCAGCCTTCCGAGCGGGAGCTCATCACCTTGTCCACCAATCCATACGATACCGCATCTTCGGCGGACATGAAGTTGTCACGTTCCGTGTCCAGGCCGATTCGCTCCATCGACTGGCCGGTGTTGTCGGCCAGGATCCGGTTAAGACGTTCGCGCAGGTCCAGGATCTCGCGAGCCTGGATCTGGATGTCGGACGCTTGGCCCTGGGCGCCGCCCGACGGCTGGTGGATCATGATCCGGGAGTTGGGCAGCGTGAAACGCTTGCCCTTCTTGCCAGCCGCCAGCAGGAACGCGCCCATGCTGGCCGCCAGGCCGGTGCACAGGGTCGATACGTCCGGCTTGATGAACTGCATGGTGTCAAAAATGGCCATTCCCGCATACACCGACCCGCCAGGCGAGTTGATGTACAGGGAAATGTCCTTGTCAGGATTCTCCGATTCCAGGAACAGCAACTGCGCCACAACCAGGTTGGCCGTTGCGTCATTGACCGGACCCACCAGGAAAATGAGCCGTTCGCGGAGCAGACGCGAATAGATGTCGTAGGCGCGCTCGCCGCGCCCCGACTGCTCGATAACCATGGGAATGTAGCCCAGGCCGGTGGGGGTCACCGAAGACCCGCCATTCATTGCCGCATAGAAATCGGTGAATCTCTGCATAGTGTTACGCCATCCCCATCAACTGATCGAAAGGCACCTTTTCTTCGGTGACCTTAGCTTTTTCCAGAACGTGCGCGACGACATTGTCTTCCAGCACGATAGCCTCGATTTCAGCACGACGCTGGCGGTCAGCCAGGTAATAGCTGACAACCTGAGCGGGTTGTTCGTAGTTTTCCGCGAATTCTTCAATGCGCGCACGAACTTGCTCGGGCTTGGCTTGCAACTGGGCTTGCTTGACCAGTTCCGACACCAGCAGGCCCAGGCGGACACGGCGTTCGGATTCGGTCGAGAAAGCTTCAGCCGGGATCGGCACGGACTCGGCGTTGGGGATGCCACGCTGCTTGAGCTCTTCGCGGGCAGCGGCGACACGGCCTTGAACGTCGTTGTCGACCAGCGCCTTCGGCACGTCGAACTTGCCGGCTTCGACCAAGGCGTCCATGACGCTGGACTTGGTGCGGCCAGCCGAACGGACCTTGACTTCGCGCTCGATGTTGCTGCGGATGTCGGCCTTCAGCTTTTCGACGTCGCCTTCGGCTTGGCCGAGGGACTTGGCGAATTCGCTGTTCAGTTCGGGCAGAACGCCTTCAGCCACTTCCTTGACGGTAATGGTGAATTCGGCGGTCTTGCCGGCGACTTCCACGCCTTGGTAGTCATCCGGGAACTTCAGTTCGAAGACCTTGGTTTCGCCAGCCTTCAGGCCGCGAGCGGCTTCTTCGAATTCCGGCAGCATGCGGCCTTGGCCGAGCACGAACGGGAAGTCTTCGGCCTTGCCGCCTTCGAACGGCACGCCGTCGATGGTGCCGGCGAAGTCCAGCGTGACGCGGTCGCCATCTTGCGCGGCGCGGCCTTCACGGGCTTCGAACGTGGCGCGCTGCTTGCGCAGAACGTCCAGGGTTTGTTGAACTTCGGCGTCGGTGACGGCGGTTTCGTAGCGCGTGACAGCCAGCGCCGACAGATCCGGCACGGCAACTTCAGGGTAGACCTCGAACGTGGCGGTGAACGCCAGCGTGTCGTCGGTAACGCCTTCAGTCTTGGGTTCGAGGTTCGGGGCGCCAGCGACGCGCAGCTTGGCGCCGTCGATGGCTTGTTCGAAGGCACGGCCAACTTGGCTATTGATCACGTCGTAGCGAATGCTGGGGCCATGGCTACGCTCGAGCATGGCGAGCGGAGCTTTACCCGGGCGGAAGCCGGGGACCTTGGCGGTGCGAGCCACGCGCTTTAATTGCGCCTGGACTTCCTTTTCGACGTCGGCCACCGAGACGGCCAGATCAACACGGCGCTCCAGGCCGGAGAGGGTTTCAACCACAGGCTGCATTAAAAGACCTATTTTCCGAGAGATGAGATTACGGGCGGATAAACGCGCCATTTTACCGGAAACTTCCGGAACCCTGACGCAAAGGGGCGCGAGCCCCGGAATTGCCCGGATACTCGCGCCCCGTTTTCCGCCCGAAAAGGGAGGGCGAACGTCGCTTTGACGCCTTATTTGGCCTTGGCGATGCGGTCTTCGATGTGTTGAGCGCGCTTGGCCGAGGACGGGTGCGAGCTCATCATATCGCTCTTGCCGCCATCAAGCTCGGCAAGCTTCTGGAAAGCCGTGACCAAGCCCCGCGTATTGAGCTTCTTGGCCTGCAACTGATCGAACGAATAGTCGTCCGCAGCGCTTTCCTGTGATTGCGAGAACTGCGCGTTGATGAACTTTTCGGTCAGGTCACCCAATTGCGACGAATTCAGAGCTGCAACCGTGGCGCCACCCGCGGCACCGGCGGCATCGCGCGCGGCGGACACGGTGTAGGCAGTTTGCATGGCCTTCTTGCTATGGCCCAGCGCAACGTGGCCGATTTCGTGGCCGACCACGCCCATGACTTCGTCGTCCGTCATCATGTCCATCAAGCCGCTATAGACGCGGATGCAGCCGTTGGCCATGGCCCAGGCATTGACGTCCTTGGTGATGTAGACCTTGTAGTTGGCCTTTTGACCATTGACGGTGCCGCCCAGCGCCTTGGCGATCTTTTGCAGACGCGCATCGTACTTGCTGCCCGGCGCGGCAATCTTTTCTTGGGAATCGCTTTGCGCGCACGCCTTGTCCGACAAGGTCTTGATTTCGGCGTCGCTCAAGGTGGCAGCTTGCACAACCTTGCTGCCGGCGCCCACCAGGCCGCCGATGTCGAAGGCATGCGACGCGGAATAAGGGGCAAGCGCGACGGTCAACGCGGCAACGGTGTAGCGGATCTTCATGGGAACAAACTCCTCTTGACTGACTCTATGCGAGCGAGGCGGCAATTCTATATATGCCGAAAGCGCTCCAAGCGTTTCGCCACAGAGTTTCGCAAATGGCAGTTTCGCTTACATAAAAGTCGGGCAAACCCTGTGCGGAAGTGCTAGCGGGCCGCGACGACACGACGCGGCTTTGTCATAAAAATCTGCTGCCGGCGTCGTCTTGGCGTTGTTAGAATTGCCGCCGCGCTTTTATCGCAAACAACAAATGGCTCGCACCCAACATGATTGAACCCTCCCCTCCCCGCCTGGGCCTATTGCCCAGTTTGATCTTCAGTTCGCGCTGGCTGCAATTGCCGCTGTACCTTGGGCTGATCGTGGCGCAAGGCGTCTACGTCATGCTGTTCCTGAAAGAGCTATGGCACCTGCTGACCCACGCCAACAGCTTTGGCGAAATGGAAATCATGCTGCTGGTGTTGGGCTTGATCGACGTGGTCATGATCTCGAACCTGCTTGTCATGGTGATCGTCGGCGGATACGAAACCTTCGTGTCACGACTGCGCTTGCAGAACCATCCGGATCAACCGGAATGGCTAAGCCACGTGAACGCCAGCGTGCTGAAGGTGAAACTGGCGATGGCGATCATCGGCATCTCGTCCATCCACTTGCTGCGCACGTTCATCGAGGCGGGCACGATCGGTACGCCGAACGCGCGTTTCACCGAAGCCGGCGTCATGTGGCAAACAATCATCCACGCGTTGTTCATACTGTCCGCATTGGGTATCGCGCTGGTCGACAAGCTGTCGACTCCGGCCGTGCATAAGCACTAAGGCACTAAGGCACTAAGACAGCAAGGCATTAAGACGCGCGCGCCGACGCGTTGCGTTTGTCGTAAAAAAAAGCCTCCACACATTGCGTGTGGGGGCTTTTTTATGGGCCGAACACCGGGCGCACCCGGGGCGCTACCCGCAAAGCGTCAGGCCGCGACCTTGATGTTTTTGGCGCTGGGACCCTTGGGACCGGTACCAACCTCGAAGGTGACGCGCTGGTTTTCCTGCAGGGACTTATAGCCTTCGCTGCGGATTTCAGAGTAATGGGCGAAAAGGTCTTTGCTGCCGTCGTCGGGCATGATGAAGCCGTAACCCTTTTCGGCGTTGAACCACTTAACGATGCCGGTTGCCATGGATTGTCCTTGAACCTAAAAGATGCGATTTCTCGCGGGGCGCCAGATCATCAAGGATGGGAGAGGAAGCAACCGCAGCACCACTGACGGCGACAAGTTGACGCAGACCGCGTCGCTTGAAAATCTCGCTGAACTCAGTGTATTGGTGAACCCGGAAAAACGTCAAATATGCGAATGGTCGACGCATGCGCGAAGGTTGTCGGCAGGCGCGGGGCATATAAGGACGAATATTTTCACATTGGTATGAAAAGATACATGCCGATACCCACTGACTTCGCGTCAGCGCATGGGGTGCAAGCTCGGTCAGCCGGCAAATCCGCCGGCAGCCAGGAACTCATGTTCGGCCTGAGTGGTCTGTCGCCCCAACACGGCATTGCGATGCGGGAAGCGACCAAAGCGCTTGATGATGTCCCGATGCAAGATGGCCCAGCGCAGCGTATCCGGCTCCAGCGGCTCCATCAGCGCAACCCCACGGTTTTGCATGACCAGGCTTTCCGAATGCTCGAACGGCATGTAGAAGAATTGCCGCATCACCGGCTGCACCGCCAGATCGTGCCCTGCCGCGATAGCCCGTTCGGCGAAATACTGCGCCAATGGGTCGGTGGCGAACATATGCGCCGTGCCGCGATACGCGTTGCGAGGAAACTGATCCAGCAAAATCATCAGGGCCAGCGCGCCATCGGCATCTTCTTGCCAGGCATCTAGCTGCCGCGACGCGGCGGCCCAATGCGCCGTTTCGAAGCGCTGCCGGAACTCGGCGTCGAACGCATCGCTTTTGCGATACCACTGCTGCGGCCCTGCATCGGCCCAGAAGGCCACGACATCGGTCGGTTGCGTGGTTAGGGCCATCGGCGAAGAAGCAGTCATGGAAGCCGTCCTGAAGACATTGAAGCGGTACAGGCCAGCGCGGCGCTGTGGCCGCGCTGGCAGGTGCAGAATAGCGCGCCGCAAAAACAAAAAAAGCCCCCGAAGGGGCTTTTTTGCGAAAACTCAGACCTTTACAGGACCTGAATCTTCGTGGCTTGCGGGCCCTTGGGGCCATTGGCCGTCACAAAGCTGACGCGCTGGTTCTCTTCCAGAGACTTGAAGCCAGAACCCTGGATTTCGGAGAAGTGAGCGAACAGATCCTTACCACCCGCTTCCGGGGTGATGAAGCCATAGCCTTTTTCCGAATTGAACCACTTAACGACGCCGGTTTCCATACTGTATTTCCTAGAGATAATGGGCAAATGCCCGGAGGTCACGAATCAATCAAGGAGGGGACAGTAGAACAATAACGCTGAGCCGGAAAAGGCACGGCACTGAACGAAAATCGCAACGCTTGTGATCGTGTGCCGACACTATCGTTATGTTCCCCTCACAAGTCAACATAATCCTAAAAAATACGTGCCAATAATGCAACAAAGAGAAACTGCGTTGAAAATTTGCACGTTTTCATAGGCAAAACTTGTCCCTGCATAGGTGTAAACACCCATACAACATAAAAAAACAATCGGGGCTTATATAAATGCTGTCTTAACGCATACGTCTTTCATACGTCATTCGGATCAGCACTTTGGTTTGCCGTCAGGCTTACTGGTCGATAGGTAAACCCAACAGATCGAGAGCCGCGCCAAAAGCATCGGATCCCGAGCAAAGGAAAACCGCCACGTCGCCGGGATTCATATTTTCCAGGACCGGGTCGATTTGTTCTTGCGCATTATCAACATTGTCGACATTTGAAGCGTGTATATCCGCTCCGGCTTCGACTTTTTCGATGGGGACGATGTCAGCGATCGCATTGAGATCGGTTACGCCCACCACCACGTAGACGCTGATGGGCTCGCCATCCAGCGTCGTGAGCAGCTCGACGCCGCCCTCTACGTCGGCAAGGTGCCGACTTACTATTTCCATGTTCAATCTTCCTTGATCAGCGGGCTGGGCCCGCTTGGACGCACGCACCGTGAAGGTGCAATCTCACGCCCAGGCGCGACTATAACAGCCTTCGCCTAATGTTTTTTGACATTTGGGCCCAGCGACTGGCGAGCGGCCCCAGACGTGGCCGCTACGCTACGGCAGCGCACCCCTGCATCGGTCAGGACGCGGATCAGCGGCTTCTGGGCGGCCAGGAACGCACTCTTGTCATCGCCGGTGAGCTTGCAGATGAACATCTGCGCCTGCAGCTGCGTACGGCGCGCCCTGCGGTTGTCGGCTTCCTGGGCCAGCCATTCGCCGATCCAGGCGGCGGCGGCATCGGCGTCGCCTTGTTGCTTGACGTGGCCAAGCAAGTCGAAAATCGTCACGCCTTCGATGCGCTCGTCTTCGCCACGCGTCAGGTAAAGCTTGGCGGCCTGGCCCGAATAACCGGGGATCACCGCAAGGCAATCGCGTTCAGCGGGTTTCTTCATAAAGTTCTGTAGGTATGTGTCGGTTGTCGAGAACCATCGACTGTAACCCGGCCTTGCGCACCGTCGCATTCACGCCACGGAACTCTGCTATTGTCAGCCTACTATTTTTCTTACGGTGAACATCATGCAACGCGATTTCGACTTGGTCGTCACGATTCTTGGCGCCCTGCGCGACGCGCCCGGCCCCAACCTGAGCACGCACGACATCAAGAACGCCGCTTTGGCGCCGCACCCCGAAGAACAGGGCTTGCAGGTCATTGCGCATCATCTGGACCTGTTGGCCGATGCCGGCCTGGTCAAGCAAGTGAGCGAAACCGCCGCCAATGCCGGTGCCGCGCGCTGGCGTATCACCTGGAAGGGATACGACGCGCTGGAGCAGGATGAGGACGACGAGGACGACGCCGAGGAATTCGACGCCGAAGAGTGATGTAAAGGCTACAGATAAAGGCTCAGCGGCGTTGCAGGATGCGCCGCGTGAGCAAGGATGCCGCGGTGCCGATCACCAGGCTGAACATGAAGGCGGCGATGGACAGCATCGCCGACAAGTCGCCAAAGCCGCCTTGGTGAGATAGCAGCACAACGGCAGCGCAGATGGCCACGGCCAGGGCCAGCACGCCCAGCAGCACTTGCTTGACCGAGCGCAGGCGGCCACAAAGCGAACCGCCGATCAGCGCGGCCGCCACCATGGCGGCCATGGACCAGAACAAATATTCGTACTGCATGCGAACGTCTCCCCCGTAATCGTTGAGGCGTGCGCATTATAGGCGGCCCCCCGCGGGGCGCCGATTCACCAGCCGCGAAACCGTTCCCAGTGCGCCACCACGCCGGGCTCGCCGGGTCGAACGACTTCGTAGGCCTCGTGCTGGGCACACGTTGCGCAGGCGTGGTTGGGCAGGATGCGCAGCTTGGTACCCAGGGGCAGGTCCGGCAGGCGGGCAGTGCTGCCCGCGCGCAATTTGATGATGCCCTGCTCCTGGTTGGTTTCGGCCAACAGCAGATCGGGGTAGACGTTTCCCTTTACGTCGCAGACCACGCCGTACAACTGGTCGACGGCCTGCTTGGCGGTGCCGCGGTCGCGCGACATGGCCATCCACCCGGCGTCAACCAGTATCCAGCCCTTATCCGGCTGGTGTCCGATCACCGTGGTGAGCACCGAGGCGGCGATGTCGTCCATTGAGCAGACCCCCAGGCCCGCCATCACCAAGTCGAAAAACACATACACGCCCGCGCGCACTTCCGTCACGCCGTCCAGGTTGCGGGCGAAATGGGCGGTGGGTGTCGACCCCACACTCACAACCGGGCACGGCAGTCCAACCGCACGGATGGTCTGGGCGCAGCCGACCGCAGCGGCGCGCTCTTGCTCGGCCATGTCGGCGATGGCGTCGACGCTGCGGCAGCCATAGGATTCGCCGGCGTGCGTCATGACGCCGCGCAGGCTGTCGGCCGCGTGCAGCACCCGCGCAATGGCCAGCAATTGCTCGGCGTTACCCGGCTGCACCCCTGCCCGGTGGCCGTCGCAATCGATTTCGATCAACGCGGGTATCCCGCCGCCGCTGGTCTGCGCCTGCGCCGCTACCGCGCGCGCCGCGTCCAGGCTGTCGACAACCACCGTCAGGTCCACGCCGCGCTGGCGCAGCGCCAGCACACGCGGCAGCTTGCCCGGCGACACGCCCACTGCGTAGAGCAGATCGGTGACGCCGGCGGCCGCAAATTGCTCTGCTTCCTGCAAGGTCGAAACAGCGGCCGGCCCGTGGGGGCCGCTCATCACCCGGCGCGCCACCTCGATCGACTTAGGCGTTTTCAGGTGTGGGCGCAGTTGCACGCCGTGCTTGGCCATCAGCGTGGCCAGCCGCTGGATATTGCGCGTCATGCGCGTTTCGTCCAGCAGCAGGCATGGGGTTTCAAGGCTGTCGACGGTGGCGGCAAGGGTGGCGGGAGTCATGAGTGGGTCTCGAAAAAGGCGAAGGCAATGCGGAATATTCTGATTTGGTCGGTCCAAGTATGGCGTCACGCGACGCGCACGTGTTTAATGTCAGCTTAATTTTTCATTAAGTCGAAACTGAATGATCACAACGGACGACCTGCGATTTTTCCTGAGTCTCGCGGCGACGCCCTCGCTTGCGCAGGCCGCCCGGGCGCTGGACGTGACGCCCCCGGCCGTTACGCAACGGCTGCATGCACTGGAAAAGCGTCTGGGCGTCCGGCTGGTAAACCGATCCGGCAAAGGCACCGCACTGACCGACGAAGGCCGTCTATTGGCGTTGCGCGCCGGCCAGATCTGCGGCGAACTCGGCGATCTGGCCGACGAATTGGCCGGCCGCCGGGGTGTGGTGGCGGGGCATTTGCGCGTCGTCGCGCCGCTGGGCTTCGGGCAACGCTACGTTGCCGCGCTGGTGGCGGAATTCCGAAAAACCAGCGGCAACATCACCGCAAGCCTGACGCTGTCCGATGGCCCTCCCCGCTTGGCCACGGACAACTGGGACGTCATGATCCACATCGGAGAGCTGCGCGACTCGACGTTGGTGGCCTACCCCCTGGCGCCCAACCGCCGCATCTTGTGCGCGTCGCCGGCGTACCTGGCGCGCCATGGCGCGCCCGCCAAACCGGAAGACCTGCGCGACCATGACTGCATCGCGCTGCGCGAAAACGACGAAGACGTGACCTTATGGCGATTCAAGCGCGGCCGAGGCCCCGCCGTGGGCGTACGCGTATCGCCGGTGCTATCCAGCAACACCGGCGCGGCCGCCGTGCAGTGGGCCTTGGCCGGGCACGGCATCGTTGCGCGTTCGGAATGGGACGTGGCGGAACATCTGAAGGCGCGCGCGCTGGTGCCGCTGCTGGCGGGGTGGAACTTGCCGGATGCCAACGTCGTGGCGCTGGTCAAGTCGCGCCAGGAGCAATCGGCCCGCACCGCCGGTTTCCTGGCGCATCTGCGCGAAGCCTTCGCCTCGACGCCCTGGCGCGACAAGCCCTAGCCAAAGCCCATGTCAATCCAGCATGGCTTCCGCTTCGATCTCCACCAGCCATTCCGGCAGTGACAGCCCGCTGACGATGATCCATGAGGACGGCGGCGGGTCGTTTGGAAAGCGAGCGCGCAGCGCCTGGGCGATCACTTCCTGATCCTCTCGCGCGGTCTCGCAGATGTAGATGCGCAGCATGATGACCTGGGCCAGGTTGGTGCCCGCGGCGGCCAGCACACGTTCGATATTGTCCAGTGCCGCCTGGGTTTGTTCTTGCAGCCCGGGGCCAACGGTGCGTTCGTTAATGTCGACACCAACCTGGCCAGACAACAGCATTCTGCGCTGCCCGGTAACGATCACCGCCTGGCTGAAGCCGTACTGGACGGTGTTGAAAACGGTATCGGGATTGACAACGGTTCTGGACATGCGTGCTCCTGTGAACGGCGCGCCCCCACAGCACGCCGGAGCCGCCATTCTAGCGACGCCTTGCTTTACAGCGGGACGCGTGCCACCCCCTGCCGGCGCGCGCCGGGCAAAGCCACCAGCAACACGATCGCGCCAGCTACCGTGGCAGTCCAGAATCCGGCTTGCACGCCATGGTGATCCACGACCCAGCCCGCTATCGCCGCGCCCGCCGCAACGCCGGCCCCCAGCCCGGTGACCAGCCAGGTCAGCCCCTCCGTCAGACGCTGGCCGGGCACGCTGCTTTCCACCAATGCCATCGCGATGATCATGGTGGGCGCGAAGGACAGGCCGGCCAGCAACACGCCCAACGCCAAGGTCACCAGGTCGTTCACCAGCAGCAGCGGCAACGTCGTGAATGCCGTCACGGCCGCCGCGATCGATAGCAGGCGGGCCAGCGGCATCCGGAACTTCATGACACCGAACACCAGCCCCGCCACGCACGAACCCAGTGCGTAGGTGGACAGCACAAGGCTTGCCCCCGCCGGCACGCCCTGAGCGCGGGCGAAGGCCACGCTCAAGACGTCGATGGTGCCCACGATGACGCCCATGGCCGCCATCATGGCCACCAGCGCGAACATCGACGGCATGCGCAACACCGACGCCTGCCGCCCGGCCGGGACGGCCTGCACCGTGGGCGCCGTGGCGGGCTGCAAGACGAAAGCCGTCACACCCACCGCCAACAGCAACGCGGCAACCAGCGGCCCCGCTTGCGGAAACAACGCCACGCTAAGGCCCACGGCCAAGGGCGGACCCAGGATGAAGCTGACCTCGTCAGCGACCGACTCCAGCGCATAGGCGGTACGCAGTTGCGGCTGGTCGCGAAAGATCTCGGTCCAACGCGCACGGATCATCGCGGGCATGCTGGGCAACGTGCCCGCCAGCGCGGCAAACAGGAACAGCGTCCAGTCCGGCGCGTTCCACTCTACGCAGGCCGATAAACCAAGCAATGCGGCCACGCAGATCCCCGCGGCGACGGGCAGCACGCGCCCTTGCCCATGACGGTCCACCAGCCGCGAAATGCGCGGGGCCAGCAACGCGGTCGCCAACGCAAACGTGGCGGCAACAGCGCCCGCCATGCCGTAAGCGCCCCGCACTTCCGACAGCATCGTGATGATGCCGATCCCGATCATCGGCAACGGCAGGCGCGCGATGGCGCCGGCCAGGACGAAACCAAGGGCGCCTGGCGCGTTGAATAACTCACGATACGGATTGGACACCGAAGACCTTTTGCTGATTGGGTGGACAGGCGGATCCTATTCACATACATTCCGTATGTCAATTAACCTGCGCACCGTATGTCATGGGAGACGCACATGCCCCGCACCCGCGCGGAAATGATCGAAGCGACTCGCGCCAAGCTGCTTGCCACCGCCCGTCACGCGTTCGAACACGTGGGTTATGCCGCCACGTCCATGGACGATCTGACCGCCCGGGTCGGGTTGACGCGAGGAGCCTTGTATCACCATTTCAATGACAAACAAGGCTTGCTTGCCGCGGTGGTCCAACAGATCGACGACGATATGGACCGGCGCTTGAAGGATATTTCGGATCAAGCTCCGGACGCGTGGACGGCGCTGCGCGAACGCTGCCACGCGTATTTGCGAATGGCAACCGAGCCGGCCATTCGGCGGATTGTGTTGCAAGACGCTCCGGCGGTGCTGGGCGCGGGGCCGAACGCGGCGCAGTCGCAGTGCATTGCCTCCATGGCGGCGTTGCTGAAGCAACTGATCGACGACGGGCTCATTGAAACCGCCGACCCCCGGGCCATCGCCAATTTCATCAATGGCGGGCTGACGGACAGCGCGTTATGGATCGCCGGTTCGGCCGGCGAATCGGATCGCCTTGATGATGCGCTGCACACCCTGGACTTGATGCTTCGTGGCTTGCGACGCAGGCCTTGATACGGTCCGGCTTCGGTCGGGGTCGGAGTCTGGACCCGGTCAGGAGCCGGATCGAGACACGCCGCAAGGAACCTCCCTTGCCCGCGTTGTGCGCTTTCTGCAACACACGTATTATCAAAGCATTTGCTTGTTTAAATTATCGGAGCGCCTGTGCCCACCAGCCCCATCCTTGAGCCCGCCGCCCCCAGCGCTTCGTGGGCCGACCTGCTTCAAGGCGCCAATGCCCTGCGGTCGATTGCCCTGGCGGGCGGCGTCGCGCTGCACGCCATCAACGTTTATATCGTCACCACCATCCTGCCCACGGTAATCGAGGACATAGGCGGCCTGGAGTACTACGCCTGGAACACGACGCTGTTCGTGGTGACGTCCATCATCGGATCCGCGCTGTCGGCCAAGCTGATCGAAACACTAGGGCCGCGCAGCGCCTACCTGTTCGCCGTGGCCGTCTTCAGCGCCGGAGCCGTCATCTGCGCGATGGCCCCGGGCATGCCGGTACTGCTGGCGGGACGCAGCGTGCAAGGGTTGGGCGGCGGCATTCTTTTCGCGTTGAGCTACGCATTGATCCGGCTGGTGTTCGACGCCCCGTTGTGGTCCCGCGCCATGGCCTTGGTGTCTTGCATGTGGGGCGTTGCAACACTGTCCGGGCCCGCCATCGGCGGGATATTCGCGCAGTCGGGAAACTGGCGGCTGGCGTTCTGGGCCCTGTTACCGGTTGCCGCCGTGCTGGCGTTGATCGTCGCATTCAAGGTGGGCGGACGGGCGTCGGTACCGCCTGCGCCGCGTTCGGTGCTGCCGCTGCGCACGTTGGCCTTGCTGGTCGCCTCCGTAATCGCCGTCACGCTGGCCAGCCTGTCGACGCAGCTAGTGTGGAACGTGGCGGGCATTGGGGCGGGGCTCATCATTGCCCTGCTTATCGCCCGGGTCGACGCCCGCGCTCGCCATCGCCTGCTGCCCACCGGCGCTTATAGCCTGCGCGCGCCGCTGGGCGCGTTGTACGCGACGATGTGCCTGGTGGTGGCCGCTATCGCCACCGAGATATTCGTGCCCTATTTCCTGCAAGTCATCCACGGCATGCCGCCGCTGAAGGCGGGCTACCTGACCGCTGCCATGGGCGCCGGCTGGACGCTGGCCGCCATGCCCAGTGCCACCCGGACGGGCCGCGACGCCGACCGGCTGATACGCATCAGCCCCATCGTGATCCTGGGGTCGCTGATCGGTCTGGGCATCATGACACCGCAGGCGTCACTGCTTGCCACCCCGGCCGGCCTTGGCGCGTACATTGTTGCGTTGGCGGGGGTGGGATTCGGCATCGGGCTGGCCTGGCCGCATCTGCTGACCAAAGTGTTCAACGCGGCGCCCAAGGGCGAAGAGACGCTGACGTCTTCGTCGATTACCACCGTGCAGCTCTACGCGGCGGCGGTAACGGCGGCGCTGGCCGGCGTGGTCGTCAATAGCGCGGGGCTTGCCGACCCTGGCGGTGTCGAAGGGGCTCGGCATGCCGCGGGCTGGCTGTTCGCGGCGTTTGCATTGATGCCGGCGCTGGCGCTGATCCTGCTGCCTCGCGTGACGCGGGCGGTGGCGCCGGGGCCGGATGCGTAACGCGCCTTGATTGGCGGCATCACGCAAGTCCACGCGATGCTGCCAATCGTCAGACCATTGGGACCGAAATACAGCAAAGGCGGTATGGAACGTCACGCGGGTCTTTGCTACGCTCAGAAGCACCTGCAAAAGGTGGCGCCCATGAGCAACAAGATTCGAGTCCTTTGCGTTCAACCGTCGTCGATGTCCGCGCGGTTCGCCTTCCTGACGATTGCGGTGCGATGGTCGCTGGGCGCCACCCCCCGCCCCACCCGGCTGATGATCGGGCCCCACGACCTGGAGCCCATCGGCTCCGAACCGGCCTTTTGGCGCTTTGCATTACGGCATGCGCTGACCGGGCAATCGTTTTTGGTGACGCGCGGCGGCCACTGGGATGTGGCGGCGGCGGTGGACGGTGACGAGGTCCATGCATTTGGCCGTAAATTCGCGCTTAGCCAATGCTTGTACTGAACGCTCTTTGTTCCAGGCGATTATTGTCAGCGCGTTGTTGCCAAGCCTACGCGCCGCATTCCGGCTTGCGGTGAAAAGCCGCCAGTTCCTCAGCTGTCCACCGCAGGCGTGCTTCGTCCTGGCAACACGAACGAAAAACCAAGGCGCCGACATCCAGGAAGCGGCTCACGTCCGCGTCGGTCAGCTTGCCCTGTACCTGCAACAGGCAGTCCGCATACGCGGACAACACGCCGTCCCAGCCGTCCAGCTGGTCCGGCGCGACCGGCTGGGAAATCATGCGCACCATCATTTCACTATGATCCATTCGGTGGTCCCCCCTCGGATACCGCACCGCCGGCCGCAGTGCTGCAACCGTTCGTAGAAGCTTCCAGCAAGTGTCATGCCCAAAACCGTGCACGCCGGTGTCTACCTACCGCCCGGGCGCCGCATCCGGCGCCCGGCCCCGCAACAGCGCGTCGGGATGGGCCTGAAGATAATCCGCCAACTGCCGCAACGATCGCGCCGCGCGACCCAACTCACGCAGCGCCGTATCGGTATTTAGCGGCAACGCGGACTCGGGGGCCAGCAACGCGCTCACGGCCGCCAACGACTGGTTTGCTTGCCTCAGCACGGCCTGCGCCTCTGGCGCCAGGTGCGTATCCAGCCGCTTGACCAGGCGCGATGCGCCCCGAAGCGCCCCGGCCAGTTCCGTACCGATGGCATCGAACGGCACCTTGTCGACCTTGGTCAGGATGCTGTTCAACTGCTGTTGCAGCTGGTCCAGGTTATTGCGCACGGTGGGGATGAACGGTCGATCTTCCATCTTGAAAGTGGCGGCGGGCGCATCAGGAAATTCCGCCAGCGCGACATACAGCTGGCCGGTCAACAAGTTGCCGATGCGCAACTGCGCCCGGGTGCCCCGTGCGACCAAGGCTGTCATCAACCTGCCGCTGGGGTGTTTGACATCCGGGCCCGCGAAGTTCTTGATCTGGTGGAACGTTTTGTCGCCCAGCCGCTCCGGGTACAGCGTGGCGGATACCAGCGCGTAGAACTGTTTGGCCGACTGATCAAAGTCCAGGTCGATGGCGTCCACCTTGCCGACCGTGACGCCATACGCGTCGACAGGCGCCCCCACCACCAGCCCCCGCACAGATTGATCGAAACGCATGCGCACGTGCAGCGGCGCGCCGTCCGGTTCGGCCCGGGCCGACTCTTCGCTGGAGAAAAGCGGGAACGCCGCGCCCGCCGCCGCGGGCTGGCTGGCCGCCCGTTCCAGGGTGTCGAATGCCACGCCCCCCACAATTACGGAAACCAGCGACTGGGACCGCATCTGCAAACCGCGCGCATCCACGCTGAAGTCGACGCCGCTGGCGTTCCAGAAGCGCGTGCTCTCATTGACGTAGGAATCGTTCGGCGCGTCGACGAACACCTGCACATCGACCCCATCGCCATCCTTGGCCAACCGGTAGTTCACCACCTGCCCCACGGCAATGCGGCGGTAGTACACGGGTGAGCCGACGTCCAGCGAGCCCAGATCGTTGGCGTGTAGCGTGAAGCGCTTTCCGGCCCGGTCCTGCGCAACCTCGGGCGGCACTTCCAGACCGGTGAATTCGCTTTTACGCTCGCTGCGGGCGCCGCCCTTGCCCTGGCCGCCGGCTGGGTCCAGGCCAATATACGAGCCCGACAACAGCGTGCCCAGGCCCGACACCCCGCTGAGCGTCAGCCGCGGGCGCACCACCCAAAATACCGTGCCGTCGCGCAACAGGTTGGCGGCGTCCTTGTCCACCCGGATCGTGACCACCACGCCCGTGCGGTCCTGGTTCAGGTTGACGCGTTCAACCAGGCCGACATTGACTTCCTTGTAGCGAACCTGCGTCTTGCCCGCTTCCAGGCCTTCGGCGGTCTGGAAGTGGACGGTAGCCGTGGGCCCTGCATTCAGCCAGGCCTGCACCACCAGCAGCAATCCGCCGATGACGGCCACCACCGGGACCAGCCAGATCCAGGAAACGCGGCGCCCCTTGCGCGGCGGCGTGCGAGCTGCGGCAGAACCAGACTCAGCCATCGAGGATGTCTCCTTCGTGTACGCGTCAGACCGGATCGCCCGTCAGCAAGCGCCTGGAATAGCGGGTAGCATGGCCCTCCTATTTGGAGGAAGTCAACGTGAATATCGCCATCCGCCCCGCCATCCCCTCGGATGCGGCCCAGATCTATGCCTTCATTACTGAACTGGCCGTGTACGAGCGCGCCGCGCACGAAGTAATCGCCAGCGCAGACGACGTCGCCCGTACCCTTTTTGCCCAGCAGGCGCCCGCCAAGGCGCTGATGTGCCTGGCGGATGGCAAACCTATCGGGTATGCGGTCTATTTCTACAGCTATTCCACCTGGCTCGGCAAGAACGGTATTTACCTGGAAGACCTGTACATCACGCCCGAGCATCGCGGCATCGGGGCCGGACGGGACCTGCTGCGCCACCTGGCGCAAGAAGCGGTGGCCAACGGCTGCGGGCGGCTGGAATGGAGCGTGCTGGACTGGAACAAGCCGGCAATCGACTTCTACGTATCGATCGGCGCGGTGCCGCTGGATGAGTGGGTCCGCTACCGCCTGACCGACGACGCGCTGAAAAGCTTTGCCGAAGGCCGCCGCCAAGCCGCCTAGAACTCGGGTAGGTCGAACAGCGTGTGCAAGGTCGAGCTAGGCACCGGCACGGACGCCAGCAGTTCGTGGCCGTCGTCGGTGGTCAGCACGCGCACGGGGCGCAGCGCCACGCTGGTGCCGTCCACGCTGATGGCGGTTTCCACGTCGGCCCCCTCCTTGATCACGTCAATCACCTCGGACGCCGAGGCCGTGACCGGCTCGGTGACCCAGCCTGGCACGCCCCGCTCGGCCTGGCCCCAGCGCACATAGGCAATGTGCCCGCTGATGGGCTCTTTTCGAACAGCGACGATTACGTAAAAAGACATCCGGGCCTCCCTGTAGTGGTGTGGCCTGGATCGTATAGCAAGCTGCCGTCGATGGCATGCCCGCGCGCGTCAGGGTTCGATATCGATGTCCGCAAAGGATTTCACCAGATCGTCCAGCTGCTTGAGCTGGGTCAGGAAGGGTTCCAGTTTGTCCAGCGGCAACGCGCTGGGTCCATCGCACTTGGCGTTCTTCGGGTCGGGGTGAGCCTCTAGAAACAGCCCCGCCAGGCCCACCGCCATGCCCGCGCGCGCCAGTTCGGCAACCTGCTCGCGGCGACCGCCCGAGGCGGCGTCCAAGGCGGAACGCTGCTGCAACGCGTGGGTCACGTCGAAAATCAAGGGCCGGTTGCCGGACACCTTTTTCATCACGCCGAAACCCAGCATGTCGACCACCAGGTTGTCGTAGCCGAAGCTGGTGCCGCGATCGCACAGGATCAGCTTGTCGTTGCCCGCTTCGGTGAACTTTTCAACGATGTTCAGCATCTGGGTCGGGCTGAGAAACTGCGGCTTCTTGATATTAACGATGCGCTGCGTCTTGGCCAGCGCCACCACCAGATCCGTCTGACGCGCCAGGAAGGCGGGCAATTGCAGGATGTCCACCACTTCAGCAACGGGCGCCGCCTGCCAGGGTTCGTGCACGTCGGTAATGACCGGCACGCCGAACTCTTTCTTGACGGCTTCGAAGATCTTCATGCCCTCTTCCAGGCCGGGACCCCGGTAGGAATGGATGGAAGATCGGTTGGCCTTGTCGAACGACGCCTTGAAAACGTACGGAATGCCCAGCTTTTGGGTCACGCGTTGATATTCTTCGCACGCGCGCAGCGCCAGATCCAGGGATTCCAGCACGTTGATGCCGCCAAACAGCACGAAGGGGCGGTCATTGGCGCAGTGGATCGACGAGGAAATTACGACTTCTGGTGCGGTCATGATGGGAAAATCCTGTAGGAATAAGGCAGGTGACAGTGCGTAATGTACAACCTGCCCCGCCCCGATTTCACCTCATGCGCCGATTTTTCCCCACCGCCCTCAGCGGCTGCGCAGCATCCGGCGCAACACCCCATCGTGCAAGGCGTAATGGTGAACCAACGCCGCCAGCGCATGCACCAAGGCCAACGCGATGATCGTCCACGCCACCGTGTCGTGCAGCCCACCAATGAAGTGGCGCTGTTCGCGGTCGATCGCAATCCACCGGGGCACGTCGAACAACCCGAAGAAAGCAAACGGTTCTCCCTGCGCCCAGCGAAACAGAAAGCCCAGCACGATCTGCGCGGCCATCAACAGGTACAGCAGCCCGTGTACGCCTGTACTAGCCAGGCCCATCAAGCCGGTGGCAGCGGGCGGCAGGCGCCGGCCACCAGTGGACCGCCACACGACGCGTAGCACGAACACCGCGGTGAACAGCAAGCCGAACGAAATGTGCAGCGATTGCAGCAGCCGACGGGTCGGCGTGCCGCGTGGCAGGAAGCTCCAGATTTCCGCCAGGGCAAACAAGCCCACGACCAGAATCGCCGTCAACCAATGCAACGCAATCGTCATGCGGTCATAGTGCGATGGGCCGGGGTAATTCGCCTGCAAGGGTGACGTCGTCATCGTGGGGATTTGAGCCTGAAAGGTAACCCCCCGAGCGTATTGAGTTCCGACTTACGGTGTCCTGAGCAAGCGCGCCGCATCCCCGCGGCGTTATCACTGGACGCGGCCCGGAACCGTGGCCACAATGACCCGTCGTGGACGGTCAAAGCGCCGTCCAGCATCTGATTGAAGGCGGGCACATGGGTTTTTTCGACACGCTGTTCCGGCGCAGGCCTACGCCGGATCAATTTGCCAAACTGTTCGTGGCGGCGGCTCGCAAGCAAGGCTTCGAGGGCGACCTGACTTACAAGGCCGATGAATTCCGCTTGCTGCTGGGCGAAGGTTCGTTCTTCAACCTGCACAACGCTTATCACGCTTACTACAACACCCGGGGCGCGCAGCAACAGCGCGCCTTGCAGGGTTTTGTCTCGGCCTTGGCCAGCAGCAAGCAGTCGACGCCGCAACAGGCCACGGTGGCGCGCCCCATGCTGCGGGCCGTTATCCGCAGCCGCACCGCCCTGGAAGACGTGCGCCTGCACCATGTGCGCACCGAAGGCGACGATTCCGCGTTCCATCCCGCCTACCTGCCCTTTGGCGAGGATTGCGTGGTGCTGCTGGCGCTGGACCACCCAGACGCCATCTCCACCCTGACCAACGGCCCCGAGGCCGCTTGGCAATTGACGTTCGACCAAGCCTTGGCGGTTGCCATCGACAACCTGCGCGACGCGCCGGACGACTTTGCCGAGATTGCTGCCGGCGTCTATCGGGGCGCCTGGGCAGACGGCTACGACATCAGCCGGGCCCTGCTGCCCGACATGATCGAACGTGTGCCGGTGCGGGGCCGGCCGGTGTTCATGGTGCCTACACGCGACGTGCTGTTGGTGGCCGGCGACAACGATGACGTTGGCTTGGCGAACATGGTGGAAGTGGCGCACCAAGCGCTCATGCAAGGGCGGTCGGTCAGCGCGCATATGTACCACTACGAAGATCGGCAACCGCTTCGATACGTGCCGAGCAACCCTGCGCTGGCGCAGCGGCTTGCGCATCTGGAGCGCCTGCTGGACAAATCCGAATACGACGCGCAGAAAGAGGCGCTGGACCATATCCACGAAGAACAGGGCCAGGACATTTTCGTGGCCAACTACAACCTCTTCACCAGCGACGAAGAGCCCGTCATGTCGTTTTCGCTGGCGTCCTGGACGCGCGGCGTGGACACGTCGCTGCCCAAGGTGGACCGTCTTGCGCTGGTGCGCCCAGACTCCGAGGACAACATCGGCGAAGTGCGCGTGGTGTCATGGGAACAGGCCGCGCACCTGCTGCAACCGCTGCTGGCGCGTGAAAAGGGCTACCCGGCGCGCTACCGCACGCAGGGCTTCCCGGAAGACGCGCAGATCGCGCAACTGGACGAAGTGCCGTAGAGACGGCGGGCTGGATTACCCGTTTTCAGCCCTTAAGCTGCCGCCCTTCCAGGCTCCACAGTTGCGGATCGCTGGTCGACACCCCCACCGCGCCGTGCCTCATGGCCGTGGCAATGTCCGCCTGGTTGCAGACAAAGCCCGACGCCACGATGGGCGGCAGGGCTTTCAGGTCTTGGGGGGCCATGTGCGCCAGCATCGGCGCCGGCATCAGCTGAACCAGGTTGGGGTCGCTTTGTTCCAGCGCCTTGACGCTGCGCGGCCAGGTAGAACGGTCGGTCACAAATACTTTTTGCATCGTGACCATACCGGCACGGTTGGCTCGCTGAATGGTGGCCACGCGGGTTGAAACCAGGCTGGCCACGCCGATATCAGCCAGGTATTCCACCCCGCCCTTGTCCTGCGACAGGCCTTCGCAGCTGTCGATATTGACGATCGCGAATTTGCCCGCGCGGTTCAAGGTGGCGATGACCGGCGCCAGCTTGCGCAACTCAACGTTGGCCACGATGCCGATCTCGGCCACGCTGCCCACGAACGTGTTGATTTGCTCAAGCCCATAAAGCGTCGCAATGACTGGATGACGCGCCAGGCATGCCCCAAATGACCTATCCATGGTTATCGACTTTCCTGACCATAATGGCGTTGATCGCTCAAGCCCAGCTTGCCGGGATTAAGAATGTTTTGCGGGTCCAACTGACGCTTGACCGCAAGCAGCACGTTAAAAGCGCTACCCAGCGATTCCTGCATGTATGGCGCCCGCAGCAGGCCCACGCCGTGATGATGGCTGAGCGCCGCATTGTATTTAATCAGCACGGCGTTGGCGGCATCCCATGCGGCGCGATACCACTGGGCGCGCCGCTCCACCTCGACGTCGCCGCGCAACGAAAAATACAGGCAGGCCCCGTCGACGTAAGCATGCGACTGGTGCGCGGAACCCGCCAACGTGCCGGGCACCGCGTTCACCGCCGCCACCACTTCACTGTAAATGGCGGACAGGTCGCTCCAGCGGCCCGACATTTCAAGCGTGTCGGCCACGAACCCGGGGCTGCGCTTGAAGCCCTCGGCGCTCTTGCCGGTCAGATAGCGCGTTTCCAGCCAGCGTTCAAAGATGGCGTCGCCGTCCAGCTTTTCGCCCAGTTCTTCGCAGACGCCTTCGCTGATCTGCATGACGGCGTCCACAATCTGGCGTGCGCCCTCGTCGGCCACCAGCAGCACGTTCAGGTCAGGTCGATTGAACTGCACCCCGCTTTCCAGTTCGTCATACAGGCGTAACGCCGCCGGGTTGGCGCCGCGCTGCATGATCTCGCGGCACGCGTCCAGGCCGATGGCGAATGTCTTGAAACCGTACGCTATGGCGCGGCCGTAATCGGGCAGGCGATGCAGCTTGAGGCGCAACCGCACGATCACGCCCAGCGTGCCTTCAGAGCCGATGAACAATTGCTGCAGGTCCGAGCCTACCGCCGCGCGGGAATAGCCGCCCACCGTGATCAGGCTGCCGTCGGCCAGTACAACGTCCATACCGAACACCATGTCTTCGATCTTGCCGTAGCGGGTGGACAACTGCCCTGCCCCCCGGCAAGCCGCCCAGCCGCCCACCGTGCTGATGCCGAACGACGACGGCCAATGGCCCATCGTCAGCCCGTATTCATTCTGGATGGTCTGTTCAAAGACGTCGCCGAACATGCCCGCTTCCACTTCCACGATCTGGCTTTCGCGGTCCACGCCGATCAGCTGGTTCAGCTGGCAGACGTCCAGCACGATGCCACCGCGCACCGGCAAGGCGGCCCCGGTGACATTGCTGCGCCCCGCCGACACCGTGACCGGGATGGCTTCGGCGTTGGCGTAACGCATGACCGCCTGCACCTGCTGCACCGATGACACCGTCACGATCACCGCTTGCGGCGTAGCAGGCTTGCCGCCGGTTTCCGACACCATGGACCCCGCCCACCAATCGCGCGTCCAGGCCACGACGTCGGCCGTGGCCGTCATGACGTTGTCGGCCACGTGCCGCAGGGCATCGACCTGCGCATCGCTGACGCGCACGGGGTCGCGTTGCAGGCCGGGTTCGGTGCCAGCGCCTGCGCCGGTCAAGGTGGCGGCATAGGCAGGCGGCGTGTGTGCGCCCACGACGTAATTGCCACGGTTGTAGCCGCGCTTGATGGCTTCTTTGCTGATCATTGTTCGTCTCCCATGAGTATGGATTTTTCGTGCTTGATGGCAGCCAGGTAGTCGTTCACCTGCTGCGCGATGGTGGCGGGCGGCAAACCAAGTTCCGCCTGCAAGATCTGTCCGACGCGGCCGGCGGCAAGCGCGGAGGCGTCGCGCGCCATCAGGCGCGTGCGCATGCGCCTGGCCAGCACGTCTTCAACGGTGCCGGCCATTTCATGGCGCACGGCGTAGAGCACCTCGGCTTCGGTGTAGGGCAAGCCGTCGACAATCGGCGTCAGCAAAGCCGGCGACGCCTGCATCAAGTCGCTGACAAAGCGCGCCTCGGTGCCATAGCGTTCGCCCAGATGCGCCGACATGCCGCCGGACGCCACGATGGCTTGCGGGTCGTATCCGGCGGCGCCCAGCAGATAGGCCTTCTTGGTCTGGCAGGCATTGCGCTGCCCCAGCACCTGTTGCGCGGCGTCGATGGTCTGTTCCGCCATATGCCGCGACGTGGTCAGCTTGCCGCCCACTATCGTTACCAGCCCGTCGCCGGACACGCGGATTTCGTGGTTGCGCTTGATCTCCAGCGTTTTGCCCCCGGGCGGCGCCACCAGGGGGCGACAGCCGGCGATGCTGCCCACCACGTCTTCGGCTTGCAGATCGGTCTTGAGCGCCGAGCGCGCGCCTTCCAGCAGGAAGTCCAGTTCGCGCCGCGTGCAATACACATCGTCCAGGTTTCCTTCGTAGTCTTCGTCGGTGGTACCCAGGTAAGACACGTCGCCCCAGCGCGTGATCGTGGCGCGCCGGCTGCGACCGGGCACGGGAATGGTCACCGTGCAATCGTTGCGGACCTTGATCCAGGGCACCGCCACGTGCACGCCCTTGGCCGGGCGCACGTGCAACACGGGTTCATCGCCTTTTTTCGCCCCGGTCCAATCGCGCAGCCAGACGCCCGTCGCCATGATGACGACCCGGGCGCGCGCGCGGATTTCTTTGTTGTCCGCGTGGATGATCGCGCCGTCCACCTTGCCGTGCGTGTCACGCGTGACCTCGATCGCCTTCGCATGATTGGCCACCGCCGCGCCGTGAAAGGCGGCGGTACGCGCCACCGTCAGCGTCAGGCGCGCATCGTCGACGCGGGCGTCGTAATACAGGAAACCGCCCAGCAGTCCGTCTTCCTTGAACGTTGGGCAATGCGACAGCACTTCGGCCGCCGTCAGCTTCTGGTGCAGGATGCCCTCGCGCCATCCGCCTGCCACGTCATACGTCCACAGCAGGCTTTCAAATGCCTTGGACAGGCGCTTGTCGAACACCCCGTCGCGTTCCAGGATGGGAAACAAAAACGGCAGACGCTGCACCAGATGCCGCGCGTTGCGCCGCAGCCGTTGGCGTTCATGCAGGGAATGGCGCACCAAGCCCAGGTTGCCCTGTTCGATATAGCGCAAGCCCCCATGCACCATCTTCGAGGACTTGGACGAGGTGCCCGAGGCGAAGTCGTCCTTTTCGATCAACGCCACGCGATAGCCGCGCAAGGCGGCGTCCAGCGCCGCATAGGCGCCGGTGATACCGCCCCCCACGATCAGGATGTCGAACTGCTCGCTGCCCAACCGATCCAGCTGTTCGTGCCGGTTCAGGCGCAGGGGTTCGGTGCTGGTCATGTCGGCCCGGTCCTTCCTGGGCTTTCTGGATAGCCACCCGATCATTTGTGCAATGCCTCCTGGTTGTCTTGCTTGAACTGTTTGACGTGGCCCAATTCCGACCCCACCCGGGCGTGCCACAAGGCGCGGCGGCGACGACGTTCGTCGGCGTCAACGGCGGGCCGAAACACGGCGTCGGTCACGATGGTTTTGCAGGCCTCGTGCAATGACGGCCACAGCAAGCCCGCCGAGCCCGCCAGATACGCGATGCCGCGCAAGCTGGCGCGATCGGCCTCTTGCATGCGACGAATGGGAATGCCGATCAAGTCCGCTTGAATCTGCAACAAGGGGTCGCTGCGCGACAGGCCGCCGCCCACGACCAGTTCGGACACCCGCACGCCGGAGGCTTGCTCGTCCGCTTCGATGCAGCTGGCCACCGAATGCGCGATGCCCTCCAGAATGGCGTAGGCCACTTCGGCCTGCGTCGTGGCCATCGATACGCCCGTCAGCGACGCGCGGGCCGCGGCTTCCATCCGGGGCACGCGCAGCCCGGTCAAGGCCGGCACGAAGGTCACGCCGTTCGACGCGTTCACCGTGTCGGCCAACGCGCTGATCTCGTGGGCGTCCTTGAACCATTTCAGCTTTTCGCAGACCCAGTTCAATGCCGACCCGGTTGTTGCCACAAAGGTTTCGACCGCGAAGTGCGACACGCCTGACTGACGCCGGGCCGTCATGGTCAACGACCCGTCGGACATGCCGGCTTCCAAGGGAGGTTCGGTGCCGATGACCAGGTCCACGAAGCTGCCCGTGCCATGCACACACATCGCCTGTCCCCGGTTCAGGCATCCCAGGCCGATGGCGCCCGCGTGCTGGTCGCCGGCCGACGCCAGGATTGGCACGTCGATACCCAAGAGCTCCGGACGAGTTCTACCGAAATCATCCGCGTCCTGGCGCAGGGTCGGCAGCAGCTCGTGCGGAAAGCCAAGCTCCTGAATCCACTCCAGGTAGTAACGATGGTCGGCAAGCACGTACGCGCCGGCGGAGGTCGCGTTCGTGGGCGTGGTCACGCATTCGCGCCGCTGTGAAAAATGCCACAGCAACCACGTGTCCACGGTGCCGAAGGCCAAGCGCTTGTCGCGCCACGCCTGGGCAACAAGCGGTGAATCGCGCAGGTGACGCGCCGCCCAGAGATACAACGAGCGCACCCCCACCGGCCGACCGACGCGCTCTCGCAACCGGGCGTCCCATTCCGGCGCCAGTTGGTCCAGTTCGTCGACAAAGCGCGTGTCTTGCCAGACCATGGCCGGGACCAGCGCACGCCCTGTCTGCGTGTCCCACAGCACGGCCGTGGCCCGTTGTGTGGCCAGCGCCAGCGCAGCAATTTCCTGCCCCTCGGCGACCGCTTGTGCGATGGCATCCCGGCAGACCTGGACGGTGCGGTCCAGGATGTCGTTAGCGTCCTGCTCCACAACACCCGGCCGGGGCGAGTCGACATGCAGCGCCACGTATTGCAGGCAAGATACATGGCCGTGCTGAGACACCGTGGCCGCCCGCGTGCCGGACGTGCCCTCGTCTATGGCCAGAATCACTTTGTTGTTTGTCATCGCGAGGCTTTCCCAATGGCGGGGTCCAGGGCAGGCAGCACGGCGTCGTCCTTGAACTGGGGCGCGTCGGCTTCGTTGTCCGGGTTGATGGGGGTGCGGGTGGGGTCCCACTTGATCGTGAAGCAGATGATGCTGGCGATCAGCGGCACGATGGAGAGAATCAGGAAGGTCTTTTCAAGGCCGTAGTTTTCGCGAAACAGCGGAAACACCAGCAGTCCGATCGCGGCCCCCGTGGAGCCCAGCGCGCCGATGATGCCGTTGGCGCCCGCGCGAAGTTCGCTGCGGAACGACAGCGACGACAGGCTCTTGCCGTTGGCCCCCGGCCCGCCCGAATGGAACAGGATGAACAGCGACGGCACCACAACGGCCAGCCACAGCGGCATCTTGCCGTGGAAGGTACCAAGGATCAGCAGCATCAGAAACACCGCGGCAAAGCCGAATGCCGACGCCCGGCGCAGGCCCAGCTTGCGGCCGATGTACGGCGACAGAAAGCCGCCAAAAATGCCGAACACGTTGAACACCAGCGCGCCGATGGTGGCGAAGACGAAGTCCTTGCCGAACAGCGCGGCGCTGATCAAGGGCAGATACCAGCCCACGGCGAAATACTGGATCGACTGGCCGATCTGGACCGTTGCCGCCAGGATCGTGCGCGGCAGGTAAACGCCACGAAAGATCAACAGCACGTTGGCAATGCCGCGCCTGGCCTGGTTGACCACCGGCACACGCTCGTGCATCGGCGCCGCCGCGAACGGCTGCCCGTAGATGCGCGTCATGGCGCGCGCCGCCTGCTCGACACGCTCTTTGCGGGCCAGCCAGATCGGGCTTTCCACCATGTAGCGCATTTGCAGCAGCAGGATCACGACCGCGAAGACGGCGGTAGCCGCAACCGAATAACGCCAGATGGAATCGCCCACATCCCATGAGAAAAACAACAGCGCCAGCAGCAGGTTCGTGCACACGGCCGTGTACCACATGCCCTGCCAGGTATTAAGGCGGCTTTTGAATTTAAGCGGGGTGAATTCGGCCAGGACGGCCATCGCGATGGCGAAGTCGATTCCGTAGGCGGCGCCTACGAAAAACCGGCCGACCAGAATGACTTCGAAGCTGGGTGCAAACATCACCAGCAGCGCGCCGATGACGGCCAGGAATTTTGCGATGACCAAGGGCCGGATCCGGCCCCAACGATCCGCCATCCAACCGCCGATGGGATTGAACGCAATGGCCACCCACGCGGCAAACGAGGTCATCAGCGCGACTTGACCGGCCGCAAGGCCCAGGTCGCGCGTCATGGGCCCCAGCCCCGCGCTTAACGCGGAGTTGGCAAACGCATCCAGGAACAGTCCACCCAGGGCCAGCCACCAGATCAGGCCTGCCCGCCCGGTGATAGCGGGGCGTGAGTCGATAAAAGCGATGACATCGTCGATGCCACGTATTTTTACGGTCGATGATTGCACAGTCGTCTCCTCTTGGAATTATTTCTGTAAGAGGTCGACGCAAACTGCGCGCAATAAAAGACCACCCTACAGATGGTCTTTTATCTAAATCTGTGCGGTGACTTTATGGGCTGGACATAGGGGTGTCAAGCCTTGCGGGCATCAGGATAAACCCTGGTCCGCGCGGCATATCGGGCTTGATTAACGCGGGCCCTGGGAAAGTATCCAAAGCGCTGGAAAAGTATATGGAACGCGGGGTTTTTATATCTTTTTCTTCTTATTTTTCAATGACTTGCAATAAATATTTAAGCTGTCAAACTACGCCCGCTCTTTGATCTTGGCTTCACCCTGCGGGCCCCCCGATTCCCGGCCCCGCCCCCCCGCCCCATTTCCCGAATAACAAAAACACATCGTGGCGCGACCTGGCATACACGCGCGCCATGCAGGCGCACGCCTGTTCGCAATACCCATGTCCATCGCAACCACATCGTTTCACCAAGGAGAAACCCATGCGCTTAATCACCGATCAAGAACTCAGCAATATGTCGACGGAAAACAAGCGTCGTCGCCATCAAGAACTGGACAAGAAATTGTCGGTGGCCGCCGATCGAGGCTGGGCATGCGTGCCGCGCATCGAAGCCAGCCGCGCCAAAGTCCATGCCGCCATCCTGATGGACGTGGAATTGGGCCGCGATGTCGAACCCAGAACCGAAAAGCGTCGCGACCGTATCAAGGTCAAGAACTGATAGCGGATTGAACGCCGTTGGTGCACCCCGGGGATGCATTCCGGGGATGCATTCGGGTAGTTAGCTAACCGGGGCACCAACGGCGCCGGCGCCAGGCCATCTATTGTGTGCGGAGGAATGCGGCCAAGATGGGGCTGAAAGACTGCAAATTCTAGTTGTTATGGGCAGTCAATCGGCACCCACCATTCCCGCTAAGCCGTTGATTCAAAAGCGCCTTGCCGGCACTCAGCACGGCCCCTGGGGGCCAAGCAACGGCTTTCAGTTGTATGGTGCGAAGGAGGGGACTCGAACCCCTACACCTGTTACGGCGTCAGGACCTAAACCTGGTGCGTCTACCAATTTCGCCACCTTCGCTAAAGGTCAAGCCCGCTATTGTAGCTTGCTTGTTAAAATCTTGCGTCATGAATCCGCGCCTCGATGCTTTACACCCCTACCCGTTCGAAAAATTGCGCGCGTTGCTGGCTTGCGCCGCCGCGCAGCAGAACGGTCTGACGCCTATCAACTTGTCGATTGGCGAGCCCAAGCACGCCGCGCCCGAATGCGTGGCGGACGCCATTCGCGGGCATATGGATGGGCTTTCCGTGTACCCGTCCACCAAGGGCGATCCCGCGCTGCGCCAGGCGATTTCTGCCTGGCTGGCGCGCCGTTACAGCATTCCCGCCCCAGACGCCGACACGCAGGTCTTGCCCGCCCTGGGTTCGCGCGAAGCGCTGTTCGCTTTTACCCAGACCGTGATTGACCCGTCCGCTGGGTCTGTCGTGATCTGCCCCAACCCGTTCTACCAAATCTACGAAGGTGCGACGCTGCTAGCCGGCGCCACGCCCTACTTCGTCAACGCCGATCCGTTGCGCAATTTTTCCAGCGACTGGAATCAGGTGCCTGACGCCGTCTGGAAGAAGACCCGGCTGGTGTTCGTGTGCTCGCCGGGCAACCCCGCCGGTAACGTCATGTCGCTGGATGAATGGGAAGTCCTCTTCAAGCTGTCCGACCGTTACGGCTTTGTGATTGCGTCGGACGAATGCTATTCCGAGATCTATCTGGACGAAGGCGATGCCCCCCTGGGCAGCCTGCAGGCGGCGCGCCGCCTGGGCCGGGACGACTACCGCAATCTGGTGGCGTTTTCCAGCCTGTCCAAGCGGTCCAACGTGCCAGGCTTGCGGTCGGGTTTTGTGGCGGGCGACGCCGCGCTGATCGGCCGGTTCCTTTTGTATCGCACGTATCATGGCAGTGCCATGAGCCCCCTGGTGTCGGCGGCCAGCATCGCGGCCTGGGCCGACGAGGCGCATGTGAAAGACAACCGCCGCCTGTATCGCGAAAAATTCGACGCGGTCGTCCCCATACTTGAAAACGTGCTGGATGTGTCACGCCCGAAAGCCTCTTTCTACCTATGGGCGGCCACGCCGGGCTCGGATACGGCGTTTGTGCGCGACCTTTATGGCCGTACCGGTGTTACCGTTCTGCCGGGCAGTTTCCTGGCGCGGGAAGCGCATGGCGTCAATCCCGGCCACGGCCGCATCCGTATTGCGTTGGTGGCGCCTTTGGCTGATTGCGTGCAAGCAGCCGAACGCATCGCCCATTTTGTACATACTTCTGTTTGATCAACCTTTAAAAGCTGAGCCGCTATGACTCTCGACCTGCAGACCACCATCGAAAAAGCCTGGGACGACCGGACCAACCTGACTCCCTCCGACGCCAGCGCCGAAGTGCGCGAAGCGGTGGAACACACCATCGACGGGCTGGATCTGGGCCGCCTGCGCGTGGCTGAGAAAATCAACGACGACTGGGTCGTGCACCAGTGGATCAAAAAGGCCGTGTTGCTGTCGTTCCGCCTGAACGAGAACGCCATCATGGGCCAGGCGCCGCTGCAGTTCTACGACAAGGTGCCGCTCAAGTTCTCGGAATACGGCGACAACGCCTTCAAGCAAGGCGGCTACCGCGTGGTGCCGCCCGCTGTCGCGCGCCGCGGCTCGTTCATCGGCCGCAACGTCGTGCTGATGCCCTCCTATGTGAACATCGGCGCCTACGTTGACGAAGGCACCATGGTTGACACCTGGGCCACCGTCGGCTCTTGCGCGCAGATCGGCAAGAACGTGCACCTGTCGGGTGGCGTGGGCATCGGCGGCGTGCTGGAACCCCTGCAAGCCAACCCCACCATCATCGAAGACAACTGCTTCATTGGCGCCCGCTCGGAAGTCGTCGAAGGCGTGATCGTGGAAGAAAACTCGGTCTTGGCCATGGGCGTGTTCCTGTCGCAAAGCACCAAGATTTTCGATCGCGCCACGGGCAAGATCACCTACGGCCGCGTGCCGTCGGGTTCCGTCGTGGTGCCGGGCTCGCTGCCGTCGGCCGACGGCTCGCACAGCCTGGCTTGCGCCGTCATCGTCAAGCGTGTCGACGCGCAAACGCGCGCCAAGACCAGCATCAATGATCTGCTGAGGGCGTAATGAGCACGTCAGCCGTACTGGATCTGGTCAAGGACCTGATCGCCCGCCCGTCGGTCACGCCGGCGGATGAAGACTGCCAGGCGGCGTTGGCCGCCCGGCTCGAGCGCATCGGCTTCACGTGCGAAACCATCGCACAGGGCGGCGTCACCAATCTGTGGGCACGTCGCGGCAGCGCCGCGCCGCTGACCGTGTTTGCCGGTCACACCGATGTGGTGCCTCCGGGTCCACGCGAAAAGTGGGATAGCGACCCGTTCGTGCCCACTGAACGCGACGGCTGGCTGTACGGCCGTGGGGCGGCCGACATGAAAAGCTCGATTGCTGCCTTCGTGGTGGCGGCCGAGGAATTCGTGGCGGCCCACCCGCAGCATGACGGTTCGATCGCGCTGCTGATCACGTCCGACGAAGAAGGCCCGTCCATCGACGGCACCGCCATCGTCTGCGACGCATTGAAGGCGCGCGGCGAAAAGCTGGATTACTGCATCGTCGGCGAACCGACTTCCGGCGACGTGCTGGGCGACACCTGCAAAAATGGTCGCCGCGGCTCGTTGTCGGGCAAGTTGACGGTCAAGGGCATCCAGGGCCACGTCGCCTACCCGCATCTGGCGCGCAACCCCGTGCACCAGTTGTCGCCCGCGTTGGCCGAAATCGTCTCGATTGAATGGGACCAGGGCAACGAGTATTTTCCGCCCACGACGTTCCAGGTGTCGAACCTGAACTCGGGCACCGGCGCCACCAACGTGGTTCCCGGCGAAGCGGTTGCGTTGTTTAACTTCCGTTTCTCCACGGCCAGCACGCCTGAAAGCCTGAAGGCGCGCGTGCACGCCGTGCTGGATAAGCACGGCCTGGAATACGAGCTGGACTGGGACTTGGGCGGCGAGCCCTTCCTGACCCCGCGCGGCTCGTTGACCGATGCGCTGGTGCAGGCGATTCACAGCGAAACCGGCGTGACCGCCGAACTGTCCACCACGGGTGGCACGTCCGATGGCCGCTTCATCGCCAAGATTTGCCCGCAGGTGATCGAGTTCGGTCCCGGCAACGCCACGATCCACAAGGTGAATGAGCGCGTCGAAGTGGCTTCGCTGGAACCGCTGAAAAACATCTATCGGCGCACGCTGGAAAACCTGCTGCTGAAATAAAGAGACCCCCGCGCTTCGCACGCTGCGCAAGCGCTCTGCCCCCTTCACAGGGGGCGTGTTTTTTCCCGGTTCGGCATGCTGGACGGGGATATAAGGCCTGTTATGTATCAATCCGCCCGCCAAGAATTGCTGACGCTGCGCGACCTGATCCGCTATGGTGTGTCGCGCCTGAACAGCGCCCAGGTGGCGCTGGGGCACGGCAGCGATAACGCCTGGGACGAGGCCGTCTATCTGACGCTGCACGCGCTGCACCTGCCGCTGGACACGCTTGACCCGTTCCTGGACGCCCGCGTGGTCCGTGAAGAACGCGACCGCGTGCTGGACCTGCTGGAACGCCGCGTGACCGAGCGCGTGCCCGCGGCCTACCTGACCAACGAGGCCTGGCTGCGCGGCCACCGCTTCTACGTGGACCAGCGCGTCATCGTGCCGCGTTCGCCCATTGCCGAACTGCTGGACGCAGGGCTGTCCCCGTGGTTCCAGGACCCTTACGCCGTGGAAAATGTGCTGGACATGTGCACCGGGTCGGGTTGCCTGGCCATCCTGTCGGCCATGGCCTTCCCCAATGCCCACGTTGACGCGGTGGACGTGTCGGCCGATGCGCTGGAAGTTGCCCGCCGCAACGTCGACGACTACGGCCTGGCCGACCGTCTGGACCTGCATGCCAGCAACCTCTTCGACAATCTGCCGGCTTGCCAGTACGACGTCATCATCTGCAATCCGCCCTATGTGAACAGCGGTTCGATGGACGTGCTGCCCCAGGAATACCGTCATGAGCCGCAGCTGGCCTTGGCGGGTGGCGACGACGGCATGGACCTGGTGCGGCGCATCCTGGCGTCGGCACCACAGTACCTGGCACCTGAAGGCGTGATCGTGCTTGAGATCGGTCACGAGCGCGACTTCTTCGAAGCCGCCTTCCCGCAGCTCTCGCCCGTCTGGCTGGACACGGAAGAAGCGTCGGACCAGATCCTGCTGCTTACCCGAGAGCAACTCAGCCTGTGATACGCGCCACTGGATTGACCCTGCGCCGCGGCACGAAAGTGCTGTTAGATAGCGCTGAATTTGTCGTACACCCCGGCGAGCGCGTCGGCATCGTTGGCAAGAACGGCGCAGGCAAGTCCTCGCTGTTCGCGCTGCTGACCGGCGCGCTGGACCTGGATGCCGGCACCGTGAACCTGCCGGCGGGCTGGCGCATTGCCAGCGTCAAGCAAGAGTTGGACGCCGACGACCGCCCGGCTCGTGAATTTGTCATCGACGGCGACACGCACTTGCGCGAATTGCAGGCGCGCCGCGCCGAACTGACGGACGACCAAGGCACGCAAATCGCCGAAGTGGAAGCGGCGCTGATCGAAGCCGGCGCCTGGAGCGCCGCCTCGCGCGCAGAGCAGTTGCTGGCCGGCCTGGGCTTCAAGCCCAACGAATGGATGCTGCCGGTCGAAAGCTTCTCGGGCGGCTGGCGCATGCGCCTGGCACTGGCCAGCGCGCTGATGGCCCCTTCCGAATTGCTGCTGCTGGACGAACCCACGAACCACCTGGATCTGGACGCGATGCTGTGGCTGGAGAAATGGCTGGGGGCCTATCCCGGCACCGTCATGCTGATTTCCCACGACACGGAATTCCTGGACGCGGTGGCCAAGTCCATCCTGCATTTCGACCACGCCAAACTGGTGCGGTATCGCGGTGGCTACGGTGATTTCCTGACGCAACGCGCCGAGCGCCTGCGCCAGACCAACATCGCCTACGAACGCCAGACGCGCGAGACGGCCCGCCTGCAAGGGTTTATCGACCGCTTTAAAGCCAAGGCTTCCAAGGCGAAGCAGGCGCAAAGCCGCGTCAAGGCGCTGGCGCGCATGCAGGTGCTGGCGCCGCTGCACGCTGAAGCCGGCATCGACATCCGCATCCCCTCGCCCGACCAGGTGCCCGACCCGCTGTTGACGCTGGAACACCTGTCGGCCGGGTATACGGACGCGGCAGGCAACGCCATTCCGATTCTGCGCGATGTGACGTTGATGGTTCGCGCGGGCAGCCGTGTCGGCGTGCTGGGGGCCAACGGCGCCGGCAAAAGTACCCTGATCAAGACGCTGGCCGAAGAGATCCCTGTGCAAGCAGGCGAACGGCGTGCCTCGCGTGGCTTGGCGATTGGCTACTTTCACCAGCATCAGCTGGATATGCTGGACGTGGACAGCACGCCTATCGCCCATCTGGCACGGCTGGCGCCGGACACGCGCGAACAAGAGCTGCGCAATTACCTAGGCGGCTTCGGCTTTTCGGGCGACACGGTCACCAGCAAAGTCGGCCCGATGTCCGGTGGCGAAAAAGCACGCCTGGCGTTGTCCTTGATTGTCTGGCAAAAACCCAATCTGCTGCTGCTGGACGAACCCAGCAACCACTTGGATGTCGAAACGCGCGAAGCCCTGGCCGCCGCGCTTGCCGACTTCGGCGGCAGCATGCTGCTGGTATCGCACGACCGGCACCTGCTGCGTACTACCGTGGACAGCTTCTGGATTGTCGCGGATGGCGCGGTGCGCGAATTCGATGGGGACCTGGAAGACTACCGCGACTGGCTGGCCGCCCGCAACGCCGGCGAACGCGCCGAAGCCGCGCGCGAAAATGCCGACGGCAGCGAACCCGTCGTGGACCGCAAGGCGCAACGCCGCGCTGAAGCCGAACAGCGCCAACGCCTATCCGCACTGCGCAAACCGCTGGAGTCGAAGTTGGCCAAGGTCGAGGCCGAGATGGAAAAGCTGCGCGTCAAATTGCACGCGCTTGACGCCATCATTGCCGACGCCGACCTGTATTCAGACGCCCGCCGCGCCGAGCGCCAAAAGGTCATGGCCGAGCACGGCGAACACGGCAAGCGCATGGACGAGCTGGAAGAGCAATGGCTGGAAATCCAGGGTTCGCTGGAAGAAATCGACCAAAGCGAAGGATGATCCAAACGCACGGCTGCAACCGCTGCAAAACCCGCAACAGCGGCACAGCGGCACCAGCTTGGATCGCTATGGAAAACGGGGGGCCGACTGGCCCCCCGCTTCTTTTATTACGAGTAAGGACGTTCGCGCAGGCGGGTGTGGTGATCGATCACCGTGTCGATCACCTCGCGCAGAATGGTCTCGGCCAACGCGGGCGGCACGCCAGCCTCTTCCGCCAGGCGTCGAATGCGTTCGACCTGTTGGCTTTCCCGTTGCGGGTCCACCAGGTCCATTCCGTGATTGGTTTTCAATTCACCAATCATGTCCGTGCAGCGAAACCGCACGCCCAACAGCAGCATGATCTGCTGGTCGATTTCATCGACCTCGGCACGCAGGGACGCCAGCTCGGCTTTCGGAGACTCGTTGTTGGCCATGTTTAACCCTGAACAATATCAAGCTTCGCGATACCCAGCGCCAAGGTTTTGGCGCCCACGTCACGAAACTGGATTTCCGCCTGGGCGTCCTGTCCAGCGCCGCTCAAGCCAATAATCGTGCCATCGCCAAACCGCGCGTGATGCACGCCCTGACCCACACGATACTGCTTGTCGCCCACCGTGACACCGCTTGCGATGCCGCGAGGTTGACGCGGCGCAATGGTATTGGTGGCTTTGCGGCCGAACGCATCACCCCGATTGCCGCCGCCCCAGCCGGCGCCCGTGCTGCTGACCGGCGCCAAGCCGGCCTTGGGCGACAGCCACTTCAGATGCTCTTCGGGAATCTCGTCAAGGAAGCGTGAGCGCATCGCGTAGCGCGTCTGGCCATGCAGCATCCGGCTTTGTGCCAGGCTGATGTACAAACGCTGCCGTGCGCGGGTAATCGCCACGTACATCAGGCGCCGCTCTTCTTCCAGCCCGGACTGCTCAAGGATGCTGTTCTCGTGCGGGAACAGGCCTTCTTCAAGACCGGTGATGAAAACCGCGTCGAACTCCAGGCCCTTGGCGGCGTGCACCGTCATGAGCTGGACGGCGTCCTGGCCTTGCTGGGCCTGGTTATCGCCGGCTTCAAGCGCGGCATGCGACAGGAACGCCGCCAACGGCGTCAGCCCGTCAGAGGCCACGATGGGCGCGTCGACGACGCCCGGCATCAGCGTTGACGACGTGGCCTGGTCGGGCACCACGCCGGCAGGCATGCCATCGTAGTTTTCTTCCGACGCGAACACGGCCGCAGCCGTGATCAATTCGTTCAAGTTCTCCAGCCGTTCGGCGCCTTCGCGCTCCGCCTTGTAGTGAGCGTTCAGGCCACTGGTTTCGAGCATGTGCTCGACCATTTCCGGCAGCGGCAGATCGCGCGTTTCTTCGATCAGGCGGTGGATCAGCTGGGCAAACTGCGCCAGGTTGGAACCCCCCTTGCCGGCCACCAGGGCCACCGCGCCGTACAGGCTGGTGTCGTGCGCGCGGGCCGCGTCGGCCAGTTGCTCTAGCGTGCGAGCGCCTATGCCGCGCGTCGGGAAATTGACCACGCGCATCCAGGACGTGTCGTCATGCGGATTGGCCATCAAGCGCAAGTACGCCAGGGCGTGCTTGATTTCCTGGCGCTCGAAAAAGCGCAGGCCGCCATAGACCTTGTACGGAATACCGGCCGAGAAGATGGCGTGCTCAATCACGCGCGACTGCGCGTTGCTGCGATACAGCACGGCAATCTCGCGGCGCAGGCTGCCGTCGTGGATCAGCGAACGGATTTCGTCCACGATCCATTGGGCTTCCATGCCGTCGGAGGGCTGTTCGATGACGCGCACCGGTTCGCCTTCGCCCTGATCCGTCCAAAGATTCTTGCCCAGGCGGCCACTGTTATGGCCGATCAGCGCGTTGGCGGAATCCAGGATGTGGCCGAACGAGCGGTAATTCTGCTCAAGGCGGATGACGGTGCCGTGCGCGTAGTCGCGTTCGAAGTCGGACATATTGCCGACGTTCGCGCCTCGGAACGCATAGATGGATTGGTCGTCGTCACCCACGGCAAAGATGGCCGCGCCACCGCCGGCCAGCAGGCGCAGCCATTTGTATTGCAGCGTGTTGGTGTCTTGGAACTCGTCGACCAGAATATGGCGGAAGCGGCGCTGGTAGTGCTCGCGTACCGGCGCATTGCGCGACAGCAATTCGTAGGCGCGCAGCAGCAGCTCGGCGAAGTCGACCACGCCTTCGCGTTGGCACTGAGCTTCGTACAGCTGATAGATCTCGATCAGGCGGCGGCGATGGGCGTCATAGGCCTCGACGTCTTGCGGACGAAGGCCTTCTTCCTTGGCGCCGTTGATGAAGCGCTGGACGTCCCGGGGCGGATACTTTTCGTCGTCGACGCCATTGGCCTTCATCAGGCGCTTGATGGCGGCAAGCTGGTCCGTCACATCCAGGATCTGGAAGCTTTGCGGCAAGCCGGCGTCGCGGTGATGCGCGCGCAGCATGCGGTTGCAAAGGCCGTGAAACGTGCCGATCCACAAGCCGCGCGTATCGATCGGCAAGATCGCCGACATACGCGCCAGCATTTCACGCGCGGCCTTATTGGTGAACGTAACCGCCAGAAGCCCAAAAGGCGAAGCCTGGCCGGTTTGAATCAGCCAGGCCATGCGGGTAGTCAGTACCCGGGTCTTGCCGCTGCCCGCCCCGGCCAAGACCAGGGCGTGCTGCGGTTCTAACGTTACTGCGGCGCGTTGTTCAGGGTTGAGCTTCTCTAGCATCATGCCGCGTAGCGGCGCAGATGCTGAGCGAATTGCTCGAGCCCGGCGATGCCGCTTTGCTGGGCGCGCTGGCACCAGGCCTGCAGGTCATGAAGAAGCTGTTCGCTGCTGGCGCTGGAGCTTTCCCAGATGCGGCCGAGTTCACGACGCATCTGCACCAAGGTCGACAGCGACTTGTTTTTGGCAATGGCGCTATCCACGGCGGCAAGCTGTTCAGGCTGGAGGATTTCCTCGTTGCGGTGGATGGCACGACGCACTTGGCGCAACTTGGTGTAGTCGCAGTCTGCGTTGCCTTCCTGGCGCGAGGCCTTCAGCTTGTTCATCTCTTCGCGAGCGGCGCTCTTGATCACGTCCGCATAGCGGGCCATGACTTCGTAGCGGTGCGTGATCACGCCTTGCAGCGTGCGCAGGTCGATGCCGGTGCGGGTGTCGTCCAGCTTCAGCTTGGGCGCAACCTTCTTGATCTTGGCCAGGCCAAAGAACTTCAGGATGTTGATGTAGCACCAGCCGATGTCGAATTCGTACCACTTGGCCGAGAACTTGGCCGACGTGCCGTGGGCGTGGTGGTTGTTGTGCAGCTCTTCGCCGCCAATCACGATGCCCCACGGAAACACGTTGGTGCTGGTGTCCGGGCTGTTGTAGTTGCGGTAGCCCCAATAGTGGCCAATACCGTTGACGACGCCGGCTGCCCAGAAGGGAATCCAGGCCATCTGAACCGCCCACACCGTCACGCCGACCGCGCCGAACAGGGCGACGTCGATGGCGAGCATGGACAGCACGCCCCACAAGCTGTGCTTGCTGTAGACGTTGCGTTCGAGCCAGTCGTCAGGCGTACCGTGGCCGAACTTGGCCATGGTTTCCTTGTTGTTCGATTCTTCGCGATACAGCTCCGCGCCGCGGAACAGCACCTTCCAGATGCCGAACAACATGGGCGAGTGAGGATCGCCTTCCTTTTCGCACTTGGCGTGGTGCTTGCGGTGAATGGCAACCCATTCCTTGGTGACCATACCGGTCGTCATCCAGAGCCAGAAGCGGAAAAAATGCATGACGGCAGGATGGAGATCCAGACCGCGGTGCGCTTGGCTGCGATGGAGAAAGACGGTGACCGCAACAATCGTGATGTGCGTCACGACCAAGGTGAATACGACGATCTGCCACCAAGAGGCTTGGGTCAGACCACCGGCAATGAAGGAGAGGATGTAATCCATAAAGCTGTTATGAGCCTCGCTTGTTAAGTGCCTGAAGTTTAGCTTACCTTTGCCGACTTATGACAAGGGAGTTTCAAAATAGTTTTTGAGCGAAATCAAGGACTAAGCCCCGATTTCAGAGCACAAAAACCCTCTCTCGCGACCGCTTCAGGCCGATCGCGAGGCTGGTCTCGCCGATAGACGGCCTTCGAGGCCGGCTACCCCTTCTATGTGGGGGGTATTCGCAAAGACACCAGGTTTTGGCTACATTCCGGTACTAAAGTTCCTGTCAGCAAACAGCGTTCCGCCCGCCGAGGCGCCTTGCGATGCCTGTTTGTTGCGCTCAATGCGGTCCAAAACTGTCTCTTTTGCCCCACTCATGCTGTTCAGAAAAACCCGTCCCTTATTTTTCGCGGCCTTGACGATGATGGCGCTGACCGCCCGCACACCCGCGCTAGCGCAGAACTTGAAGTCCGGCGATGTAACCGTGCTGGCGTCGTACTACGAGATACGAGGGTCTGACTGCCTGGCGCTGCGGGCGCCACGAGTGGTGATCACGCAAAACCCGACGCTGGGCAAGGCCAGCATCGTGCAGACGCGCGGCCAATCCAGTGACAGCGGGCGGTGCGCTTACAAGGCCGTGCCGGTATCGCAGGTGGTGTACGCCGCGGATCAACCGGGCGCCGACACCCTGGCCTGGGAAGTGAAATACCAGAACAAGACGCTGGGCACCCGGCGCTATAGCGCGACCATCGGCGTGGCGCCGGCCCGGTAGGCTCGGCCCGGCAAGCGGGGAGCAATCCGAAGATCGCAGGACCCGCCCACCGACCGTGTCGCCGCCCACCCGGAGCGTCAGGCGGGTTTGTCCTGCTTACCGGCGTCGGCTGCCGGATCGGATACCGCCTCAGACGCTGCCGACTCAGGAATCAGCTGGGCATCGTCCCCAGCCTCGGAATCAACGGCTGCCGGCGGGGTGGCCGTCGCGGTCGCCGTTTCCAGTTCCCGATCCGATTGCTCGTCAGGGATGCCATCTTCCAGAAGATCGGCGTCGGCCGCTTCCGCTGCCACAACGGCGTCCGCACCCGCTGCCGTGTCGGTGGCCGCGCCCTTCTTTTTGCGCTCGAATACCGCCGCGAAGAAGCCGTCCGTGCCGTGCACGTCAGGACGCAGTTGCAGATACGGGCCTTCCAGCTTCAGGTTTTCGCAACGCGAAGCCAGGATCTCGGCCGCGTCCACGCGTTCAAAGTCGGGATGGCTGGCCAGGAAGCGCTCGGCCTGTACTTCGTTTTCTTCGGCCAGCAGGCTGCACGTGGCGTACACCAGGCGTCCGCCCGGCGCCACGCATCGCGCGGCGCTGTTCAGAATGCGCTCCTGCAACTGGCCCAGTTCGGCCAGTGCCTGCGGGTGCTGGCGCCACTTCAGGTCGGGATTGCGGCGCAAGGTGCCAATACCGCTGCACGGGGCATCCACCAGCACGCGTTGCGCCTTGCCGGCCAGGCGCTTTACGCGGGCGTCGTTCTCGCTGTCGATCACAACCGGCACCACGTTCGACAGACCGCTGCGCGCAAAGCGCGGCTTGGCACGGGCCAGGCGCGCGGCCGACACGTCAAACGCGTACAGGCGGCCGGTGGAGCGCATCAGCGCGCCCAGCAGCAGCGTCTTGCCGCCGGCGCCCGCGCAGAAATCGATGATCATTTCGCCACGGCGCGGCGCGACCAGCAGGGCCAGCAACTGGCTGCCTTCGTCCTGAACCTCGATGCTGCCGTTTTCGAATTGCGGCCAGCGGTTGATCGCCGGACGCCCTTCCATGCGGATGCCCCAGGGCGAAAACGGCATGGCGACGGGCTCGTAGCGGCCTGCACTTTGTTGCAGTTCCGTCAGCATGGCGTCGCGTTCGACCTTAAGCGGGTTGACGCGTAGATCCAGGCTGGCCTGACGGTTCAGCGCTTCGACCAGCGTGTCCGGGCTGTCCATCAGCGCCAGGCGCTCGTCGAGCCAATCAGGGATGCTTCCCCGCACGGCGCGCGGCAACGTGGACAAATCGATCTGCGACACGCGCTTGAGCCATTCGGCTTCGGCGGCATCCAGGCCCTCTTCCAGCGCTTCGGCGCCCAGGGTGGCGTTCAAACCAAGAATAGCCAGGCGACGCGACGCGGGACCCACGCCGCTTTCGCCGAATTGGCGGTAGCGACGCAGGTGACGCAGCACGTCGTAAACAGCTTCGGCGACCTCGGAACGATCGCGCGCGCCCAGGTTCGGGTGGTGGCGCAGCCAGTGCGACAGCGCGGCGTCGGCCGGATAGGTCCATTGCAGAATTTCGCCCAGCACGCGTTGGACTTGATCGATGCGGATGGCCGCATACGATTGGCGCGGACGGTTGAACTGCGGCTTTTGCGACGACTGTTCGCGATTGCCCTGCCCGGCGTCACCGCCGCGCGGGCCGGCATACTGGCCGCGTTCGCCACGGTCATCCCCACGGGGGCCGTCGTAGGACGGGCGCGGCTGACGTTCATGGCGCTCGGCGCCATAGGAGGAACCGCGTTCACCCCCACGGTGCTCGGCCCCGTAGGAACCGCGTTCGCCGCCACGGCTTTCACCACGGGGACCATTGTTATAGGACGGACGAGAATCCGGGCGGCCTGGGCCTTGCCCGTGTTCACCACGACGTTCCGAACCATAGGAAGCACGTTCGCCGCCACGATTCTCGCCACGCGGGCCGTTGCCGTACGACGGACGGGAATCCGGGCGGCCTTGGCCCTGGCCGTGTTCACCACGACGTTCCGATCCATAGGACGCGCGTTCGCCGCCACGATTCTCGCCACGCGGGCCGTTGCCGTACGACGAACGGGAATCCGGGCGGCCTTGGCCTTGGCCGTGTTCACCACGACGTTCCGAACCATAGGAAGCACGTTCGCCGCCACGATTCTCGCCACGCGGGCCGTTGCCGTAGGACGAACGGGAATCCGGGCGGCCTTGGCCTTGCCCTTGTTCACCACGACGTTCCGAACCATAGGAAGCACGTTCGCCGCCACGATTCTCGCCACGCGGGCCGTTGCCATAGGACGGACGCGAATCCGGGCGGCCTTGGCCTTGTCCTTGGCCACCACGGCGCTCCGCGCTATAGGAACCGCGCTCGCCGCCACGGTTTTCACCGCGCGGGGCGTCGTAGGACGGGCGGGGGGCCGGGCGGCCCTGGCCTTGCCCTTCCCGGCGCTCACCTCCGAACGAGCCGCGATCGCCGCCAAAGGAGCCGCGATCGCCGCGCGCCCCGGCACGGCCTTCGCCGCGCCCTTCGCCACGTTGGGCGTCAAACGACGCGCGCGGCGCCGGGCGGCCCGCATCGCGGGCGGGACGCTCATCGCGCCCTCGCTCGGTACGCTGCTCGCGCGCCGGCGCCTCGCGGGCTTCGCCCTTCGGACGCGAGAAAAAGGACCGACCGTCGCGCCCTTCGGAAGCGGCCCTCGGGGAGCCTGCCGGACGAGAACGCGGAGATTGGGGTTTAGTCATGGTGTGTTCCAGTGGGGCGGAGGAGTTCCGCCCGGTAAAAGCGATTCGGGGCCGCTCAGGCGGCCGGCGACCAGGTGAAAAGGCGTGCGGGATCCCCCTGCACGTCCACTCGATGGTCGGTTGTCAGGGTAACCCGGCCTTCGGCCAGCCAGCGCACAGCGGCCGGAAAAGCCTGATGTTCTACTGCCAGCACGCGGTTGGCCAGCAGTTCGGGCGTATCACCGGCCAGAACCGGCACACAGCCCTGCGCAATGATCGGGCCGTGATCCAGCACCGGGGTCACGAAATGCACCGTGCAACCGTGCACCCGCACGCCCGTGGCCAGCGCTTGCGCGTGGGTATGCAGGCCGGGAAACGCCGGAAGCAACGACGGGTGAATGTTGACCAGCCGACCGGCGTAATGGTTGACGAAGCCCGGCGTCAGCACGCGCATGAAGCCGGCCAGGATGACGTAATCGGGCGCATAGCGGTCGATTTCGGCGGCTAGCGCGGCATCGAAAGCGTCCCGGCTGGCGTAGTCCTTGTGATACAGGGCCGCGGTGGGAATGCCCTGGGCGGCCGCCCATTCCAGGCCGCCCGCGTCAGGGCGGCTGGCGATGACGGCGGCAATGTCAGCCGGCCAGCCCTCATTTCGGCAGGCCTCGGCCAGCGCCTGCATGTTGCTGCCCCGCCCTGAAATCAGGATGACAAGGCGGCGCTTAGAAAGTTGTGTTTCCGGCAAGATAAAGAATCCAATGATGGCCCCCAACGCGCCCGGCTGGGACGCGGTTCGCTTGGCGCAACGGGCTTGTCCGCCCTCTTCCCGCGCCATGAAAACCGGTCGGCGCGTGAACGATTGGGGGGATTGGAACAAACCCGGAATCCAAAATTGTAAACTCTCGCTCGTGAAACCATCGCTGCGTATCTACCGATCCCTGCCTCCGCCCGACCGGCGCGCTCCTTGCGCGCTGACGATCGGCAATTTCGACGGCGTCCATCGCGGGCATCAAGCCATGCTGGCGCGCGTCTGCGAAGCCGCCCGCGAACGCGGGCTTACCCCTTCCGTGATGACGTTCGAACCGCATCCGCGGGAATACTTCGCCACCTTGAACCAACGCCCCGAACTGGCGCCGACCCGGGTTTCCGGACTGCGCGACAAGCTGTCGGCGCTGGCGCGCTACGGCGTTTCCCAAGTCGTGGTGCAGCGCTTTAACGCCCGGCTGGCCGAGATGTCGGCCAACGCCTTCATCGAAAACCTGCTGGTGCAGGGCCTGCAAACCAAGTGGCTGCTGGTGGGCGAGGACTTCCGCTTTGGCCATAAACGCAGCGGCGACATCGACCTGCTGCGTGAAGCCGGCATGCACCACGGATTCGAGGTGCAGACGCTTGCCGACGTCACCGACCAGCAAGGTCATCGCATTTCCAGTTCCGAAGTCCGCACGGCCTTGGCCGTAGGCGATCTGGACCGTGCGCGCCATCTGCTGGGCCATCCGTACCATATCAGCGGCCACGTCATCCACGGCCAGAAACTGGGCCGCACGCTGGGCTACCCCACGATGAATCTGCGCGTGGCCGAACGCTGCGCCGCGCGCTCGGGCATTTATGTGGTGCAGGTTTATGGCCTGGCCGACCGGCCGTTGCCCGCCGTGGCCAGCCTGGGCGTGCGCCCAACCGTTGAAGACCGTGGCCGAGTGCTACTTGAGTCACACCTGCTCGACGACACCGTCAACGCTTACGGTAAACTCGTACGCGTCGAATTCCTGCACAAGCTGCGGGACGAAGAAAAATTTCCTGACCTCCCTTCCCTGACTGCCGCCATCGCCGAAGACGCGCGAAACGCGCGCGCCTATTTTGCCGTTCATGGACTATAAAAAGACCCTCAACCTGCCCGATACCCCCTTCCCCATGCGGGGCGACCTTGCCAAGCGCGAGCCCGCCTGGATTTCGCAGTGGGAGGAAAACCACGTCTACCAGGCGATTCGTGCGGCCAGCCGCGGCCGGCCGCGTTTCGTGCTGCACGACGGCCCGCCCTATGCGAACGGCGACATTCACATCGGCCACGCGGTCAACAAGATCCTGAAGGACATCATCGTCAAGAGCCGCAACATGGCCGGCTATGACGCGCATTACGTGCCCGGCTGGGATTGCCACGGCATGCCGATCGAAATCCAGATCGAAAAGAAATACGGCAAGCACCTGCCCGTGGCCGAAGTGCAGTCGAAGGCTCGCGCCTACGCGCTTGAGCAGATCGACCGCCAGCGTAAGGATTTCAAGCGTCTGGGCGTGCTGGGCGAATGGGATCGCCCGTACATGACGATGAACTTCAGCAATGAAGCCGACGAAATCCGCGCACTGGGCCGCATCCTGGACAAGGGCTATGTGTTCCGTGGCCTGAAGCCCGTGAACTGGTGTTTTGACTGCGGTTCGGCACTGGCCGAAGCCGAAGTCGAATACGCCGACCGCGTCGACCCTGCCGTTGACGTGGCCTTCCCGTTCGCGGAACCGGCCAAGCTGGCGGCGGCTTTCGGGCTGGACTCGGTGGACAACGGCGCGATCGTCATCTGGACGACCACGCCCTGGACCATCCCGTCCAACCAGGCGCTGAACGTGCACCCCGAAATCGAATATGCGCTGGTGCGTGTATCGCCCGCGCCCAAGTTCGGCCCGCTGCTGCTGGTGGCCAAAGACCGCGTAGAAGCGTGCCTGAAGTCGTGGAACCTGGAAGGCGAAATCATCGCCACGGCGCCCGGCCAAGCGCTGTCCGAAATCGAATTCCGCCATCCGCTGGCGCAGTTCAACCCGGCTTACGATCGCCGCGCCCCCGTCTACCTGGGCGACTACGTCACGGCCGACTCGGGCACGGGCGTCGTGCACTCGGCCCCGGCCTACGGCATTGAAGACTTTGTGTCGTGCAAGGCGCACGGCATGAAAGACACCGACTTCATCAGCCCCGTCATGGGCGACGGCAAGTACGTGGACAGCCTGGCGCTGTTCGGCGGCCTGTCCATCTGGGACGCCAACCCCAAGATCGTCGAAGCGCTGACCGAAGCCGGCGCGCTGATGCACGTCGAAAAGCACAAGCACAGCTACATGCACTGCTGGCGCCACAAGACGCCGATCATCTATCGCGCCACCAGCCAATGGTTCGCCGGCATGGACGTGGCCCCTAAAGACGGCGGCCCGACCCTGCGCGAATCGGCGCTGGCCGGTATCGACGCCACGGCCTTCTACCCGGCCTGGGGCCGCGCCCGCCTGCACGCCATGATCGCGAACCGCCCGGACTGGACCCTGTCGCGTCAACGCCAGTGGGGCGTGCCGATGGCCTTCTTCGTGCACAAGGAAACCGGCGAGCTCCATCCGCGCACGACCGAATTGCTGGAACAGGTGGCGCAGCGTGTTGAGCAAGGCGGCATTGAAGCCTGGCAAGCGCTTGAACCGCGCGACCTGCTTGGCGACGAAGCCGACCAATACGAAAAGAACCGCGACACGCTTGATGTCTGGTTCGATTCCGGCAGCACGCACGCCACGGTGTTGGGCGGCAAGGACGGCGACTTCGCCGGCTCGCACGGCGCCGAACTGGGCTGGCCCGCCGACCTGTACCTGGAAGGTTCGGACCAGCATCGCGGCTGGTTCCATTCGTCGCTGCTGACCGGCTGCATGCTGTACGGCCAACCGCCGTACAAGGCGCTGCTGACGCACGGTTTCGTCGTTGACGGCCAAGGCCGCAAGATGAGCAAGTCGGTGGGCAACGTGATCGCCCCGCAAAAGGTGTCCGACTCGCTGGGCGCGGAAATCCTGCGCTTGTGGGTGGCCTCTACCGACTATTCGGGCGAGCTGTCCATCTCGGACGAAATCCTGAAGCGCGTGGTCGAAGGCTACCGCCGCATCCGCAACACGCTGCGTTTCCTGCTGGCCAACGTGGCCGACTTCGACGCGGTGTCGCAAGCCGTGCCCTACGGCGACCTGTTCGAAATCGACCGCTACGCGCTGGCCATGACGGCGCAGATGCAGGCCGAAGTGCAGGCCAACTACGAACGCTACGACTTCCACCCGGCGGTCTCGCGCTTGCAGACGTTCTGCTCGGAAGACCTGGGCGCGTTCTACCTGGACATCCTGAAAGACCGCCTGTACACGTCGGCCCCGGGCAGCGTGGCGCGCCGCTCGGCGCAGACGGCGTTGCTGGATATCACCCAGACGCTGCTCAAGCTGATGGCCCCGATCCTGTCCTTTACGGCCGAAGAAGCCTGGAAGGAACTGGTTGGCTCGGCACTCAAGCACCAGGCCGACGCCGCGCGCACGACCATCTTCACCGAGGTCTACCACGCGTTGCCGCCGTTTGCCGACGCCGAGGCGCTGTCCGCAAAGTGGTCGCGCCTGCGCGCCATTCGTGCCGAAGTCCAGCGCAAGCTGGAAGAGGTGCGCACGGCGGGTGATATCGGTTCGTCGTTGCAGGCCGAAGTGGATCTTTACGCCAGCGGCGACGACCAGCAACTGCTGGCCAGCCTGGGCGACGACCTGCGCTTTGTGCTGATCGTGTCGCGCGCCACCGTGCACGCGGGTGAAGGCGAGACGCGCATCGATGTCACGCCGTCGACGCACAAAAAGTGCGAACGATGCTGGCATTGGCGCCTGGACGTTGGCCAGGACGCCGACCACCCCGAGATCTGCGGCCGTTGCGTGTCGAACCTGTTCGGTTCGGGCGAAGCGCGCGACAAGGCGTGAACATGGCCCGCCCCTCTGACGCCGGAGCCTCGGCCGCCCCAGCCACCCGCGCCGCGCCCGCGCGCGTGGGCGGCTGGCTGGCGCTGGCGCTGCTGATCATCGTGCTGGACCAACTGACCAAGGTGTACTTCAACACCTCGTTTCAGTATGGCGAACGCGTCAACGTGCTGCCGGTGTTCGACTTCACGCTGATGTACAACCGCGGCGCGGCGTTCAGCTTCCTGGCGTCCGAGGAAGGCTGGCAGCGCTGGCTGTTCACCGGCCTGGGCTGCGTGGCCGCCGTGGTCATCACGATCATCCTGCGTCGCACGCATGGCCAGCCGCGCTTCAGCCTGGCGCTGACGTTGATCCTGGGCGGCGCCATCGGCAACGTCATTGATCGTGTTGCTTATGGCCACGTGGTGGACTTCCTGCTCTTCTACTGGAACGAGTCCTACTTTCCGGCCTTCAACCTGGCCGACGTGGGTATCAGCTGCGGCGCCGTGCTGCTGGTGCTGGACGAGTTGCTCCGCGCCCGTAAGAAGCCTCAGGCCTGACGCCTTCGCGCCGGGGCGCTCTGCCCCGGCCGCCCCTGCCCCCCCCCGGCTTTTGCCTCGCTTGATACCCCCTGAATGCATGACGAACGGCGCAATGCCGCAATGCAGAATAAAATCACCCTCCATTCCTTGATTTCACGGCGCTGAACCCGCCGCCACGCCCTCATGCTCGATCTCGCCCGCAAACGCATCGTCCTCGGTCTGACCGGGGGCATCGCCTGCTACAAAATCGCCGAGCTGGTGCGGCGCATGACCGAACAAGGCGCCACCGTCGATGTGGTGATGACCGAGGCGGCCACGCACTTCATCACCCCCGTGACGATGCAGGCCCTGTCGGGCCGCCCGGTTTTTGTGGACGCCTGGGACGCGCGCGTGCCCAACAACATGGCGCACATCGACCTGACGCGCGGCGCCGACGCCGTGCTGATCGCGCCCGCCAGCGCCGACTTCATGGCCAAGCTGGCGCACGGCATGGCCGACGATCTGCTGTCCACGCTATGCCTGGCGCGCGCCTGCCCGTTACTGGTGGCGCCCGCCATGAACCGCGAGATGTGGGCCAACCCGGCCACGCAGCGCAATGTGCAGCAACTGCGCGCGGATGGCGTCAGCGTGTTGGGGCCGTCGGCTGGCGAGCAGGCCTGCGGCGAAACGGGCGACGGCCGCATGCTGGAAGCGCACGAGCTTCTGACCGACCTGATCGCTTTCTTTCAGCCCAAGCTGCTGGCCGGGCGCCATGTGTTGTTGACCGCCGGCCCCACGTCCGAACCCGTGGACCCGGTGCGCGTGCTTAGCAACCGTTCGTCGGGCAAGACCGGCTACGCGCTGGCCCGCGCCGCGCGTGAAGCGGGCGCTCGCGTCACCTTGATTACCGGCGCTACGTTCCTGCCCGTGCCGCGCGGCGTGACGGCGCTGTCCGTCATGACGGCGCGCCAGATGCACGACGCGGTCATGGCCAGCGCGGCGGACGCCGACATCTTCATCGCCGTGGCTGCCGTGGCCGACTGGCGCGTGAAGAACGTCAGCACGCAAAAGCTGAAAAAGACCAGCGAAGGCGGCGGCGCGCCGGTGATGGAATTCGAACCGAATCCGGACATCCTGGCTGAAGTGGCCAAGCTGGAAAACGGCCCGTGGTGCGTGGGCTTTGCGGCCGAGACCGAAAAGCTGGCCGAACATGCCGAAGCCAAGCGCCAGCGCAAGGGCATCCCGCTGCTGGTGGGCAACCTGGCGCACAAGGTCATGGACGCCGACACCACCGAACTGGTGCTGTTCGACGAGCAAGGCGCGCACCCGCTGCCGGCGGGCGACAAGCTGGAAGCGGCCCGCCGCCTGATCGCTGAAATCGCGGCGCGCGTACCGGACTAGTATATTTTCTGGCCTGATTCGTTTCGGCCTGATTCGTTTCGGCCGGATCTTTTCCGACCCGATATCCCCCAGCAAAAAAAGAAGGGCCCTTGCGGGCCCTTCTGCTTTACTGCTCCAGGCTAATGTTCGCGGCCTTCACGATATCGGCCCATTGCTGCCGATCTTTCTCAAGAAACTGCGCCGTCTTCTCCGGCGTCATTTCCGTGACCGGCTCGGAACCCAGGCCCGCCATCTTTTCAACCAGCGCCGGGTCTTTCAGCACGTCTTGCAGCGCGGCGTAATAGGCAGCCAGCACGTCGGCCGGCAAACCCGCGGGCGCGAACACGCCCTGCCACGTTGGCATGTCGAAGCCCTTCAGGCCTTGCTCATCCAGCGTCGGCACATTGGGCAACTGCGGCGCGCGCTTGAGCGAGGCCACGGCAATCGCCTTGACCTTGCCTTGCGAGGCCAGCGGCGCGGCGGTCGAGATGTTGTCCATCGTCATGGCGATGTGCCCGCCCAGCAAATCCGTGATGACCGGCGCTGCGCCACGATAGGCCGCGTGCGGCACCTTCACGCCCAACTTGTACAGCATGGTCTCGGCGATCAGGTGGTTGGAAATGCCCACGCCCGCCGTGCCGTAGGTAGCGGTTGGCGTATTCTGAAAATACGCTTTCAACTCGGCCAGATTATTGGCCGGCACGTCCTTGTTGACGATGACCACGTTGGGTTGCACCGCAGCCAGCGTGATCGGCGTGAAGTCGGACGGCTTGTAGTTCGTGCCCTTGGGATTCAGGACGTGCGTGATGGCCATGGAACCGGCGGCCGCGATGCCGATGGTGTAGCCGTCGGCAGCCGATTGCGACAGGCGGTACGCCATGATGTTGCCGCCGGCGCCGGCCAGGTTTTCAACCACAACGGACTGCCCGAGGCGCTTGGACAGCGGATCGGCAAGCAGACGCGCCAAGGTGTCGGCCGAGCCGCCGGGCGCAAAGCCCACCAGCAGCCGCACGGGCTTGGTGGGCTTCCACGCGTCGGCAGCGTGGGCAGGCGCCAACAGCGCGGGCAAGACCGTCAAGACAGTAACGGCGGACAAGGCGCCAACGGCGCGGTGCAAGGTACGGCTGAACATGAAAACAACTCCCAACAATAAATTGACGAAGACAGCTTCGTCTCCCCATGCCGCTCATCCGGCATGACGGCGGCATGAAAATGCCACCGCCACGCCGTGCTGAAACATCGGCGGCTTTATTCCAATAATTGCGACAAGGCCTGCGCCACGATGCGGTTGGACAACAGCACCGGCCGGCCCGAGGCTTGGGCTACCGCGTCGCGCATCTGCTGCCCATAGCCCATGCAATGCATGACGATCAGGTCGCACGATGCCAAGGCCTGACCGGCTTGGGCGAAGTTCTGCGCGGCCCGCAGCGCATCGGCTTCATAGGGCGATGCGTGCACGATCTGCGTGCCGCAGGCCAGCGGCACCGCCAGGTGAAAGAAGTCGACCTGTTCAGCCAGGGGCACAACCAACCCCACGTTGCGGCAGTGCTGCGACAGGCCCGCGACCAGGTGGTCGACGACCTGCTGCGGCTCAACCACCAAGGTGCGCATGGGCGCGATGGCGGTGCCCGTGCACAGGGGCACCAGCGCGTCGTAACCGGCGTCGTCCGCCTGCCGCATCACCTGGGCCAACCGGGCTTCGGCGGCGGCGGCGTCCAGCTCGATTTGCGTGCCGTCGCGCATGCGGGTGGCAAAGCGATATTCCCCGTCGCGCGGGGCCATCGCAGCCAGCGCGGCCGCGTCCAAGCCGTCCAACGCCCCAAATTCATCGATGTGTACGGGCTCGCCCAGCAGGCGGGCCATTTCGGGCACGACGTCGCTGCGCGGCGATTGGCCGATGGTGAAGAACGCCACGCGACGTGTCACGGCGGCGCTCATGCCGCACCGCCATCGTCATGCCCAACGGTTTGCAAGTGCGCCATGGATCCGTATCGCGATTGCAGCGCGCGCCATTCCGCATCATCGAAGAACGTCATCGTGCGCTGGCCATACAGCTTGGCAATTTCTATGCAGAAACGCATCGCTACGTCGGCATCCACCGCGTTGGTCACGCCGGTGGCGCAGCCGGGCACGGTGGTTTGCGCCGTCAGCGCCACGCCAACGACAGGCGCGTCGGTGACGATCGCCGGTTGCATCAGCGAGTTCACGTGCCACAGGCCGTTTTCGTAGGGCGTGATGTCCTGCGTCGTCAAAGGCAGCGTCACGGGAAGTTCGCCGCTGACCCAGCCCATCACGTCCAGCATCGTTTCGGGAATGCGCAGCAGATAGCCCTGCTTGGCCACCGGCGTCAGCGCCACGCCGCGCTTGTTCACCAGGCGGTTGCCGCGCGTGGTGTCCACGGACAGGATGGCGTCCATGCGCGGGTCCACCTCGTGCGACATCATTTCGCGCATGGGAAAAGGCGAGCGCATCATCGGCACGGGATGATGCGGACGCGTGCCGGCGCGCGGGCAGATGTGCGTGCGGATGCGCACGGTGCCCGGCATCACGTCGCCCTGGCGCGCCATGGCCATCAGCTTGAGCGCCGCGGCAATCGCCACCACCGCCCCGTCGCTATCGGACACCAGGCCGGTCACGGCAGGCCGCGCGCCGATGCCGCCCAGGCGGCCGACTATGCCCAGTTGCGGCGCGGATGCATCCAGGCCCGGAATGACGATGGACAAAAAATCGGTTGCCGCGCCGTCGCGTTCCAGGTGCGTGACTTGCACCTCGCAATCGCCCGCGTCGCGCAGCACCCGCGCCACCGCCTCGCCGGTGATGTGCGCCGAGGACAGGAGTTCGATGGTGTCTATCACCTGCTTCATGCCGCGATCTCCAGCGGGCCGGGGCGGAACACGCGCGGCTCGGTGTGACCCAGGAACAACGGCGCATCATGCGGGCCGACCAGCGCCACCTTGGCGCCGCGCACGCGCAGCCCCGCGCCTTCGGGCAGCCCCAACACCGGCATGTCGGGATTCAGGGTGCAGAACTCGGCCAGGCGCTGGGCCCGCGTTTCGCCTCGGTGGCCGGGGGGATGCGCGTTGGTGTAGTGCGGGTTGATCTGGAACGTGATCAGGCCCAGGCCGTCGAAACCACCCGGGTCGGTAATGGGCATGTCGTTGGTGGTGCAGATGGTGGGGCACGTCAGGTTGGAGCCCGCGCTCCAGCCCAGATACGCGGCGCCCGCGCGCACGCGGCGCTTCACCACGTCCAGCAGGCCTTGACGGCGCAGCTGGCCCAGCAGGTTGAACGTGTTGCCACCGCCCACGATGATGACGGCGGCCTTTTCCAGCGCCGCTACCGGGTCTTGCGCGCGGTGCAGGCCTTCGATGGCAAGGCCGGTGTCCGCCAGCGCGGATACCACCAGCGCGGTGTAGTCGTCCCAGTCACGCGTGACGCCGGCGAACGGCACAAAGACGGCGGGCGCGCCTTGCGGCAAGGATTCGATCAGCTCGCGGATATCCGGCATGGCGTGCACCAGGTAGCCGGCGTCGCTGCTGGAATTGCTGAGTAGCAAAAGGTTCATGGGGAAGATTCCATCAACAAGGCAAAGGGAAGAATTCAGGTCAGCCAGTAGGGGTCGTTCAACTTGCGGCCCAGGCCGGCCACTTGCGTCAGGACCAATTCGCGCAAGCGCGCCACGCGCTCGGCATCAGCCTGAAACGACACGAACGACAGGCACAGGCCGCGCAATTCGCCAGTGGCCGGGTCGCGCACGGCGGCGGCCACGGCGCCGATGCCGGGCATGGCCTGGTCGATGGCGACGCCGTAGTGATCGGCGCGCGTCTGCTCGACCAGCCGCGCCAGGTCACCCACGGTAGCGGGGCAATCGCGGCCTTCAGTGGGCAGCGGCTGCGCGGGGTCGGCGCCATAAAGCGCCTGGAATTCGGCATCGCTCAAGCGCGACAGCAGTGCGCGGCCCATGGCGGTGCCCGACGCGTTGCGGCGGGAACCGGGCGGCGACAGCACCTGCACGGGATGGGACCCGTTCAAACGTTGCAGCACCACGGTTTCGCGCTGGTTCAAGGTGGACAGGTAGGCGGTCAGCCCGCTGTCTTCGGACAGCCGTACCAGCACATCGCGGCAGGCTTCGTCCAGCGGGGTGGCGGCCATGCCGGCGCGTACCGCCTGCGCCAGCAAGGCGCCAGGCCGATAGCGGCGCGTGGCGGGGTCCTGATCCAGCATGCCGTAACGCTGCATATGGTTCAGCAGGCGCGATGCCGTGCTCTTGGGCATGGCCAGGCGCGCCGCGACGTCGGTAAAGCTCAGCTCCATGGCGCCGTCCGCGTAGAGCGACAGGACGCGCTGGACTCCATCGAGAATGCTCATGCTTGTTCCATAAAACGGAACCTGGGTTCCTTAATAGAGAACAAGAATAATGCGGGCGCGGAACGCGGTCAATACCGATCGTTGCCGCAAAGAAAAAGCCCCCGGGGCGCCGGGGGCTTGGGAGCTGGGACCGCGTGGACTCAACGCGGAGGATTAGCGGTCGGCAAGCGTGGACCACTGCGCCAGCGGCAACGGCGGCTGCGCATGCAGGATGCGCGCCAGCACCAGCTTCAATTCCGCCCAACCGCCCCGCTCGCTAGGCCAAGTGGACGGCGTCACCGGCTTCCAACCGCCGCCGGGCGTGCGCTCGGCCATCTTGAAGCGAAAGGTGTAATGGCCCGCCATGCCCATGCGCAGGTCACTGACGACCAGCGCGTCGCCAATGGCGTCATAGCGCAGCCAATCATCGGTAAACCAGCGCAGGCGTTGGTGCAAGGGCACATCGTCCAGCACCCGGGCCAGGTCCAGGTTCAGCGGCTGGCGCAGCCATTCCGGCCGGTCGCGGTCAAGCAGGCTGCTGACGGCTTCGTAATAATTGCCGTCCGCCGTCTTGGCGATGACCCGCCACACCAGGGTGTTGAACGGCATCGACACGGCCCGCAGCTCGGTCACGGCAATGCCTTCCTGGCGCATCGCGTCGCGTACGCGGTCTTCGGCCACCATGCGGCTGGCCAGGCCGAAACCCAGGTACGCCGTGCTGAAGATCAGCGCGCCGGCCATCAGGCGCCGCGCGCGGCCCGTCATGCCGACGGCGATGGCGAAGAACACCGCCAGCAGCAAGGGCACGGTATAGACCGGGTCAATGATGAAGATTGCCGACCAACTTTCGGGAACGGGCGTCAGTGGCCAGAAAAGCTGAGTGCCATACACGGTGAACGCGTCCAGCACCGGGTGCGTCACCAGCACGAGCCATAAGGTCAGGAACAGCCGCTTGCCGCTATACGGCGCCTGCGGCCAATATTTGCGTATCAGCCAGGCAAGCAACAGCGCCAGCCCGGTCAGCACGAATATCGAATGGGAAAAGCCCCGGTGGTAGGTCATCAGCGACACCGGGTCGGGATAGCGCATCAGCACGTCCAGGTCGGGCACCGTTGCCAACGCCGCCCCGTACACCAACGCCCGGCGCCCCTGAAACCGCCCCAGCATGACGCCCTGTATGCCCGCGCCCAGCACCGCTTGTGTTACCGAATCCATAGTTTCCCAATCAACCCCGTCAGTCGCATCGCATCAATCAGACAGCCTAGATAACATTTGGCCATCCAGGTAGGCGTTAAGATACCCGATTGCTTTCAGCTAATTTTCAGACTTCGCCTTCATGGATCAATATATCGACAAAATCGGGCTGTTCATCGAGGCCAACCAGGCGTGGGCCGGCCCGATCACCTTCCTGCTGACGCTTGGGGAATCGCTGGTGTTGGTGGGCCTGTTCATCCCCGCCACGGCCCTGATGTTGCTGACCGGCGGCTTGATCGGCGCCGGCACGCTGGACCCTTGGGGCGTCATCGCGTGGGGCATCGCGGGCGCCATCGTCGGCGATGCAATTTCCTATTGGCTGGGGCGCTGGGCCGGCCCGGGCGTGTTGCGCCGCTGGCCGCTCAAGCAGCAACGCACCGGCGTGGCGCGTGCGCGGCTGTTTTTCTACCGCTATGGCTTTGCGTCGGTACTGATAGGCCGTTTCCTCGGCCCGATTCGCTCGACCATCCCGACGGTGGCCGGTGTGATGGGCATGGCGCATCACCGCTTCCAATTGGCCAACGTCATGTCGGCCCTGCTATGGATGCCGCTGATGCTGGCGCCGGGCTACATCACCGCGCGCAGTCTGGGTACCGCTGAAAATGCGCAGCAGATCGCCATGATGATCGGCGCGGGCCTCTCAGTGCTGCTAGGATGCGGGCTTCTGCTGGCGATGGTGCGCAAGCGCCGCCAGCCGGCGCGGCAACGGCGCAGCAACTGATCGGAGAATTGGCATGGCGATAGACCTGGAGCCCAAAGACGGCGATTTCGCGCGCTACATCGAAAACCTGTCGCAGGCGGGCGGCGTCACGCCAGGCAAGGTGCCGGAAAAGCGCCGTGCGTCCGCTCAGGCGACAGCCACGGTAGCCGTGCCCGCGCCCGCCACGGGCGATTCCTTGTCCACCGCCCCTTGGGGCAATACCGCATCGCCGCGCTCGTCCGCCGGCGCGCCGGGCGCCACTGCCCCGTCGGACGCGGCCGATGCATCGCTGGCGGGGCGCGCCCGCCAGCGCAAGGTTGGCATCATCCTGACCATCGGCGGCGTGTTGGCCGGGTGGGCGGCCGTCAACATCGCGTTCCGCGCCCTGCGGGCTTCGCACTTCGAGCTCGATCAGCTGATGCCCGCCGTGTTCCTGGCGTTCTTCGCCTTCATGCTGCTCAAGGCGGCCGGCAGCGCGCGCAAGCCGCGCGGCATGTCGCCGGGCAAGCTGCCGCCCTTGAAGGCGTCTGCGTATCGCAAGGACAGCTGAAGCCGGGCGGACGCGCACGGCAATGGTGCTAACATTTCCGCCGCTGTCGCAAAGACCCTTGAAGAATTACGGAGTGAAAGTGAATAACGTTGTCGGATTGAACCAGGCCCAGGCGGCCACGATGCTGAAGTTGCAAGACCACTTGAACAGCATGATCAATCCTGACTGGGTCAACGGCGGTTCGCGCTTCCTGCGCGCCGCCTTCGTCGAATCGGCCGAGGCGCTTGAGCACTACGGCTGGAAATGGTGGAAAAAGCAGACCATCGACCTGCCCCAGGTGCAAATGGAACTGGTCGACATCCTGCACTTTTACCTGTCGCACACCATCGTCCAGGCTGGCGGCCAGCAAGCCGAGGCGGCCAGCGCGCTGATGGCAGACCTGGCCACGCCCGCCTCCGTCACGCTTGATGGCCGCGCCTACGCGCTGGACGGCCTGCCCGTGCCGGAACTGCTGGAGCTGATCGGCGGCCTGGCCGTTTGCGGCCGCGCCAGCTACAAGGTGCTGGAGCAGACCATGACGGCGTGCGAAATGAGCTGGAACGACGCCTACACCCAGTACGTGTCCAAGAACGTGCTGAACATCTTCCGCCAGCAACATGGGTACAAGGAAGGCACGTACATCAAGATCTGGAACGGCGAAGAAGACAACGTGGTGCTGGCGCGCCTGCTGTCGCAACTGGACCCGACCAGCGCCGATTTTGCCGATGCGATGGCGCGCGAGTTGGAACAGGCCTACGCACGCCTGAAGTAATCCGAAGCTATCCTCGTTCGGACAAAAAAATCGCCGCGATACGCGGCGATTTTTTTTGCGCCCCGGCTGGCCGGGATGTCAGCGTTGGCCGAAGCGCGTTTCGCCGAACAGTTCCTTGAACTCACGCGGCTGCGAACGCCAGTACTGATGCGGCGCGGCGACCTGGCCGCCCAGTTGCGCGGCCGCATGCCACGGCCAGCGCGGGTCATACAGCATGCCGCGCGCCAGCGCGACCATGTCGGCCTGCCCTTGCGCCAGGATGTCCTCTGCCTGCTGCGCCTCGGTGATCAGGCCCACCGTGATCGTCGGCATGCCAACCTGCCGCTTGATCTCGGCCGCGAACGGCACCTGGTAGTTCGGCGCCACGGGAATCTGCTGCTGCGACGATACGCCGCCGCTGGACACGTCGATGAACTCGCATCCCAGCGCCTTCAGCCGATGCGCGAACGCAATGGTCTGGTCCAGGTCCCAGCCGCCCTCGACCCAGTCAGTGGCCGACACGCGCACGCCCAAAGCCATCGACGCCGGCACGACTTCACGCAGCGCCTGGAAGACTTCCAGCGGAAAGCGCATGCGGTTTTCAAGCGACCCGCCATAGGCATCGTCGCGCTGGTTGGCTACCGGCGACAGGAATTGATGCAGCAGATAGCCGTGCGCGGCATGCACTTCGATGGCGTCAAAGCCCAGCCTGATGGCGCGCCGCGCGCTGTCCACGAAGGCGTTGCGCACGCGCGCCAGGCCGGCTTCGTCCAGCGCATGGGGCGGCGGTTCGGAGGCCTTGTGCGCGATGGCCGACGGCGCCCAGCCTTGCCAGCCGCCTGCCGACGGCGGCACCAACTGGCCGCCGTTCCAGGGCGCGTCGCTGGACGCCTTGCGCCCCGCGTGGCCCAGCTGGATGCCCAGTTTGATGGGCGAATAGCGCCGCACCGCCGCCACCACGCGGCCCAGTGCCGCTTCCGTCTCGTCAGACCACAGGCCCAGATCCCCCGGCGAAATCCGGCCGTCGGGCTCGACGGCGGTGGCTTCCGTAAACAGCAGCGCCGCACCGGACAGGGCCAGGTGACCCAGGTGGATCATGTGCCAGTCGTTGGCACAGCCATTTTCGGCCGAGTATTCGCACATCGGCGCGATGACGATGCGATTGGACAGCTGGACGTTGCCAACCGACGTGGGACTGAACAGGTGACTCATGTAGGCCTCCGGGCTTGGGATGCGAAAGCATAGCGCCCCGGCCATGACACCGGCCGCAATCCCATCGCCCCCGTCAGGGTTAAATGCGTGCGGTCGCTGCCCCTATTGACCTTCGATCACCGAATCCAGGAATTGACGCGTGCGCGCTTCTTTCGGCTGGCTGAACAGCACGGACGATTCAGCGTCCTCGACGATGTTGCCCTGGTCGAAGAACAGCGTGCGATCCGAGCTGCGTTCGGCGAACTTCATCTGGTGCGTCACGATGATCATCGTCATGCTGCGGCGGGCCGACAGCTTGCGCAGGATCTCCAGGATGCCGCCAACCAGCTCGGGGTCCAGCGCCGAGGTCACTTCGTCGAACAGCATGATTTCCGGGCACATCGCCAGCGCGCGCGCGATGCCCACGCGCTGCTTCTGGCCGCCGGATAACTGCGCGGGGTAAACGTCCAGCTTGTCGCCCAGCCCCACCATGTCCAGGTATTCCACGGCGCGTTCACGCGCCTGGTCCTTCGTCATGCCCAGCACGTGCACCGGCGCTTCCATCGTGTTGCCCAGCGCCGTCATGTGCGGGAACAGATTGAAGTGCTGGAACACCATGCCGATCTTGCCGCGCACGCGCCGCAGGTATTCGGAATTGACGCCCACCGGCCGGCCCTGATCATCGGTCCACATCGGCTGCCCGTCGATTTCAATGTCGCCGCTGGTGGGTTGGTCCAGCGTCATCAGCACCCGCAGCAAGGTGGATTTTCCCGAACCCGACGGCCCGATCACGGCCACCGTCTGGCCCGCTGGAATTTCCAGATTGATGCCGCGCAGCACCTCCAGCTCTCCGTAACGCTTGTGCAGATTCTTGATGGTCAAGCTGGCGCTCATCGCTTTCCTCCATATCGTTGCAGGCGGGCCTCCAGGCCGCGCACACCCCATGCCGCCACCAGGCTCAACGCCAGGAACAGCACGCCCACCAGCGTCAGCGGTTCGGTGTACCGGAACGTGGCCGACCCGATCATCTTGCTTTGTTGCAGCAGTTCAACCACCGTGATGGCCGATAGCAGCGGCGTGTCCTTGAACATGGCAACCAGGTAATTGCCCAGCGCCGGCACCACGGGCGGAATCGCCTGCGGCAACACCACGCCCACCGCCGTGCGCCAGCGCGACATGTTCAGCGCCGTGGCCGCTTCCCACTGCCCACGCGGCACCGCTTCGATGCCGGCGCGGTAGACCTCGGCGCAATACGTGGCGTAATGCAGCCCCAGCGCCACAATGCCGGTGGCCAGCGGCGACATCTGCGCCCCCGTCAGCGGCAGCACATAGAACAGGAAATACATCTGCACCAGCAGTGGCGTGCTGCGGATGAACTCGATCACGAAGGCGGTGGGCAGCGACACGATGCGCAGGCGCGAACGCCGCATCATCGCCAGGACCAGACCCAGGGTGACGGCCACCAGCATGCCCAGCACCGTGGCCTCGATCGTGATGATGAGCGCCGAACCGAGCGTAGGCAGGATCTCCAGCGCGAAAGCCCAATCGAATATCGGTGTCATCGGACTCGGACCCTCCGCTCAAGGGCGCGCACGCCGGCCGTGATCACCAGGGCGACGGCAAAGTACATCAGCAGCATCAAGGCAAAGATCTCGGTCGTGCGCAGGGTTTCGCTGCGCAACAGCTGGCCGCGGAAGGTCAGGTCCGTGATGGTGATGAGCGAGACCAGCGCGGTGTTCTTCATCAGTTCGATCAGCAGGTTGCCGGCGGGCGGCAGCATGGCCGGAATCGCTTGCGGCACCACGATGCGCCGCAGGATCTGCGCGCGAGTCAGGTTCAGCGCCACGCCCGCCTCGCGCTGGCCGGGCGGCACGGCACGGATCGCGCCGCGCACGACTTCGGCCCCATAGGCGCCCGCGTTCAGGGCCAGCACTACGATGCCCACCAGCATGGCCGGCAGTTGCACGCCAAACAGCGGCAGCACGAAATAGAACCAGAACAGCTGGACCAGGGCCGACGTGCCCCGGAAGACTTCAACGTACACGGACGACAGCCACCGCAATGGCCGCACGGGCGACAAGCGCCCGATTCCGGATACCAGGGCCAGCGGCACCGCCAATAAGACGGCGCCCCCCATGATTTGCAGCGTCACCACCAGCCCCTCAAGCAAGGGCGGCACGAGTGTCGCGATGTGTTCGGAAACGACTTGCATCGGCGCTCCTTACTGGCCGGCGCAGAGCTTGGCGGCCGTCACACCCTGCGGCAGTTCCTGATCGGTGAAGCCAAACGGCGCCACCAGTTTCTTGTGCTCGTCGGTGCCGATGAATTTGGCGAGTTCGGCGTTGAAGGCATCGGCAAAGGCCTTGTCGTCGGTGCGGAAGGCATACGCGCCATAGCCGCGCACACCCTTGCCGTCGATCACCGGGTCGGTGAAGGGCTCCGCCTTTTCCAGGCCGCTGCCCGCCTGTGTCTTGCCCATCAGGTCGTTGATGGTCAGCGCCGTGGCCGCGTAGGCGTCCGCACGGCCCGCCTGCACGCCGGACAAGGCGCTGACGGCGTCGGGGAAGACCACCACCTGGCCGGCGGGCACCTTCACTTTTTCTGCGTACTCGCCTTCGATGGCGCCCACGACAACGCCCAGTTTGGCGTCGGGGTTCTTCACCACGTCTTCATAGCTGTGCAGGTTCTTGGGGTTGCCCTCTTTGACCAGGAAGGCCTCGCCCACGCCGTAGGTGGGGTGGGAAAACGCGACCTGCTGGCAGCGTTCGGGGGTGACGTACATGCCGGCGGCGATGATGTCGAAACGCTTGGCGGCCAGGCCGGGAATCAGCGAGCCGAATTCCGTCAGCACGCCTTCCACTTCATTGATGCCCATGCGCTTGAGCACCACGCGCGCAATCTCGACGGATTCGCCGGTGACTTTGGCTTCCTTGCTGTCCATGTACGCAAACGGCGCCTCGTTGGCATAGCCGATACGGATCTTGCCGGCCGCCTTGGCGGCGTCAAGCGTGCTGGTTGCGGTAGCCGGCGCGCCGCCGGCAGCGGGCGCGGGCTTGTCTCCGCCCGAGTCCGAACACGCGGCCAACACGCCAAGGCCCAGGGCCAACAGCAAGCGTTTGGATTGCAGCAAGGTCATGAATGATTTCTCCCGAATCTATTTCTAGGTGCATGGCTTCGCTAAAAATAATACGCTATTAAATGATTTCTACACTAATCATATGGGCGTAAAAAAGCGGGCCTAAGCCCGCTTTTAGCGTCCGTTGCCCTATGGAGCGTTAGCAAACGTTACGGTACGTAGAAATCCATGGCAGCGGCTACTGGGCGTACGAGAAGCGCCCGTTCTTGACCACGCCCATCACCCGCGCACGCTCGTCGAAGCCCTGGTGGTTGTCCTTGGAAATGTTCAGGACGCCATTGGGAACGATCAGGTCGCGGGTGTTTTCCAGGGCGTCGCGCAAGGCGCCCCGGAATTCCGGCGTGCCGGGCTTGGCGCCCGTTTTCAGTGCCCGGCCCACTGCCGAATCCAGCAGCATCCAGGCGCCATAGGCGTCGCCCGCGAATTGCGTCAACGTGTTGGCGCCGTACTGGCCTTCATACTTGTCGGCAAATTCCACAGCAACCTTCTTGACCGGGTTGCTGTCGGGCAGCTCGCGCGCCACGACGCCGGGGCCGGTCGGGAACAGCGTGCCTTCCACATCGCGACCGCCCACTTGCAGGAATTCCAGCGTGCCGATGCCGTGCGTCTGGTAGATGGCGCCGGTGTAACCGCGTTCCAGCAGCGTCTTCTGCGGCAGGGCCGACGGCGTGCCCGCGCCTGCGATCAGCACCGCGTCCGGCTTGGCGGCAATCACCTTCAACGCCTGCCCCACCACCGACGCGTCCGTGCGCTGGAAGCGTTCCTGGGCCACGATCTTCAAGTCAGTGCCGGCCGCCGCGGTGAATTCCTTCCACCAGCTGTCGCCGTAGGAATCCGCGAAGCCGATGAAGGCCACGTTCTTGAACCCTTTCTTCTTCATGTCGTCCACCAGCACGGTGGCCATCAATGAATCGTTCTGGGGCATCTTGAACGCCCAGGCGCGCTTGGGGTCGGACAAAGGTTCCACGATGACGCTTGAGGCGGCCAGCGCAATCATGGGTGTCTTGGTTTCAGCCATCACGTCCAGCGCGGCCAGGGCAGCCGCCGTGGTGTTGGGGCCGACGATGGCGTCGACCTTGTCTTCGGACGTCAGCTTGCGCATGTTCTTCACCGCGCGGCTGACGTCGGTGCCATCGTCCAGCACCACATAGCGCGCCGGTTCGCCGCCCAGCGTCTGCGGCCACAGGCGAATGGCGTTATTGGTCTGGATGCCGATGGCGGCGGCGGGGCCGGTCGTGGACACATCCACGCCAATGACGATTTCGGCATGGGCGGACAAGGCGGGCAGCGCCAGCGCAACGGCGCAGGCATAGCGTAGAAAAGTGCGAGACATGACAGCAGCTCTTGGGACGGTTGAAACGGATGCCGCTATTTTGCCTGATGGCCGTGGGCCGTTACATCGGCTTGCCGTTGCGCACCGGTGGATTCCGCGTCCGCCCCCCGGCATCGCCGTATCATCGTTCATGCCTTGCAAGGCAACGCACACCGCCGTCAACGGCGGTCGTTTTTTGCACCGGCCGCGCACCACGCGCGCGCCCCCTCTACAGGAGTCACTATGAAGAAAACCGCATCCGCCGCCTGGTCGGGCGACTTGAAGACGGGCAAAGGCACGATCTCCACGCAAAGCGGCGCGCTCAAGGCCCAGCCCTATGGCTTCAACACGCGCTTTGGCGACACGCCGGGCACCAACCCCGAAGAGCTGCTGGGCGCGGCGCACGCAGGCTGCTTCACGATGGCCTTGTCCAACATCCTGTCCGAGTCCGGCCTGGTGGCCACCAGCCTGGACACCAAGGCGGAAGTGACGCTGGACAAAGTCGACGACGGCTTTTCCATCACCGCCGTGCACCTGACCGTGGAAGCCGTCATCCCGGGAGCCACCGCGCAGGCGTTCGAAGACGCCGCCCGCAAGGCTGAAAAGGGCTGCCCGGTGTCCAAGGTCTTGAACGCCAAGATCACCATGGACGCCAAGCTCAAGTCCTAAGCGCTGCGCCTGGCCAATGGCGCGTCCTGTCCCGGGCGCGCCATTGGTCGGCCCTATCCCGGGCTTGGGCAAAATCAATTTGACGGTCTTCCGGCACTTCCAGAAAATGAGAACCATTCTCAGGAGTGCCGCATGACCGGATTCATCTACGCAATTTCTGGCGGCAAGGCCGCCTTGGCTCAGGACGCGCGGGTGTCGGCCAACCTGCGGCGCATGGTCGGCTCGGGCATCCTGGTGGCCGTGGGCTACATCGATCCGGGCAACTGGGCTACCGACATCGCGGGCGGCAGCGGCTTTGGATACGGCCTGTTGATGGTCGTCATCTGCTCCGCATTCCTGGCGCTGGGTTTTCAGATTCTGGTATCGCGCCTGGCGCTGGCCACCGGCCAAGACCTGGCCACGCTGACGGCCCGCCACCTGTCGCCGCGCTGGTCCAAGGCGGCCTGGCTGGCCGGCGAGGCCGCCATCCTGGCTACCGCCCTGGCCGAACTCATCGGCGGCGCCATTGCGCTGCGCCTGCTGTTCGGCCTGCCTTTGATCGCCGGCGTGGCGGTGACCGGCGTCGGCACATTCGCGGTGTTGGCGCTGACGCGCGGCAATGCCGACCGCCATGAGCGCGTCATCGCGGTGTTGCTGGGCGTGGTTGCCGCGTCATTCGTTTTCCTGCTGTTCAAGGCGAACCCCGCCTGGACCGCCGTGGCGCACGGCATGACGCAGACCGGCCAGGCGTTGCGCGACCCCCAAGGTTTCCTGATCGCGCTGGGCATCCTGGGCGCCACGTTGATGCCGCATAACCTCTACCTGCATTCCGGCTCGTTGGCCGAGCGCGCGCAGTCCCTGCCAGCTTCGGCGCGCGACATGGCCATGCGCTTGGCGCGCAACGACACCATCGTGTCGTTGGGCGTGGCCATGCTGATCAACTCGGCCATCATGATCGTGGCGGCGGCATCGCTGTCCGGATCCGGCCTGATCGTGTCCAGCCTGGACGACGCGCATGCCGTCATCGGCCACACGCTGGGCGTGGGCGCCGCCATCGTCTTTGCCGTTGCCTTGTATGCGGCGGGCCAAAGTTCAACGATTACCGGCGTGCTGGCCGGGCGCATCCTGTCCAAGGGGTTTCAGATTCGCAGCAACTGGTCGGATCGGCGCCGGGCGCTGGCCACGCGCTTGATCGCCGGCGCGGCGGCCGTCGGCCTGTTGATCTTCACCGGTGGCAAGGACCCCGACGAACTGCTGGTGTTAAGCCAGGTCATCCTGAGCCTGGCGCTGCCCTTCGCGTTGGGACCGCTGGTGGTGCTGGCCTGCCGCAAACAGGTGATGGGCGCATACGCGCTGCGCGGCGCCTGGGCCTGGGCCGCCGTCGGCGCCACCGTCGGGATCGTCATTCTTGATGGCTATCTGCTTATCGACATGGTGGCTTGAAGCGGGCTCGCCCAAAAAAAACGCCAGCATATGCTGGCGTTTTTTTAGCTGGCCCCGGGCGCTTCAGTGGCGGGCGGAGATCACCGGATGCTGCTGTCGACCGGCGTCCATGTCGTGCAGGATTTCGCCGACGGCGCCGCCCAACGAGGCCATGCGCACCTTCAGGCGCAACCACAGACCGCGGTTGAAGGGGCCGGACAAGGTTTCCGCTTTGACGGCCTCGCGGATCAAGGACCGCTCCAGCGCATCCGACATACGGGCATTTTTCAACGCGGTATCGCTCATGATTCTCTCCTTGAGAAAGCGCGATGTGGAACAACACGACTTGATGTTAGATCCGCGTTTGTTGCGTCGCAATAAAAACTTCAAGCATTTTTTTAATCGTTGCGCAATGGGGACAAACACCACCATAACGGTGCATGCAGCACCACATTAAGCACTAGTCTTGTGCAGCGCCCTCCCCCATTCAGCCGGCCCGATGCGCCTGGATCAGCTTGTCGGCCATGTCGGCAACCCGCGCCGCCGGGCCTCCTTCGCCAAACAGCTGGCTAGAGACAAACGCGCCCTCAATCAACAGCAGAAGGCCGTCCGCCAGGGCCGCGGGGTCTCGGGCGCCCATGCCCAACGCCATCTCGTTCAGGCGCCGGCGCAATTGCAGCTTGTGCTCGACGGCCACTGCGCGCGCGGGGTGTTCGGGTTCAGGGTATTCAACGGCGGCATTGGTCAGCCCGCAGCCGCGATACCCGTTTGCCACGGCCCGCGTTGCCAGCCCCGACAGATAATCCAGCAACTGTGCGCGCGGATCGCCGGGATGCGCGGCGCAGGCGGCGTCGAAGCGGGCCCAGAATTCGGCGTCGTAGTCGCGCAGATAGGCCGCCGCCAATTCATCCTTGGACGAAAAGCTGCGGTACAGGCTGGGTTTGGTCACGCCGGCCTGGTTGACGATGGCGTCAACTCCCACGGCGCGGATGCCGTCGCGGTAGAACATTTCGCGTGCCGTCTTGCGGATGCGGTCTGCCGCCAGTAGCGGCTTGGGGCCGGCTTTTGCGGTGGCGCCTGAGGCATTGGAAGGCTTGCTGGCCATGCTGGACTCCTGAAACGGAAGGCGAATGGCGTTCCCGCAACACGAGCGGACGGCCGCGCCTTCAAAAAACAAATCGCCGAAAAATCGCTTGACGATGTTACTGACCGGTACGTACTATTCGCTGATCGCAAACCAGATACGTACCGGTCAGTAACATGAGTATAGCCCAACCTCCGCTTCCCTTTCAGCGCGCCGGACAAAAGTACGCCTTTGTCGTGGTTGCCGTCATTTTCCTGGCCTTGCTGGTTTCCGCCGGTTTGCGCTCCACGCCCAGCGTGCTGCTGGTGCCACTAGAGGAAGCCTTCGGCTGGAGCCGCAGCTCGATCTCGTTCGCGGCGGCGGCTGGCATCTTTTTGTATGGCTTGGTCGGCCCCTTCGCCGCCGCCGCGATGGAACGCTTCGGCCTGCGCCGGGTGCTGATCAGCGCCCTGGTGCTGATGTCCGCCTCAAGCGCCGTCAGCGCCTACATGACCGAGCCCTGGCACCTGCTGATGACGTGGGGCGTGTTCTCGGGCCTGAGTTCCGGAGCGGTGGCCTCGGTGCTGGGCGCCACCATCGTGAACCGCTGGTTCACCAAGCATCGGGGCCTGGTAATGGGCTTGCTGACCGCCAGCACCGCTAGCGGCACGCTGGTCTTCCTGCCCGTGCTGGCCACGCTGGCCTCGTCCGGGGATTGGACGCGCGTGGTGTGGACGGTTGCAGCCGCTGCTGCCGCCATGGTGCCGCTGGCTTGGTGGTTGGTGCCCGACCGCCCGGCCAACGTCGGCCTGACGCCATTCGGCAGCGACCCCGACGCGCCGCCCGCCCCCGTCGCGCCGCGCACCGGCATGTTGGCCGCCACCTTTGGCGCCTTGGCCCGGGCCTCGAAGACCCCCACATTCTGGTTCTTGTTCGCCACGTTCTTCATTTGCGGGTTCACCACCAACGGCCTGGTCGGCACGCATCTGATCGCGCTGTGCGGCGACCACGGCATGCTGGAAGTGCAAGCCGCCGGCCTGCTGGCGCTGATGGGCGTGTTCGATCTGGTCGGCACCACGGCATCCGGCTGGCTGACCGACCGCTACGACCCGCGCAAGCTGCTGTTTGTCTACTACGCCCTGCGCGGCCTGTCGCTGATCTACCTGCCCTATTCCGATTTCTCGTTCTACAGCCTGTCGATCTTCGCCATTTTCTTCGGCCTGGACTGGATCGCCACCGTGCCGCCCACCTTGCGGCTGACGACGGAAGCCTTCGGCGAACGCGACGCCGGCATTGTGTTTGGATGGATTGTCGCGGGCCACCAGCTGGGCGCAGCCAGCGCCGCCTGGATGGCCGGCGCGATCCGGGAAGCCCAGGGCAGCTACATGATGGCCTTTTTAATTTCCGGCGCCACGGGCCTGATCGCCGCGGTGATTGCACTGCGAATCGGCAAGAAGCGGGTGGTGCCTGTGCCCGCTTAAGATCGCTTAGGCCCGCTTAAGCCCACCTAGGCGCGTCAATTCGCATCCGCAAGAAAAAGCCCGGCATTCACATGCCGGGCTTTTTTTGTTGCGCACGTCAAAGCGCGCGTCGCCGTCAGGCCGGAGCGTCCTCGACTTCGCCCAGATACGCCGCCCTGACCTTGGGGTCGTGCAGCATCTGGCTGGCCGGCCCGGACAGGATGATCTCGCCCGATTCCATCACATAGCCGCGATGGCTGTTCTCCAGCGCCAGGCGCGCATTCTGCTCGATCAGCAGAATCGTGACGCCCTCACTGGCGATGGTGCGCACCACCTCGAACACCTTCTCGACCATCAAGGGCGCCAGGCCCATCGAGGGCTCGTCCAGCAGCAACAGCTTGGGGCGCGCGATCATGGCGCGGCCCATGGCCACCATCTGCTGCTCGCCGCCCGACAAGGTGCCGGCCGCCTGCTTGCGGCGTTCGGCAAGACGCGGAAACAGCGTGAACACGCGGTCGGTGTCTTGCCTGACCTGCGCGGCGTCGCGGCGGATGTACGCGCCCATGGCCAGGTTTTCTTCAATGGTCAGCTGGCCGAAGATGCCCCGACCTTCGGGCACCATGACCAGCCCGCGACGCACCAGCTCGTGCGACTTCTGGCCAACGATGGACTGCCCGTCATAGACGATTTCGCCGCCCGCCAGCGGCACCAGGCCGCAGATGGCGCGCAGCGTCGTGCTTTTACCCGCGCCGTTGGCGCCGATCAGGCACACGAGTTCGCCTGCGTCCACGCGCAGGTCGATGCCGCGCACCGCACGGATGCCGCCATACGCGACTTGCAGGCCGCGCAATTCCAATAAGGGTTGGGATGCCGTCATGATGCCGGGCTCTCCTTGTGAATCTGCGGGTCTTGCGCGGCGCCCGCGCCCAGATACGCTTCAATGACCTTGGGGTCGCGCTGCACCTGAGCGGGCTTGCCCATGGCCAGCACCTTGCCGTATTCCAGCACCAGCACTCGGTCGCACAGGCCCATCACCAGCTTCATGTCGTGCTCGATCAGCAGCACCGTGACGCCGTCGTTGCGGATCTTTTCGACCAGCTTGCGCAGCACCACCGTTTCCGACGCGTTCATGCCGGCCGCCGGTTCGTCCAACGCCAGCAGCTTCGGGTCCGTGGCCAGGGCGCGGGCGATTTCCAGACGGCGCTGGTCGCCATACGGCAGCGAACGCGCAACGTCGTTGGCGCGATGGCCGATGCCCACGTAGTCCAGCAGTTCCTGCGCCCGCGCCTCGATGGCCGCTTCTTCAGCGCGCGTGCGGCGTGTGCGCAGCACCGCGCCGAACACACCCGCCTTCGTGCGCAGGTGCCGGCCGATCATCACGTTTTCAATTGCCGACAAATTCGCGAACAGCCGGATGTTCTGAAACGTGCGCGCCAGGCCCGCGTGGGCGACTTCGTGCGGCTTCTTGCCCGACATCGACTGCCCGTTGAACGTGCAGCTGCCGTCTTCCGGGATGTACAGGCCGGTCAGCACATTGAACAGCGTGGTCTTGCCCGCGCCGTTCGGGCCGATCAGGCCATAGATTTCGCCCTGCTCGATATCGAAGCTGACGTCGGACAGCGCTTGCAGGCCGCCAAAGCGTTTGCCCAGCCCCTGGGCTTGCAGCAGTTTGCTCATGCCGGACCCCCTTGCGTCTTGGTGGACAGTTCACGCTTGCGCACCGCCGACGGCCACAGGCCGGCCGGGCGGAACAGCATGACGCAGACCATCGCCAGGCCGAACAACAGCATGCGGATGCCTTCAGGGTCCAGCACCACTGCGCCAAACACCATGTGCTGGAAGGGTTCCACCACGGCCCGCAGGAACTCCGGCAAGGCCGCCAGGATCAGCGCGCCCAGGATCACGCCCGGGATGTGGCCCATACCGCCCAGCACCACCATGCACAGAATCGAAATCGACTCCATCAGCGAGAAACTTTCGGGGCTGACAAAGCCTTGCATCGACGCGAACAACGCACCGGCCACGCCGCCAAAAGACGCCCCCATTGCAAACGCCAGCAGCTTGATGTTGCGCGTATTGATGCCCATGGCCTTGGCCGCGATTTCGTCTTCGCGGATGGCTTCCCAGGCGCGGCCGATACGCGAATTCTGCAAACGCACGCATACCACGATGATGATCAGCGTCAGCGCCAGCAGCAGGTAGTAGTACTTTTCCGGCCCGGTGAAGCGGATGCCCATCAAGGTCTCGGTACGCCCGAACGTGAATTCACCGACCTTGAACGGATCAATACGGTTGATGCCCTGCGGCCCGTTGGTGATGTTGACCGGCGCATTCAAGTTGTTCAGAAAGATGCGGATGATCTCGCCAAACCCCAGCGTCACGATAGCCAGGTAATCGCCCCGCAGCTTCAAGGTGGGCGCCCCCAGCAGTACGCCGAACAGGCAGGCCACCGCCAGCGCAATCGGCAGAATCGCCCAGAACGGCAGGTGCAGCCCGAAATGCGGCGACGCCAGCAGCGCCCATGTGTAGGCGCCCACCGCGTAGAACGCGATATAGCCCAGGTCCAGCAGCCCGGCAAAGCCCACCACGATGTTCAGGCCCAGCGACAGCATCACGTACAGCAACGCGAAGTTCAGGATGCGCACCCAGCTTTGGCCGGCCATGCCGATCACAAAGGGCAGCACCGCCAGCACGACACCGATCAGCGCAATGCCAATCAGGTTGCGCGTCGACAGCCCGCTGTGTTTCAAGGAGGTGTTCATGCCCGGTCTCCCACGCGTTCGCCCAAGAGGCCCGAGGGGCGGAAGATCAGCACCAGCACCAACACGAAGAACGCAAACACGTCCTGGTAATGGCTGCCCAGGAAGCCGCCGGTGATGTCGCCGATGTATCCGGCCCCCAGCGATTCGATCACGCCCAGCAACAGGCCGCCGACCATCGCGCCCACCATGCTGCCGATGCCGCCCAGCACCGCGGCGGTAAACGCCTTCAGGCCCAGCATGAAGCCCATGGTGTATTGCGACACGCCGTAATAGGTGGCCACCATCATGCCCGCCACGGCGGCCAACGCCGAGCCGATCAGGAACGCCGCCGAAATCACGGTATTGATGTTCACGCCCATCAACCCCGCCACCTCGCGGTTCTGCGCGGTGGCGCGCATCGCCGTGCCCAGGCGCGTCTTGTGCACGATGGCCAGCAGGCCGCCCATGATCAGCGCCGCGATCACCACGATGGCGATCTGTAGCGTGCTCATGCGCGCGCCGGCAAACTCGAACACGCGCGGCGACAGCACCTGCGGGAAGTTCAAGTAATTGCGGCCCCAGGCCATCATGGCCACGTTCTGCAGAATGATGGACACGCCGATGGCGGTGATCAGCGCAGCCAGCCGGGGCGCGCGTCGCAGCGGCCGGTAGGCGACGCGTTCGGCCGTCCAGCCCACCGCCATGCACAGCGGCACGGACACCAGCAGGCCCACGCCCAGCACCACGAACGCCGACACGCCAGGGTCGCCGCCCACCAGTGAAATGGCGATCGTGGTGGCCGCCATGGCGCCGATCATGACGACGTCGCCATGCGCGAAGTTGATCAGCCCGATGATGCCGTACACCATGGTGTAGCCAAGGGCGACCAGGGCGTACACGCTGCCTAGCGTGACGCCGTTAATCAGTTGTTGAATGAAGATATCCATAGGGGCCGCGAAAATAAGCCTGGAAAAATCGCGCTGCAGCGGCCCGCGCCATGATGCATGGAACGCGGCGCTCGCGGCGACACGCCGAGCGGCGTGTGCGCAAAGCGTTGGCGGACGCCGGCAGCGCCGGCACGTCCGCCCTACGGGTTCAGCCGGCCTTAGTTGGCTTGGCTGACCATCGTTTCAACCATCTCCCACTTGCCGTTCTTGACTTCGTAGATGGTGACCGAGATTTCCTTCAGGTCGCCCTTGGCGTCGTAGGAAATGTGCTCGCTGGTGGCGCCCTTGCGGTCCAGCTTGGCCAGCACCGGCAGGTACTTCTCGGGCTTGGACGAACCGGCCTGTTCAATGGCCGTGATCATGTTCCAGGCGCCGTCATAGGCGTACGGCGCGTACACGCCCGGCGCCTTCTTGAAGCGCGCCTGATAGCGCTGTTCGAAGTCCTTGCCCGCGGTCATCTTGTCCAGCGGCACGCCGGCCAGCGAGGCGAAGGTGCCGTTGGCGGCGTCGCCGGCCAGCTTGATGAAGGTGTCGCTGCGGGTCATTTCGCCCGAGACCAGCGGCGCCTTCAGGCCCAGCGTGGCCAACTGGCGCTTCATCGGTCCGGACTGCGCGTCCAGGCCGCCGTAGAAAATGGCGTCGGGCGCCGCGCCCTTGATGTTGGTCAGGATGGCGGTGAAGTCGTTGGCCTTGTCGGTGGTGTATTCGCGGCGGACCACTTCGCCACCGGCAGCCTTGACGGCCTTTTCCACTTCATCGGCCAGGCCCTGGCCGTAAGCCGTGCGGTCGTCGATGATGGCGACCTTCTTGGCCTTCAGGTTCTGCACCATGAACTTGCCGACCGCGGCGCCCTGCTGGGTGTCGCTGGTCATCATGCGGAACGTGGTTTCGTAGCCTTGCTTGGTGTATTCCGGCGAGGTCGCCATGGCGATCTGCGGCAGACCGGCCTCATGGTAGACGCGCGACGCGGGAATGGTGGTGCCCGAATTGAAGTGGCCCAGAATGCCCACGACATCCTGGTCGACCAGCTGCTGCGCCACCTGCACGCCCACGCGCGGGTCGGCCTGGTCATCACGCGACACCAGCACGAACTTGGCGGGCTGGCCATCGACCTTGATGCCCTTCTTGTTGGCTTCTTCCAAAGCCAGGTTCAGCCCGTTCTGCATGTCTTCGCCGTAGTGCGATTGCGGACCGGTCAGCGGGGCGGCAAAGCCAAGCTTGATGTCGGCGGCCTGCGCGGCGGCCGTCATGCCCACAGCGGCGATGCTGGCGGCGAGAAGCTTCAAAGTGGTGCGGAACTTCATGGGAAAACCCTCCGGGTATCGGGACAGTTGGCCTTGGTCTTAAGGCCTTGTTATACCTGAGCTTTTAGCCAGGCTTTTGGTTTTTTCTACTACCGCGAGCCGGGCTGTGGCCCGGTCCCGCGTATGCATTTTCTGCAAAGTCCGGATGTCGGGTTGCGACATCCGGACTTGAAGTGCGACCGGATTTTCGTTCCAGTGCAACCTGCCCGATATTGGAGATAACCCTCGGTCATCGAGGGTTACCCCTCGGTCACCCTTAGCCGATCGTCATGAGGCTGGCGTTGCCCCCGGCGGCGGCCGTATTGACGCTGATGGAACGCTCGGTCAAGAGGCGCTCCGGCACGTAGCTGGCGCCGGCCGCCAGGGCGTCGGACGTCAGGCCATGCACCGACAGGATGGCGCCCGGGCGCTGCGCGATGCGCTGGTTCAGCGCTTGCAGCGCGTCGCCATCGCCTTCGAACAGAACCGCCTGGTAGTCGGCCTGATCGACCTCATCGTCAGCCAGGATGCCGGCTTGCCCTTGTTGCTCGGCGTCCAGCGTGGCCAGCAGCGCCTGGGCAGCGGGCGTGTCCGCAAACCAGGCGTGGTTGCCGGTCAGACGGGCAACCGACCACTGCGCCCGCGCACCGGCTTCGGTGGCGGCCACGCAATACACGGCGCCACGCGGTTCGACCATATAGGTGTTGGTTTCACCGGTGGGACCCGGCAGCGCGATGCGCTGGGGCAGCGGCGCGGCGGCGTCCAGCGCCGGCGGCAGGCCGGCCGGGCGCGTGCCCAGCAAGCGGTACATATACAGCGGGCCGCCCGCCTTGGGGCCCGTGCCCGACAGGCATTCGCCGCCAAACGGCTGCACGCCCACGACCGCGCCCACGATGTTGCGGTTGACGTAGACGTTGCCGGCATGCACCTGCCCCGTCACGTGCGCGATGGTTTCGTCGATGCGGGTGTGCACGCCAAACGTCAGGCCATAGCCGGTGCCGTTGATGGCATCCAGCAAGGCATCCAGTTCGTCGCGCTTATAGCGCACCACGTGCAGCACCGGCCCGAACACTTCGCGCGTCAATTCGCTAATGTGGTCGATTTCGATGATGGTGGGCGGAACGAAGGTGCCGTGGCGGCATTCGCCGTTCAGTTCTACCTGGTCCACGCGATGGCCGGCGGTGCGCATCGTCTCGATGTGGCGCTGGATGCCGTTGCGGGCGTCGGTGTCGATCACCGGGCCCACGTCCACCGACAGGCGGTCAGGGTTGCCCACGGACAGCTCGCGCATCGCGCCGCGCAGCATCGTCAGCACGTGGTCGGCGTTGTCTTCCTGCACGCACAGCACGCGCAGCGCAGAACAACGTTGGCCGGCCGAATCGAAGGCCGAGCTCAACACGTCGAACACCACTTGTTCGGACAGCGCGGACGAATCCACCACCATGGCGTTCTGGCCGCCGGTTTCGGCGATCAGCGGAATGGTGTGGCCGTCGTCGTCCAGGCGGTCGGCCAGCGTGCGCGCAATGATGCGCGCCACGTCGGTCGACCCGGTGAACATCACGCCGCGCACGGCGGGGCTGGCAACCAGCTGCGCGCCCACGGTTTCGCCACGGCCCGGCAGCAACTGCACGGCGCCAGCCGGCACGCCGGCGGCGCGCAGAATGGCCACGGCTTGCGCCGCGATCAAGGGCGTTTGTTCGGCGGGCTTGGCCACGACGGTGTTGCCGGCGGCCAGCGCGGCCGCGACCTGGCCGGTGAAGATGGCCAGCGGGAAATTCCACGGGCTGATGCACAACACGGTGCCCAGCGGGCGGTGCGTGTCGTTGCTGAATTCGCGTTCGGCCTGGTCCGCGTAGTAGCGCAGGAAGTCCACCGCTTCGCGCACTTCGGCGATGGCGTTCGGCAGCGACTTGCCGGCCTCGCGCACGATCAGGCCCAGCAGCATCTGCATCTGCTCTTCCAGCAATTGCGCGGCGCGGCGCAGGCACTGCGCGCGTTCCGCCACGGGCGTGGATTGCCAGATGGGCGCGGTATTGGCGGCGGCGCGCAAGGCGGCGCCGGCCTCGTCCGCTTGCGCTTCGATCACGTGGCCGACGACATCGCGCAGGTTGGACGGGTTGCGCACTTCAACGGCGCGCGCCGCGTCCCAAGCCTGTTCGCCTTCGCCCAACATGGGGCCGGCGCGCCACGGCGTGCCCGCGCTGGCCAGCAACGCGGCCGACAACGAGCCCAGACGGTGTTCGTTGGTGAGGTCCAGGCCGGCCGAGTTGGCGCGCGCCCCTTGTTGCAGATTGCCGTAGAGCTCGCGCGGCAGCGGAATCTTTTCGTGAGGCGCACCCAGCGGCACAATGCGCGACGCCGCGTCCACCGGGTCGGCCACCAGCGTTTCCACCGGAATGCTGTCGTCGCCGATCAGGTTGACGAACGAGGTGTTGGCGCCGTTTTCCAGCAGGCGGCGCACCAGGTAAGCCAGCAGCGTTTCGTGCGTGCCGACCGGCGCATAGATGCGGCACGGCCGGTTCAGCTTGCCTTGCGCCAGCGGGCCGACCACTTCGTCGTACAGGGGCTCGCCCATGCCGTGCAGGCACTGGAATTCGTATTGGCCGGGATAGTAGTTCTGGCCGGCCAGCTGGTAGATGGCTGCCAGCGTGTATGCGTTGTGCGTGGCGAACTGCGGGTACACCGCTTCGGGTGCGCCCAGCAGCTTGCGCGCGCAGGCCAGGTAGGCGACGTCGGTGTACAGCTTGCGGGTGTAGACGGGGTAGCCTTCCAGGCCGTCGACCTGGGCGCGCTTGATTTCGCTGTCCCAGTAGGCGCCCTTGACCAGGCGCACCATGATGCGATGGCGGCTGCGGCGGGCCAGGTCGATCACGTAGTCGATCACGAACGGCGCGCGCTTTTGATAAGCCTGGATGACGAAACCGATGCCGTTCCAGCCTTCGAGTTCGGGCGCAAAGCAAAGCGCTTCCAGCAGATCCAGCGAGATTTCCAGGCGGTCGGCTTCTTCGGCGTCGATGTTCAGGCCGATGTCGTAGCTGCGAGCCAGCGCCGTCAGTGCCTTCACGCGCGGCAGCAGTTCAGCAATGACGCGTTCGCGCTGGCTGCGCGAATAGCGCGGGTGCAGCGCGGACAGCTTGATCGAGATGCCCGGACCTTCATAGATGCCACGGCCGGCCGCGGCCTTGCCGATGGCGTGGATGGCCTGCTCATACGACGCGTAATAGCGCTCGGCGTCTTCGGCCGTGGTGGCCGCTTCGCCCAGCATGTCGTAGGAATAGCGGAAGCCGCGGGCTTCCATCTTGCGGTTGTTGGCCAGGGCTTCAGAGATGGTCTGGCCCGAGACGAACTGTTCGCCCATCATGCGCATGGCCATGTTCACGCCCTTGCGCACCAGGGGTTCCCCGCCCTTGCCGATCAAGCGGGTCAGCGCTTTGGACAGCGATTGTTCGCTGCTGACGGCCACCAGCTTGCCGGTGATCATCAAGCCCCAGGTGGCGGCGTTGACGAACAGCGATTGCGAGCCGCCCATGTGCGACTTCCAGTCGCCACGGGCGACCTTGTCGCGGATCAACGCGTCGCGCGTGGCGCGGTCGGGAATGCGCAGCAGCGCTTCGGCCAGGCACATCAGCGCCACGCCTTCCTGGCTGGACAGCGAAAATTCCTGGATCAGCCCTTCAACGCCACCGCCGCTACGCTTACCGCGCAGCTTCTTGACCAGGTCGGAGGCCATCGCGTGCACTTTTTCAAGATTGGGCACGCGGGCCTGGCCCAGCAACAGCGGCACGCATTCGGGCTCGGGGCGGCGATACGCAGCGGTAATCGCGGCGCGCAGCACGGACTGCGGCTGCACGTCCTGCCCAAACTCGTAGAACGGTGGCGTGGGCGCAGCGGGCGCATCGCCCGTGTCGTCTTCCGTGCCGGCGTCCACGCCCAGGTGCGACATTTCGGCGGGCAGATGGCCACGCTCGATCTTGTCCAGATAAGAAAGGATTGCCTGCTTGTGCAGCCAGTGGGGCGTGCAGTTGAGCTTGTTCGCGGCCGCCTTCAGGCGGTCGCGCAGTGCGTCGTCAACTTTGACGCCGAGGGTCGTGCTGGCCATAAGAGATTGCTTCCTGTCGCATGGCAAAGGTGATACTGGACTCGAACGAAACCCAGTATGGGTAGGACCGTATGCTAAACAGGTTGCAACCCGGCTTGTATTAAGGTTAACCCTAGGTTAACCAGTTGACTTGGCGCAGGTTTACCGGGAAGCGCCCATGTCAGTCCTGGTCTTTCGGCGAGTCCTTCAGGGGCGAACATCCCAGCATCTGCACGGACGCCGAGCCCGCCGGGGTTTGACCGCGTATGGCGGACGCCATGGCACCGGCTAGCGCCACGACGGCGCGCTGTTGGGCCGCGATCAGCGCCGGAATGCCCGTCTCGGACACCTTTTCGGTTACGACGCTGCGGCACAGCAACCCCGTACCCTTGGCATTGACCGGCCGGACGCGCCACGTGGCATCCAGCTGCGCCATGCTGCCCGAGACCAGCTCGAAGCGTTGGACGTCGGTTTGCACCCGCCACACGGGCGCGCCCGGGCCAGGCTTGACCATCTGCACGTCCAGCGCGCCCAATTCGCCCTTCAGAGCATCGGACAAGGCGCCGCGCAGCTCGTCGCCCAGCGGCGAACTCCAACGCTCGGAATACAGTGCCGATACGCTGCCGTCGCCCGTGCGCACCATCAACTGGGGCTGGTCGGCTTGTGTGGACAGGCTGACCGGTTGTACCTCGATCAAAAAGTCCGCGGAGCCGGCGGGCGCGGCGGTGGACGGCGCGGCGGGCCCTTGCAGCGTGTAGTAATGCACGGGCGGCGACGAGCCGCAGCCGGCCAGGGCGGCGCTCAGCACCAGCAAGGACAGGACAGGACGCAGGGAAGATAAAGTCATGATTCTTTAGTTCCTGACAGGGCCGGAGCCGGGAATCGGGTCTTTGCCACGGCCGCGCAGCAAGGCTTCGGGGTTCGATTGCAGGAAATCGGCCAATGCCCGCAACGAGCGCGCGGCGCGGCTCAGTTCCTGCATGGCCTTTTCGGTATTGACCGGCAGGGACGCGTCGGAAGCCAGCATCGAGTTGATGTTCGCCATGGATTCGCGGGCCTGCTTGAGCATGCCCTGCGCCTCCGGGGCCACCTGCTTGTCCAGCCGGTTCATCAGCTTGGACGTGCTGGCCAGGGTGGTGCGCAGATCCTCGCCAATCTTGTCGAACGGAATTTTCTCGATCTTGGCAACGATGTTGCTGACCTGCTGCTGCAACTGATCCAGGTTGCCCGGGATAGTAGGAATTACGGCGGGGTCGGACGGGGTGAATTCCACCGGCTTGGCATTCGGGAAGTTATCCAGCACCACGTACAGCTGGCCCGTCAGCAGGTTCGAGGTGCGCAGCTGCGCGCGCAGCCCGTACTTGATCATCACGCCCAGCAGGCGGTTGCCGGCCTCGTCGCCGTCCTTGAGCGCGCGTTCGCGCACTTCTTCGTACACGCGGCCCAGGCGTTCCGGGTACAGCGTGGCGTCCACGATGGAATAGAAGCGCTTGGTGGCGGGGTCGAAGTCCAGATTGATCTGCGTAACGTTGCCCAGCGTGATGCCGTTGAAGTCGATGGGCGCTCCGACGGTCAGGCCGCGAATCGACTGATCGAAGCGCATGCGGATCGGGAAGGCTTCGCCGTCGGGGTTGGCCTTGGCGGCGGCCTCGGTGGGGTAAAGATCGAAGTGCGCGTCGGCCGGCGCGGCGGCGCTGCCATCGCGCACGCTTTGCACCGATTCGAATGCCACGCCGCCCACCGCCATCGACACCAGCGACTGCGTGCGTACCTTCAGGCCATCGGCGTTGACGCTGAAGTCCACGCCACTGGCGTTCCAGAAGCGCGTGCCGTTGGTGACGAACTTATCATTGGGCGCGTCGACAAACACTTCGACGTTGACCGCCGTGCCGGTCTTGTCGAGCTCGTAGCCGATGACGCGGCCCACATTGATGCGACGGAAATAGACCGGCGAGCCGATGTCCAGGGACCCCAGGTCCGACGCCTTTAGCATGAAGCGCTTGCCGGCCCGGTCATGCGTGACGGCAGGCGGGATTTCCAGCCCTTCAAAGCTGAACTTGGTGGCCTTTTCCTCGCCGTTCTTGCCTTCCACCGCGTCCACGCCAATGTAGGCGCCCGACAACAAGGTACCCAGGCCCGATACGCCGCTGACGTCCAGACGCGGACGCACCACCCAGAAGTTGGTGCCTTCACGCGCCAGGTCCGACACTTCCTTGGCCAGCTCGGCCTTCACCACGACTTTGCTGCGGTCGGAATTAAAGCCGATGGACTTCACCGTGCCGATGTTCACGTCTTTGTAGCGCAGCTGCGTCTTGCCCACTTCCAGCCCCTCGGCCGTATTGAACGAGATCGAGATATCCGGGCCGGCCTGCATCCAGGTGCGTATGACAAGCGACATGCCCATCAGCGCAGCCACGATGGGCACGAGCCATATCCATGAAATCCGGCGCTTCTGCTTGCGCGAGATAGTCGGCGATTTGAACTTCTCTTCACCGGCACCGGGTGCTTGGTCGGACATCTACTTTCCTTTTTTCTTCTTGAGCGGGAACCACGGTTGTTGCTAGCCCACTTCCCTGCTTGTCACGGACGGCGCATGATGCGCCGCCTGGGCCGGATGCGCCCGGCCCTCGATCTCGGGCGCGTCGAAGTCGACGTCGACCTCGCCTTCAAGATCCCAACTGCGGCGCAGATCGAAGCTCATGGCCGCCAGCATGGTCAGGATCACAACGACGCCAAACGCCGCCGCCCCCGCGCCGGCGCTGATCTCCATCAGCCCTTGGAAATCGGCCAGCGCCGCCAGCAATATAACGACAAAAACATCCAGCATCGACCATTGGCCTATGAACTCGACCATCTGATACAAGCGGGTACGCGGCCGCAGATTGGTGGTGCTGCGCCATTGCTCGGTCAGCAGCAAGAGTATCAGCGCCAACAGCTTGGTCAGCGGGACGGCCACACTGGCGATAAACACGATCAGCGCAATATCCCAGGACCCCATCTGCCAGAGCTCGACGACGCCGCCCAGGATGGTATGGGCGCTGTCGCCCAACACCGAACTGACCTGCATGACGGGCAGGACGTTAGCCGGGATATAGAACACGACCGCGGCAAGCAGCAGCGCCCAGGTGCGCGCCAAGTGATCCGGCTTGCGGTAATGCACGATGGCATCGCAACGCACGCAGTGATGTTCTTCTTCGGGATCGGCATCGCGCGGCAGGGCCTGCACCTGGCCACAAACATGGCAGCCGGCCAGCACGGTTTCCGGACCGCTTTCGGGAATATGCACGGGGGCCACGCCCGCCGTTTCGGCGTAACGCCACAGTACGTGCGGCGACAAGCGCCCCAGCATCGTCAGGAAAACAGTCAGCAGGCCGAAGGCGCCCAGGCCGATACCGGGTTGCACCGCCGCCATGCCCGCCAGCTTGACCACCGCGACCAGCACGCCCAGCAAAAACACCGGCACCATGCACCACGGCGAGAGGAAGCCCAGCAGACGCATGGCGCCGCGGAATCCGACGGGCTCGTGGCCCCGCGACAAAGGGCCAAGCACCCACAGCAATACGGTCAGTTGCAGCAACGGCAAGGCAAAACCGGCCAGCCCCGTCATCACGGCGACCACCCAGTGGCCTTGGCGCCACGTAATGGAAATGGCGTCCAGCAGGGACGCTTCTTGCACCATGCCCTGCACGGACATGGAAGCGACCGGGTAGGCGTTAGCCACCCCGAAAACGATCAGGGCCGTGATGGCAAGCGCCAGCCAATTGGACAAAGTAAGCCCGCTGTAGCGCCACAACGTGGCCCCGCAGCGGGCGCAATTGGCGGTCTCGCCAGGTTCAAGCTGATGTCGGCGATAAACGCTTGCGCAATGTTCGCACTCGATCAGCGGCTGGCTGTCCGCAGTCATCAATCGATCAGTTCAACTTCCTGCTTGTCCGGCGCATCCGAAGACGGCGGTTTCCCGTTGTCGTCGAAGTCCAGCGTCACCTTGCCCGTGTCGTCCAGATCCACCGTAACCGAACCGCCGTCCACCAGCTTGCCGAACAGCAGTTCGTCGGCCAGCGCGCGGCGGATGGTGTCCTGGATAAGACGTTGCATGGGACGCGCGCCCATCAGCGGGTCGAACCCCTCCTTGGCAAGGTGTTCGCGCAGTTTCGTGGTGAACACGGCTTCCACGCGGCGCTCGTGCAACTGATCTTCCAGCTGCATCAGGAACTTGTCCACCACGCGCAGGATGACCTCGCGGTCCAACGCGGCGAACGGGATGATTGCGTCCAGGCGGTTGCGGAATTCGGGCGTGAACATGCGGCGGATTTCCGCCATTTCGTCGCCCAGCATCCGCGAATTGGCAAACCCGATCGACGGACGGTTCAAGGTCTCGGCGCCCGCGTTCGTCGTCATGATGAGGATGACGTTGCGGAAGTCCGCCTTGCGGCCGTTGTTGTCGGTCAGCGTGCCATGGTCCATGACCTGCAGCAGGATGTTGAACACATCCGGGTGCGCCTTTTCGATTTCGTCCAGCAGCAGCACGCAGTGCGGCTGCTTGGTGATGGCTTCGGTCAAGAGGCCACCCTGGTCGAATCCGACGTATCCCGGAGGCGCGCCGATCAGGCGCGACACCGCGTGGCGTTCCATGTATTCCGACATGTCGAAACGCAGCAGCTCGACCCCCAGGGTGAACGCCAGTTGACGCGCCACTTCGGTTTTGCCCACGCCGGTGGGACCGGACAACAGGAAAGCGCCGATAGGCTTTTCCGGCTTGCCCAAGCCCGAGCGCGCCATCTTGATGGCGGCGGACAAGGCATCGATGGCGCCGTCCTGGCCGAACACCACGGTTTTCAAATCGCGGTCCAGCGTGGCCAGCTTGCTGCGGTCGTCGTTGGAGACGGACTGCGGCGGAATGCGGGCGATCTTGGACACGATGTTCTCGATGTCCACCTTGCCGATCACCTTCTTCTGGCGCGAGCGCGGCAGCAGGCGCTGGGCGGCGCCGGCTTCGTCGATAACGTCAATCGCCTTGTCGGGCAGATGGCGGTCATTGATGAAGCGGGCTGACAATTCAGCGGCCGCCGACAACGCGGCAGCGGAATAGCGCACGCTGTGGTGTTCTTCAAAACGGCTCTTCAAGCCGCGCAGGATCTGCACGGTTTGCTCGACGCTGGGCTCCGGCACGTCAATCTTCTGGAAGCGACGCGACAGCGCGTGGTCTTTTTCGAAGACGCCGCGATATTCGGTATACGTGGTGGCGCCGATGCACTTGAGCTGGCCCGAAGACAGAGCCGGCTTGAGCAGATTGGACGCGTCCAAGGTGCCGCCCGAGGCCGATCCGGCGCCGATCAGCGTATGGATTTCATCGATGAACAGGATCGCGTCGGGGTTGCCGCGGATCTGCTTGAGCACGCCCTTCAGGCGCTGTTCGAAATCACCGCGGTACTTGGTACCCGCCAGCAGCGCGCCCATGTCCAGGGAAAAGACCTGGGCGGCTTGCAAGATTTCGGGGACTTCGCCGCGCGTGATGCGCCAGGCCAGGCCTTCGGCAATGGCGGTCTTGCCCACGCCGGCCTCACCGACCAGCAGCGGGTTGTTTTTGCGGCGTCGGCACAACACCTGAATGACGCGCTCGACTTCGTGCTCGCGTCCGATCAGGGGATCGATGCGGCCCGCCAGCGCGGCGGCGTTCAGGTCCGTGGCGTATTGGTCAAGCGGCGACTGACGCGATTCGCCCTGCTCTTCACCGTTGGTCTGCTGCTCTTTCTGCACGGCGGCGGACTCCACCTGGGGCTGTTTCGTAATGCCATGCGACAGGAAATTGACCACGTCCAGGCGCGTGACGCCCTGCTGTTGCAGGTAGTACACGGCATGCGAGTCCTTTTCCCCAAAAATGGCCACCAGCACGTTTGCGCCCGTCACCGGTTTCTTGCCGGTGCCGCCTGCGGAAACATGCATGATTGCGCGTTGAATCACGCGCTGAAAGCCCAGCGTCGGTTGCGTGTCGACCTCGGCGCCGCTTGGAATCACCGGGGTGTTTTCCGAAACGAACTGACGGAGGTTGCGGCGCAAGTCGTCGAGGTTGGCCGCGCATGCGCGCAGAACCTCGACTGCCGAAGCGTTGTCGAGCAGCGACAGCAGCAGGTGCTCGACGGTAATAAATTCGTGCCGGGCCGAACGGGCCTCGACGAAAGCCATATGCAGGCTGACTTCAAGCTCTTGAGAAATCACGCTTCCTCCGTATTGCATCGAAGCGGTCAAATACACGATTCATATTCTATGCCGATCATGGCGTAACGCCAGCGATTTCAAAAACCACTCTATCGTGGCGGCCTAGCGTGTCCATGACGGTTAGCGTATACCGGCCGTCTTGCGCCAGCACTAATTTAAACGGATGACTCGACGCGCCGTGATTCACCACGCGGCCATCAAGCATCCACCATACTTCTCCTTCGGCGCCTTGCACATCTACATCCAGCGCCACTTGCCGGCTTCCCGGCACGGGCCGAAGGACCGAACCGCTGGCCACGCCACCCACGCGCAACGGCCCTTGGGTAGCGTCGGCGTAACCGGCAAATGACGGCGGCGCCGTGTCGTTCAACAGCCACGCGGCGCGCTGTTCGGGACATTGCCCCGACGGCACGCTGCCCAACCGATAACCCAGTGGCCAACATGTGACCGCCGCCTGCACCGTTTCGGGCCGGCTACGGACCTGCTGCGCGCCTTCCGGCAACGCGGCCACAATATCTTGCAGTAACGGCGCCGCCACATTCGCCCCAAAAAAACCGGGGTTCGGCGTGCCGTCCGGGCGACCCACCCAGACGCCTAGCGTCCATCTGTCGGTCACCCCGATTGCCCAGGCGTCCCGGAAACCAAAGCTGGTCCCGGTTTTCCAGGCCAGCCGCCGGGTCGGGCTGCCCGACTGGTAGAAAGGCCGGTCGGGATGCCCGCCGCCTTCAAGAATATCGCGAACGATCCAGGCGGCTCCAGGGCTCATCATACGGGACTCGATTCGAGGCTGCTCCGTCCGAAGGCGGGGCCGTCCCGAGACGCCATCGCGGGCCAAAGCCCGGTAAGCGCCGACCAGTTCTTCCAATGTGGTGCCACCCCCGCCCAAAATCAAGCTTAAATTTGGGGCAGCCCCGGCCGGCATTCGTAACCGCACGCCGCCAGTCAGCATAACCGACGCGAAACTGGCGGGGTCGACACGGTCCAGCAAGTCCACCGCAGGCACATTCAACGACCGCTGCAACGCTTGCGCCACACTGACCGGGCCCGAAAAAGCGGCCTGGAAATTGCCGGGTGCATAACCGCCGAATGACATGGGTGCATCGATCAGCAGGCTTTCCGAATGAATCAGCCCTTCGTCCAGCGCCTGCGCATACAGAAACGGTTTAAGAGTAGAACCCGGAGAGCGCACGCCACGCACCATATCCACGTGGGCATAACGGGTATCGTCGGAAAAATCGGCGGACCCCGCGTAAGCCTTGACCTCCAGCGTATCGTTATCCATCACCAGCACCGCCATGGAAACCTTGGGCGGCAAATTATCGACACGGTCCAGCAACATTCGTTCCACCGATGCCTGCATGTCAGCATCCAATGTCGATGCGACCAGCGGCGGGCGCTGGCCCGGCCGCCTTGCGGTGGTTTTGGTACCTGCTTCCTGCAACAGCCGCTGTGCGGCCAGGGGCGCAAGCCAACGTGCGCGTAGCGGCGGCGCGATCACGTTTTCGATCTTGGCATCGGCAACTTCCGCCGGGGTCCAGCGGCCCAGTTCGGCCATGCGGTCCAGCACCTTGTCGCGCGCAGCCTGCGCGGCCTCGGGGTGGCGGTCGGGACGCAGGCGCGAGGGCGCTTGCGGCAACGCGGTCAGCATGGCGGCCTCGGCGGGGCCGAGATCACGGGCAGCCTTGCCCAGCCACAGCCGCGAACCCATTTCCACGCCTTCCACGATGCCGCCCATGGGCGCGTGGGTCAGGTACAAGGACAGAATTTCATCCTTGCTGTAGTGCATTTCCAGTTGCACCGCGCGCCACGCCTGTCGCAATTTGGCCGACATGGAGCGCGAGGGCTTGCCCGCCAGTTGGGGGTCAATCAGGCGGGCGACCTGCATCGTCAGGGTTGATCCCCCCGAAACAATGCGGCGGTTCGTGGCCCATTGCCAGCCGGCCCGCGCGAACGCCACCGGGTTGACGCCGGGATGCCAGTAGAACCAGCGGTCCTCGTACGTGAGCAGCGTTTCCAGGTAGCGCGGGGACACCTGGTCCGGCGTGACCGGATAGCGCCAGATGCCGTCGCGGCTGGGGTAGTTGCGCAGCGGCGTGCCGTCGGCGGCCACCACGACGGCGGGGCCGCCGGGAACGACAGGCGGCGGCGGGGGAAAGGTGTCTCTTTCACACAACTCCCCACCCACCAGACCACGGAACAAAAAACGTATTCCGTCCTTTGCTTTTAAAAAAAAAAAAAACAATACAACACAAATGTGACTCTGATAGTTAAAGTAGCAGGTATGA